>DAIMYL010000049.1:0-12241 GCA_036734505.1 Steroidobacteraceae bacterium | reverse complement strand
GGCGACATCCCGATGGCCGTCGAGGCGATCCAGCACGGCGCCTTCGACTTCCTGCAGAAGCCGTTCCGGGACCAGGACCTCATCGACCGCGTGCAGCGCGCGCTCGCCGCCGACCACGCCGACCGGCAGTCGCTCGCCCAGCGGGATGTGCTGCGCCGCCGCTACGGGTCCCTGACGCCGCGCGAACAAGAGGTGTTGCTCCTCGTGACCAAGGGCAAGGCCAACAAGGTCATGGCGGGCGATCTAGACATCAGCCAGCGCACCGTCGAGATCCACCGCGCGAGGGTCATGGAGAAGATGGGCGCGCAGTCCCTCGCGCAGCTGGTGCGCATGGCGATGGAGCTCGACCTGCCCGACGCGAGCTGAGCGTGGGCGGTCGGTCCGCCGTCAGGGCGGCGGCGGCAAGCGTGACAGGTGGTCCGCGATCGCCGCGACGCCTGCGCCGCCGAGCTCCCTCGCGAGCGACGCGTGGCGGCGCGCCTGCGCGGCGGTGATGCCGCCCTCCGTCATCTTGCGCACGATGTAGCCCGCATGCTGCCCCGCCAGCGCGCGGCGCGGCGGCATCTCTCTCGCCTCGCCGGCGCGGCCGTGGCAGGACGCGCAGCGACCGCGGAACAGCGCCTCGCCCCGCTTGAGATCGCGGCCATCGCCCGTGCCGGCCGGTGCCGAGCGGCGCAGCGTCGCGATGTAGCCGGCGACCGCGGCGACCTCCGCGGTGTCGGCGAGGTGCTGCGGGTCCGAGAAATGCCTCATCCGCAGGTCCTGTCGACGCGACGCCCGGAAATCCTCGAGCGCCGCGATCAGCGCCTCGGCGGGCTGGCCGCCGATCGCCGGTACCGAACCGTCCGCCACGCCGCCGCCGTCCTTACCATGGCAGGCGCCGCAATCCAGGTACAGACGCGCGCCTGCAGGCAGCGCTTCCTGCTGCGCGTGGGCGACCCCGCCGGCGCACAGGACCAGCGCGAGCATGGCGAGCGCCTTGCGGGGATGCAGCGACGGGATCCGTGTCATGTCCGACCTCCGGCCGAGTCCAGTCGACGCATATGACCCCCCCGGCACCCGACGACGCAACTGCGGTTTCTACCTAGCCGCTGCGTCATCTACCTATTCAACGAGGGAAGCGCCCGCGGGAACATTGCGCCGCCCGCGAAGAGGCGCCTCTCAACAACCCGTCCGGGGGTCCGATGGACAAGGTTTCCTACAACGACAAGGTCGTCAGGCAGTTCGCGCTGATGACGGTGGTCTGGGGAGTGGTCGGCATGCTGGTCGGCGTCATCATCGCCGCGCAGCTGCTGTTCCCGGCCCTCAACTTCGACCTGCCATGGCTGACCTTCAGCCGGCTGCGGCCGCTGCACACGAACGCGGTCATCTTCGCCTTCGGCGGTTGCGCCATCTTCGCCACCTCGTACTACATCGTGCAGCGCACCTGCCATGTCCGGCTGTTCTCGGACCGGCTCGCCGCGTTCACATTCTGGGGCTGGCAGCTGGTGATCGTCCTCGCCGCCGTCTCGCTGCCGCTCGGCCTCACCTCCGGCAAGGAGTACGCCGAGCTCGAGTGGCCCATCGACATCCTGATCGCGCTCGTCTGGGTCGCCTACGCGGTGGTGTTCCTAGGCACGCTCGCCAAGCGCCGGGTCGAGCACATCTACGTCGCCAACTGGTTCTTCGCCGCGTTCATCATCACCGTCGCGGTGCTGCACATCGTCAACAGCGCGGCGATGCCCGTGACGCTGACCAAGAGCTACTCCGCCTATGCGGGCGTCGTCGATGCGATGGTGCAATGGTGGTACGGCCACAACGCGGTGGGGTTCTTCCTCACGGCGGCGTTCCTCGGGATGATGTACTACTTCGTGCCGAAGCAGGCCGGGCGGCCGATCTACTCCTACCGCCTGTCCATCGTCCACTTCTGGTCCTTGATCTCGATCTACATGTGGGCGGGACCGCACCACCTGCACTACACGACGCTGCCCGACTGGGCGCAGACCCTGGGCATGGTGTTCTCGCTGATGCTGCTCGCGCCGTCCTGGGGCGGCATGATCAACGGCATCATGACCCTCTCGGGCGCGTGGCACAAACTGCGCGACGACCCGATCCTGAAGTTCCTGATCGTATCGCTGTCCTTCTACGGCATGTCGACCTTCGAAGGTCCGATGATGTCGATCAAGACCGTCAACGCGCTGTCCCACTACACCGACTGGACGATCGGCCATGTGCACTCCGGCGCGCTCGGCTGGGTCGCGATGATCACGGTCGGCTCGCTCTACATGCTGATCCCTCGGCTCTACGGCCGCAAGGAGATGTGGAGCACGCGCCTGATCGACGTGCATTTCTGGACGACCACCATCGGCATCGTGCTCTACACCGTGTCGATGTGGATAGCGGGCGTGATGCAGGGCCTGATGTGGCGGGCCACGAACGCCGACGGCACGCTCACCTACACCTTCGTGGAGGCCCTCAAGGCCACCTACCCGTACTACGCCATCCGCTTGGTCGGCGGTCTGCTGGTGTTCGGCGGCATGCTGCTGATGGTCTACAACGTCGTGAAGACGATCGGTCAGGGCCGGCCCACCGCGGTGCCTGTGCCCGATGCCGGCTCCGCGACCCACGCGCCGCAGCCGGCCTGAGGACCGCACCATGAAGCACGAGATCATCGAGAAGAACGTCGGCCTGCTCGGGGTGTTGATCGCGATCGTGATCAGCGTCGGCGGACTGGTCGAGATCGTCCCGCTCACGCTGTCCAAGGAGGTCACGCAGCCGGCACCGGGCGTCACGCCCTACGGCGCGCTGCAGCTCGAGGGCCGCGACATCTATCTGCGCGAAGGGTGCTATGTCTGCCACTCGCAGATGATCCGCCCGCTGCGCGGCGAGACCGAGCGTTACGGCCACTATTCGCTCGCCGGCGAGTCGGTCTACGACCATCCGTTCCAGTTCGGCTCCAAGCGCACCGGACCCGACCTGGCGCGCGTGGGGGGCAAGTACAGCGACGAGTGGCAGCGGCTGCACCTCATCAACCCGCGCGACCTCGTGCCCGAGTCGAACATGCCCGGCTTCCCGTGGCTGGTCGACCGCAAGCTCGACGCCACGCTCACGCCCAAGAAGATGCAGGCCCTGCGCAAGGTGGGCGTGCCCTACACCGACGCCGAGATCGCCGAGGCGGGCGCCATGGTCGCAGGCAAGACCGAGATGGACGCGTTGGTCGCCTATCTCCAGGGCCTCGGCACCGCTTCGCAGGGATGGAAATGACCATGGACGAGAGCACCCTCGGCACCCTGCGCGGGATCGCCACCCTCGCCGCGATGTTGGGCTTCATCGCCGTCTGCGCCTGGGCTTGGAGCCGCCGCCGCCGCGAGCGCTTCGATGACGCGGCGCGCCTGCCGCTCGAGGAGGACAAGTGATGAGCCCCGCAGTCTCCGTCTTCATCATCGTCCTGACCGTCCTCAACACCGTAGCGGCCGTTTGGCTGCTGGTGTGGATGCGCAAGCGTCGCGGCGAGGCCGAGCGCACCAGCGACACCACCGGCCATGTCTGGGACGGCGATCTGCGCGAGTACAACAACCCGCTGCCCCGGTGGTGGCTGTGGCTGTTCGTGCTCAGCGTGGTGTTCGCGGTCGTCTATGTCGCGCTGTATCCGGGGCTCGGCAACGTGCGCGGCGTCCTCGGCTGGAGCCAGGTGAAGGAATGGCAGCAGATGCAGGCGCAGCAGGAGCGGCAGGCGCAGACGATCCTCGCACGGTTCGCCGAGCGTGACCCGCTGGAACTCGCCGCCGATCCCGCGGCGGTGGCCATCGGTCGCAACCTGTTCGCCAACAACTGCGCGGCCTGCCATGGCTCGGACGGCCGCGGCTCGACGGGCTTCCCGAACCTCACCGACGCCGACTGGCTGTGGGGTGGCGACGCCGAAACGGTCCGCACATCGATCGCGCAGGGACGCATGGGGATCATGGCGCCATGGCAGGAGGTGTTGGGCGATCAGGGCGTCGGCGATGTCACCGCCTATGTGATGACGCTGTCGGGTCGCAAGGCGAGCGCAGGTGATGCGACCGTGGGCGCCGCGCAGTACGCGACCTACTGCGTCGCCTGCCATGGCCCCGATGGTCGCGGCAACATGGCCGTCGGTGCGCCCGACCTCACCGACGGCATCTGGTTGCACGGCGGCTCCGAGGCGCGCATCCGCGAGACGATCGCGCTCGGCCGCCAGAACAACATGCCGGCCCAGGGATCGCGCCTCGGCGACACCCGGATCCGCCTGCTCGCGGCGTATGTCCTCAGCCTCGGCGAGGGGCCTCGTGTCGCAGCCGCCCGTCAGCCGTGACCCACCGGCCGCCGGCGAGCCGGCGGGTCGCGCGTGGCTGACCGCGATCTGGTGCTCGTTCCTCGCCGCGAGCCTGGCGACCGTGCTGTTCTTCGCGTTCGTCGATCCTTCGCCGGTCGTCGCGCTGCTGCAGCCGACCGGTGCGGCACCGGGGCGCACCGCGCTGTACAGCATCGGGTTCATGTTCTTCTGGACCTTCTGCGCGTTGGCGGCCGGCCTGACCGCATGGCTGATGCGTCCACCGCCGCCATGAACGCGCCCGACACGAGCGGATCCGACTCCTACTACGCGCCGCACCAGAAGGTCTACCCGCGCGAGGTCACCGGGCGTTTTTCGCGGTTGCGGGTGACGGCGGCCTGGGTGTTGCTCGGGCTGTTCTATGTCCTGCCGTGGATCCGTTGGAACGGCCGTCAGGCGATCCTCTTCGACCTCCCCGCGCGCCAGTTCCACATCTTCGGACTGACGCTATGGCCGCAGGACTTCATCTTCCTGGCGTGGCTGCTGGTGATCGCCGCGCTCAGTCTCTTCTTCTTCACCGCGATCGCCGGACGCCTCTGGTGCGGATACGCCTGTCCGCAGACCGTATGGACCGAGGTCTTCCTCTGGCTGGAGCGCGTGACCGAGGGCGACCGCTCCCGCCGCATGAAGCTCGACGCCGGACCGTGGAACCGCGGGAAGCTGCTGCGCAAGGGCGCGAAGCAGGCGCTCTGGGTCGCGTTCGCGCTCTGGACCGGGTTCACCTTCGTGGGCTTCTTCACGCCGATAACGGACCTCGCCGCGCGGACGCTCTCGCTCACGCTCGGCCCTTGGGAGACCTTCTGGCTGCTGTTCTACGGCTTCGCCACCTACGGCAACGCCGGCTTCCTGCGCGAACAGGTCTGCAAGTACATGTGCCCCTATGCGCGCTTCCAGAGCGCGATGTTCGACCGCGACACCCTCGTCATCAGCTACGACGCGCAGCGCGGCGAACCGCGCGGCGGTCGGCGCCGAGGCATCGATCCGCGCGGCGCCGGGCTCGGGGACTGCACCGATTGCACGCTCTGCGTCCAGGTCTGCCCCACCGGCATCGACATCCGCGAAGGTCTGCAATACGAATGCATCGCCTGCGCGGCCTGCATCGACGCCTGCGACTCGGTGATGGACCGCATGGGCTACGCGCGCGGCCTCGTGCGCTACGACACCCAGAACGCGCTGCAGCACCGCGGCAAGCGGGTGCTGCGACCGCGCGTCGTCGTCTACGGCGTGCTGCTCGCCCTCCTTTGCGCGGGCTTCGTCGCCGCCCTGGCGATGCGCAAGCCGGTCGGCCTCGATGTGCTGCACGACCGCAACACCCTCTACCGCCGCCTCGACTCGGGCGGGATCGAGAACGTCTACCTGCTCAAGATCATGAACAAAGGCGGAAGCACGCGGGACTTCCGCATCTCGCTCGATGTCGACGACGGGGACGATGGCGAGCACGAGCGCCGGCGCTACCGGCTCGACCCCGCCGATCCGGTGTTCACCGTCGCCCCGGGCGAGGTCTTCAACGCCGCGGTCCGGGTACGCCGCGACGGCTGGACCGATGAGGGGACGACGACCGGACTGCATTTCGTCGCGACCGCGGTCGATGATCCCACCTCACGAGCGCGCGCCGAAGCGCGGTTCTTCGCACCCAAGGAGTGACCGATGGACGCCACCACACCCGCCGATCCGCATCACACCCGGTCCCGGGCCAACCCCGCGCTCTGGGCGATGATCGGCATCCCCGCAGCCACGGTGGTGGCGAGCGCCATCACCCTGATGATGGCGTACGGCGGCGCCGAACCGGAACTCCCCGCTCGTTACGCTTGGGAAGGCGCCGCGCTCGACCAGGACATCGCGCGCGCCTCGCGGGCCCGTGAGCTCGGCTTGGGCGCCGAACTCGGGTCGGTCGAAGGTGACAGGGTCGTCCTGCGGCTCACACGCGGCGCGGCCCCGCTCCAGACCGCGCCGCAGAGCCTGACGCTGCACCTCACGCACACCACACGCCCCGCCTCCGACCGAAGCGTCACGCTCACGCGGTCAGCGGGCAGCGACCGCTACGAAGGCCGCATGGGCAGCGCTCTGCCCGATGCGCGCTGGCTGGTCCAGCTCGACGACGACCGCGGCGAGTGGCGGTTGCGCGGCCGCCTCGAGACACCGGGCGGCATGGCGCGCCTCGGATACTGACGGATGCGACCATGACGACGCTCGCCGGCAGACCGCTCCTCGATGCGCACTGGACCAGCGAGTCCGGTGGCGAGGGGCATGTCGTCTTCACCGCCGAGGGCATCCGCTGCGCCAACTGCGCGCGCAGCATCCGGCGCGCGCTCGACGCCCTGCCCGGCGTCCGCCGCGTCGACATCAACGTCGTGGATGGTCGGGTCTCCGTCGTATGGGACAGCGGACGCACCAGTTTGGGTGCGATCCTCGGCAGCGTATCGCAGGCAGGTTTCCGACCTGTGCCGCTGGTCGGCGTCGCGGCGGCGGCGGCCCAGCGCGAGGAGCGACGCGCCGCCCTCAAGCGGATCGGCCTCGCCGGAATCGGGGCGATGCAGCTGATGATGTACGCGGCAGGCCTTTGGGTCGGCGCCTTCCAGGGCATCGACCCGCGGATCGCCGAGTATCTGCGCTGGACCTGTCTGCTCATCACCACGCCCGTGCTCGCCTACTCGGGCGCTCCCATCCTGCGCGGCGGCCTGCAGGACCTCCGTCGCCGGACGCTCGGCATGGATGTCACGGTGTCGCTCGCGCTGCTGCTCGCCTACGGCGCCAGCGTCATCAACACCGTGCGCGGCGTCGGCGAGGTCTACTACGACTCGGTCGCCATGTTCATCCTGTTGCTGCTGCTCGGCCGCCATGTCGAGATGCGCAGCCGCCATCAGGCCGCGAGCGTCACCGACGCGCTGGCCCGTTCCTTGCCCACCCGCGCACAGCGCATCGACCCTGCGACGGGCATGGTCAGCCGTGTGCCGCTCGCAGACATCGGCGCAGGGGACCTGCTGCGCGTGGCGAGCGGCGAGACGATCCCGGTGGACGGCACCGTGGCCGATGGCGTCGCGCTGGTCGACGAATCGTTGGTCACCGGCGAGTCGGAGCCACGACGGCGTGCCGTCGACGAGCCGCTGCTCGGCGGCTCGACCAACGCGGGCGCGGCCATCACGCTGCGGGCGACGCGACGCGCGGACGAGTCGACGCTGCACGGGCTGGTACGGCTGCTCGAACGCGCACAAGGCGAGCGTCCCCGGCTGGGCATCGCCGCCGAGCGGATGGCGTCATGGTTCGTGGCCCGGGTGCTGGTGCTCACCATGCTGGTCGGCGTCGCTTGGTGGTATCTCGATCCGGACCGCGCCCTGCCCGCGGTGCTGGCGGTGCTGGTGGCCACTTGCCCGTGTGCATTGTCGCTCGCCACACCGGTCGCGATCGCCGCTGCGACCTCGCGTCTCGCGCGGCTCGGTGTGCTGGTGATGCGCGCCGACGCGGTCGAAGGTCTGGCCGGCGTCGACACGGTGCTCCTCGACAAGACCGGCACGCTCACCGTGGGGCGCCCCAGCGTGAGGACGATCCGCCTCGGCAGCGTCGTCGTGGATCCGACGCTCGCCCGTGCCGCCGATCCGCTGACGGAGCAGGAGGCGCTCGCCATCGCCGCTGCGCTGGAGCGCGGCTCGCAGCATCCCCTGGCGCTCGCCTTCCGCGACCATGCCGACGCAGCGATCGACTGCGCGGACGCCCACGAGATCGCAGGCCAAGGCGTGACGGGCACGGTCGCCGGTCGTCGTTGGCGCCTGGGCAAGCCGGCGTTCGCGGCGGGCGCGGAATCGGTCCCCCACGACCCGATCGCCGAGCCGACGACCGAGGGGGATGTGATGATGATGGACGACCTCGGTCGCACGGCGTCGTTCACGGTATGCGACGCGTTGCGCGACGATGCCGCCCCCACGACGGCCGCCTTGCGGGAGGCCGGGCTCGATGTGCGCATCGCGAGCGGTGACCGCGCGGAGACGGTGGCAGGGGTCGCGACGACCCTCGGCATCCACCAGGCGGAAGGCGCTCTCACGCCTGCCGACAAGCTCGCGCGTCTCAAAGCCCTGCAATCGTCAGGTCGCCGGGTGCTGATGGTCGGAGATGGCATCAACGACGGTCCGGTGCTCGCCGCCGCCGATGTCTCGATGGCGATGGGCCGCGGCTCGGCGATCGCCCATGCGGCCGGCGATCTGCTGCTGTTGCGCGAGTCGCTGGCGGCTCTGCCGGATGCCGTGCGTGTCGCGCGCGCCGCCTTGCAGCGCGTCCGCCAGAACCTGCGCTGGGCGGCCGCCTACAACCTGTCCGCGATCCCTCTGGCGGCGCTCGGCTTCATGCCGCCGTGGGTCGCGGCGCTCGGCATGTCCTTGTCCTCTTTGGTCGTCGTGTTCAACGCCCGTCGTCCGCTGGTCGATCCCGCTCGACCGGGTCACAGCCCATGAACAGCATCTATCTGTTGATCCCGTTGTCGCTGGTGCTGGTCGGCGTCGCGGTCTGGGCGTTCTTCTGGGCCGTCGAGCACGGCCAGTTCGAAGGGCTGGAGGATCCGGCGCAGGTCGCCCTCGAGGAGGATCCGCTCAACGCGGACGCCAAGCCACCCCCAGAGTGACGCTCGTGAAGGTCGCGAACGAGTACACCTCGTCGTTGTCGGCACCGCCGTCGAGCCAACGCACGCCGCCCGTCACCCGCCATCCGGGCGACAGTTCCCGCGACACGCGCAGGCCCGCGTCCACCGCATAGCCAGGACCGCCGGCGAGCGCGTCGATATCGCCCTCGAACGCCCATCGGTCGTCGAGTCGGCGCTCGAAGGAGCCGTGCAGCAACGGCACGAAACCCGTGTTCGCCTTGCGCGCCGAGACGGCGCCCTGGGCCAGCCGGATGCTCGCGTCGCGGATCTTGGCCGTAGCACCGACCTTGACCACGAGGTCCTCGCGGTCGATCCATCGCCAGCGCCAGGTCGCACGCCAGGAGTCGAAGCGGTAGTCGGCGTCCACCTGCCCCGGCGCGAACACGGCGCCTTCGAAGCGGATCGGCACGGCGCTCGCACCGGCACCCGACACCGACAACGGCGCGACCAGCACGCGCCACTCATGACGGTCGTTGATGCGGCCCGACGCCTGCAGCCGACCGGTCCACGCGGGGCCGCTGCCGGTCAGCGTCTTCAACGAAAAACGCGTGGCGGTGGCGTCGTTGGGCGACTGGACCACATTGCGTCCCTGCCACGCTGCGACGCCCTCGATGTCGAACTCGAGCCCCGACGCCTGCGCTGCGGGGATCCCCGCGGACATCGCGGCGACGACCAGCGCCGCCCTGATCCACATCGGCGACCCCCGGCCGGATCCCTCGCCGCCCGCCTGCACCCGCCCCTGCTGCTGTACATCCATGTCTCGACCCTCCAGGTCGTCGCCGATCACGCTCAACCGTTGCTCTGCAGACCGTGGGCGATGCCGCTGACGCTCGCGACCAGCGCCTCGAACAGATCACGGTGCTCGCGACCTTCCGCACGCCAGCGGCGCAACAGGTCGATCTGCATCAGGTTCATCGGGTCGACATACGGGTTGCGCAGCTGCAACGCGCGCTGCTGCGTACGATCGCCGTCGAGCAGCCCGCGCTGCTCCTTGACCTCGAGCAGGGACGCCACCGCCAGCGCATGCTCGTCCCGCAACCGTGCGCCGAAGCCATGATCGCGCGCCGCCAAGGCCTCGTACCGCGCCGCGATGTCGAGGTCGCTGCGCGCCAGCATCACCTCGACAGCGTCGAGCAGGTCGCGGAGGAAGGACCACTCCTTCGCGGCGGCGCGCACCTCGGCAAGACCGCAGGCGTCGATCGCGGCGCGCAGGCCCGCGCCGGCGCCGAACCAGCCCGGCAGCATCATCCGGTTCTGCGTCCAGGCGAACACCCAGGGCGAGGCGCGCAAGCCCTGCAGGCCGTCGAAACCGGGGCGCACCGCAGGCCTGCCGCCCACCTGCATGCGCTCGATGACATCGATGGGCGTCACCTCGCGGAACCACGCGTGGAACGCCGACTCGCCCCAGACCAACGCCCGGTAGCGCGCACCGCTCGCCTCGGCGACATGCGCGGCGATCTCGAGCGCCCTCGCGTCAGGTTCCGGCGGCCTGCCGGCGCGCCCCGCGGCCGTCGCCTGCGCCAACGCGCCGAACGCCCGCTCGAGGGTGCGCAACGCGATCGGTCCCAGACCATAGTGCTGGTTCACCGTCTCACCCTGCTCGGTCAGCCGCAGCCAACCGTTGATGGTGGACGGCGGCATCGCCGCAACCATCCCGTCGATGCGACCGCCGCCGCGCGCGATGCTGCCGCCGCGCACATGACACACGACATGCTCCTCGCCCGCAGCTGCGAGCGCGGCGGCGAGCGCGCCCTGCGCGCGATAGGCCGCGAAGCGCGCAGCGCAGGGTCCCGCCTGCTTGCCGCTCTCGGAGTATCCCACCAACACGGCCTGACGCCGCCCGCGGCTGTCGAGGTGCGCGCGGTAGAGCGGCTCGGCGAGCAGATCACGCATCACATCGCCCGCGCGGCCGAGCGACTCCATGGTGTCGAACATCGGCGCGATGTCGAGCGCGAGAGCGCCGCGCCCGCGGTCGTACGCCTCGGCCCAGCGCGCGAGCAGCATCGCCGCGAGCACATCGTCCGCCCCACCCACGCCGTTGACGACATAGGCGCCGACCGACTCCGGACCGAACCGGCGGCGGCACTGCACCATCGCCTCGAAGACCGCGAGCGTGCGCTTGCCGAGCGCATCGAACTCTACCTGCGGCCCGGAGTCGACCTCCAGCCGCTCGCGCAGCCGCCGCTGACGCTCCGACGGCCCGAGCGCAGCCCAACCCTGTTGGTCGAGCGCCCGACCCACGACCCGTTGCAGCAGGGAGGCGTGCTGCCGCACATCGAGACGCGCCAGATGGAAACCGAAGACCGAGATGCGGCGCAGCAAGCGGCGTACCGAGAAGAGCCCGGCGTGCAGGCCGCGGTTGGCCTTGAGGCTCTCCGCGGCGATCTCGATGTCGCGGCGGAACTGCTCCGGGTTCTCGTAACCCGTGGGCCGCCCCTCGTAGGTCGCGCGCAAGCGCTCGGCGACCTGCCCGAAGAACACCCGGTACGGCATGCGGTCGTGGCGCGACGGCGCGGCGGCGCGGGCGCCGGGCATCAGCGTCGTGTAGGCCTCGATGCGTTGCTGCAGCGCCGCGGTGACCCCGACGCGGCTCGCGCTCTGCGACAGCAGCTGCCCGAGCGACTGGACCTCGCCGAAGTAGGCGTTGACGATGGCCTGCTGCTGTCTCGCCAGCGTCTCGCGGATGGACTTCGCATGCACATCGGGGTTGCCGTCCATGTCGCCGCCGACCCACGACCCGAAGCGGATCACGGTAGGGACCTCAATGCCCTCGGCAGCCTCGCCGTAATGCAGCGTGAGCGCCTCGGCGATCTCCTCGTGGAACGCCGGGATGACCTGATAGAGGACTTCCACGAGGTAGAAGATCACATGTTCGCGCTCGTCGGCCACCGTCAGACGCTGCCGCGGATGGTCCTCGGTCTGCCAGGAGGTGGTGAGCTCGGTGCGGATCCGGCCGACCAAAGCGCGCTGCTCGTGCGGCGCCAAGGTCGGATCGAGCCGATCGAAGAGCAGGTCGGCGAGATGCAGTTGCTTGCGGAGCACCGTGCGGCGCGGTGAATCGGCGGGATGCGCCATGAACACCGGTTCGATGTGCAGCGAGCCGAGCAGCGCGGCCACCTCGTCGAGCGTGAGGCCGGCGGCCTTCAGCCGGCCGATGGCATCGGCGACGCCGCCCGGTTGCGGCTTGCCGCCGTCATCGAGGAAGTACGCGCGCCGCCGCCGCACGCGGTGCAGCTGCTCGGCGAGGTTGACCGCCTGGAACCAGGCCGTGAAGGCGCGCTCGA
>DAIMYL010000048.1:0-12390 GCA_036734505.1 Steroidobacteraceae bacterium | reverse complement strand
GATTTCCGCGCACCCGACCTGCTGCGCTTCGGGTTCACGCCGCTCTATCTGCGGTATGTCGACATCTGGGACGCGGTGCGCATCTTCGGCGAAGAGCTGGATGCCCTGCCGGACGCGCCTCCGCGCGACGCTCCTCGGCTGAAGGTCACATGAGGAGGCCGTCGTGAAGGATGCCGCGATGATGCCGCAACAGGGGAGATCGGCCCACATCGACGATTTCACAGCGCGGGGCCTGCCGCCGCGCGCGCAGTGGCCGGTGATGACCTTCGATCTGCCGGAGCTGCGATATCCGGCGCAGATGAACTGCGCCACCGTGCTGCTCGGCGACGCGGTCCGCGAGGGCTACGGCGACGCGGTCGCGCTGCGCGCCGACGCCGGCCAGTGGACCTATGCGCAGCTGCTCGAGCAAGCCGACCGCATCGCCAACGTGCTGGTCCACGACCTCGGCATCGTGCCGGGCAACCGCGTGCTGCTGCGCGGATACAACGGCCTGATGCTGGCAGCGGCGTGGTTCGCCGTGATGAAGGTCGGTGCGGTGGCGGTGCCGACCATGCCGATGCTGCGCACCCACGAGCTGTCGCAGATCTGCGCCAAGGCGCAGGTCCGCCACGCGCTCTGCGACCACCGGCTGCTGACGGAGCTCGATGCCGCGATGCCGGACGCCCTCGGACAGGGGCGCCTGCTCTCGTTCGGCGACGGCGTGCTGGAGGGCCGGATGGCGGCCCGATCGCCCGTCTTCACCGATGTGGAGACGGCGGCCGAGGATGTCTGCCTGCTCGCCTTCACCTCGGGCACCACCGGCAAGCCGAAGGCGACCATGCATTTCCACCGCGACATCCTGGCGATGGCCGATGTGGTCGGTGGCCGTCTGTTGCGCACCGCGCCGGACGATGTGCATCTCGGCAGTCCGCCGTTCGCCTTCACCTTCGGTCTCGGCGCGTTGTTGGTGTTCCCGCTGCGCTTCCGCGCGTCGGCCGCCCTGGTCGAGCAACCGTCACCGGACGCGCTCATCCGCGCCATCCCGAAGTTCGGCGTCACCGCGCTGTTCACCGCGCCGACCATGTACCGCAACCTGACGCCGTTGGCGCGCGACTTCGACCTGCGGTCCTTGCGGCGCTGCGTCTCCGCGGGCGAGCCGTTGCCGAAGGCCATCTCGGACCAATGGTCGGATGCCACCGGCATCCGTCTGATCGACGGCATCGGCGCCACCGAGATGATCCACATCTTCATCTCCGCCGCGGGCGAGGACATCCGCCCCGGCGCCACCGGCAAGCCCTTGCCGGGATATCAGGCGGTGGTCCTCGACGAGGCGGGCCGTCCGCAGACGCGCGGCGCCGGGCGTCTCGCGGTGCGCGGCCCCACGGGCTGCCGTTACCTCGATGACGACCGGCAACAGAACTATGTCATCGACGGATGGAACGTCACCGGCGACCGCTACCGCATCGATGACGACGGCTACTTCTGGTTCGAGGCGCGCACGGACGACATGATCGTCTCCGCCGGGTACAACATCGCGGGTCCGGAGGTCGAGGCGGCCCTGCTGGAGCATCCGGCGGTCCGGGAGGTGGCGGTGGTCGGCGCGCCGGACCCCGCCCGTGGGCAGGTCGTGAAGGCGGTGATCGTGCTGCGGGACGGCTACCATGGCGATGCGGCGCTGGCCCGCGCGCTGCAGGACCACGTCAAGAACATCATCGCGCCCTACAAGTATCCTCGCGTGGTGGAGTTCGTGGCGGGGTTGCCCAAGACCCCGAGCGGCAAGATACAGCGGTATGCGCTGCGGCAGGGCGACGGCCCCGGCGGCGCTGCCCCCACTGGATGAAGGAGAGTTCCCATGTCAGTCACGGCCATGGTCCTGATCAAGGCGCAACCGGCGCGGAGCGCCGCGCTCGCCACCGCCATCGCGGAGGTGCGCGGTGTCAGCGAGGTGTTCTCGGTGGCCGGCCGGTACGATCTGGTGGCGATCGTGCGCGCGCCGCGCAACGAGGATCTGGCGGACATCGTCAGCGGCTCGATCCACTCGCTGCCCGGCATCGTCGAGTCCGAGACCCTGATCGCGTTCCGCACCTACAGCCGCAGCGAGCTCGCCGAAGGCACCTCGCTGTTCATGGATGAGTGACCCGATGTCCGCCCGAGGAGCGGTGAAGTGAGGCATGTCGTATCGCTCGGCGGCGGCCCGGCCGGCCTGTACGCCGCCATCCTCATCAAGAAGGCGCATCCCAAGGCGCAGGTCGAGGTCTACGAACGCAACCGCCCGGACGACACCTTCGGCTGGGGCGTGGTGTTCTCCGACAAGACGATGGAGGGGTTCCGGACCGTGGATCCGGAGTCGCACGACGCCATCGTCGCGGATTTCCACCACTGGGACGACATCGAGGTCCATCACCAGGGCGCGACCATCCGCTCCTCCGGCCACGGGTTCTGCGGCATCGGCCGCAAGCGCCTGCTCAACATATTGCAGCAGCGCGCGGGCAGCCTCGGCGTGGTGCAGCACTTCGAGCATGAGGTGGACGACGATGCCGCGTGGCGCGACGCCGATCTCGTGATCGCCGCCGACGGCGTCAACAGCCGGATGCGCACCCGTCATGCGGAGGTGTTCAAGCCCGACATCGATGTGCGCAAGTGCCGGTTCATCTGGCTCGGGACGACGCGGCCCTTCGACGCGTTCACGTTCGCCTTCGAGCGCACCGAGCACGGCTGGTTCCAGATACACGCCTACCAGTTCAGCCGCGACCTCTCGACGGTCATCGTCGAGACGCGCGATGAGACCTGGCGGGCGCACGGTCTGGACCGCTGCACGACGGCCGAGTCCATCTCGTTCTGCGAGCGGTTGTTCGCGCGCTATCTCGACGGGCATCGGCTCATGAGCAACGCCAACCATCTGCGGGGCTCGGCGTGGCTGCGCTTCAACCGGGTCGTCTGCGAGCGTTGGCACCACGGCAACCTGGTGCTGATCGGCGATGCGGCGCACACGGCGCACTTCGGCATCGGCTCGGGCACCAAGCTGGCGATGGAGGATGCGGTGTCGCTCGTGACGCATGTCACGCGGTCCTCGACGATCGAGGATGGTCTCGTGCGTTACCATCAAGAACGCTCCCTCGAGGCGCTCAGACTGCAGAACGCAGCCCGCAACCGCATGGAATGGTTCGAGAACGTGGACCGTCACGCCCGCCTCGAGCCATGGCAGTTCGCCTACAGCCTGCTCACGGGCAGCCAGCGCATCGGTCATGCGAACCTGCGTCTGCGCGATGCGGCCTATGTCGAGCAGGTGGAGCGGTCGCTGGCGACGCGCAGCGGCGTCGAGGACCGGCGTCCGCCGATGTTCACGCCCTTCACGCTGCGCGGCATGACGGTGGTCAACCGCGTGGCCGTCTCCCCGATGGCGCAGTACTCGGCCGTCGACGGTCTGCCGGGCGATTGGCATCTCGTGCACTACGGCGCCCGCGCGACCGGCGGTGCGGGGCTGCTCTTCACAGAGATGACCTGCGTGGCGCCGGATGCGCGGATCACGCCGGGATGCACGGGCCTCTGGGACACCGCCCAGCGCGATGCGTGGCGGCGGGTCGTCGATTTCGTGCATGGGCATTCGCTGGCCAAGATCTGCCTCCAGCTCGGCCATGCAGGGCGCAAGGGTTCGACCCAGGTCGGCTGGCAGCGGATGGACCATCCTCTGGAGTCCGGCAACTGGCCGCTGATCGCGCCGTCGGCCATCCCGTACCTCGAAGGCTGCAGCGCGACCCCGAAGGCGATGGACCTCGAGGACATGCGACGCGTCGTCGCGGAGTTCGTGCGTTCGACGGAGCTCGCTGCGGACGCCGGTTTCGACATGCTCGAGGTGCATGCGGCGCACGGCTATCTGCTCGCCTCGTTCATCTCGCCGCTCACCAATGTCCGCACGGACGCTTATGGCGGCGACATCGCCGGCCGCATGCGCTTCCCGCTCGAGGTCATCCGCGCCGTGCGCGCCCGGTGGCCGGCGGAGCGGCCGTTGTCGGTCCGCATCTCCGCGACCGATTGGGCCGAGGGCGGGCTGTCGGAGGAGGATCTCTGCCGGTGGGTCGCGGCGCTGCGCGACGCTGCGGTCGACATCATCGATGTCTCGACGGGACAGACGGTCCCCGACCAGGCGCCCGTGTACGGTCGCATGTGGCAGACGCCGTTCTCGGACCTCGTGCGGGCCGAGAGCGGACTGCCCACCATCGCCGTCGGCAACATCTACGAGGTCGATCACGTGGATACCATCATCGCGGCCGGCCGCGCGGATCTCTGCGCCATCGCGAGGCCGCATCTCGCCGATCCCTCCTGGACGCTGCGGGCGGCGGCGGAGCAGGGCTTCGCCCTCCAGCACTGGCCGGCGCCCTATCTGTCCGCCAAGTCGCAGCTGCAGAGGAATCTGCAGCGCAGCGCTACGCCGCCGGGGCCCGTATGAGCCGTCACGCGATCGTCACGGGCGGCTCGCGCGGCATCGGGCTCGCGATCGCGCGTCGCCTCGCGGCGGACGGTATGGAGGTCTCTATCGTCGGACGCGATGCGGCGCGCCTGCAGCAGGCCGCGGCGGTGCTCGGTGGCGGGGTCGCGACCGCCGTCGTCGATGTCACGGATCCGGCGGCGGTGGACCGCGCGTTCGCCGCGCTCATCGAGCGGCGCGGGCGGTTGGATGTCCTCGTCAACAACGCCGGCGCCGCCGAGAGCGCAGCGTTCGAGAAGACCGGCATCGATCTTTGGCAGCGGATGCTCGACGCCAACCTGCACTCCGTCTATCACTGCATCCGCGCGTCGACCGGCGCGTTGCTGTCGGCTGCGGACGCCCGTGTGGTGAACATCGCGAGCACGGCGGGCCAGACCGGCTATGCCTATGTCGCGGCCTACTGCGCGGCGAAGCACGGGGTCATCGGTCTGACCCGGGCGCTGGCGCGCGAATGGGCCGGCCGCCCGATCACGGTCAACGCCGTCTGCCCGGGATACACCGACACCGACATCGTCCGCGAGTCCATCGAGCGCATCCGGCTCAGGACGGGGCGTACGGCGGATGAGGCGCTCGCCTCCTTGACCGGCGGCAACCCGCAGCGCCGCCTGATCCATCCCGATGAGGTCGCGGAGGCGGTCTCATGGCTCTGCCGTCCGGAGAGCCGCGGTGTCACCGGACAATCCATCTCGGTCGCCGGAGGTGAACTCGTATGACCATCCCCGTCCCGCGCACCTTCCTCTGGCGACTGGAGGACAGGGTGGGCTACATCACCCTCGACCGGCCGGAGCGCAAGAATCCGCTGACCTTCGAGTCCTATGCCGAGTTGCGCGACCTGTTCCGCGTCCTCGCCGAGTCCGACGATGTCCGTGCGGTCGTCATCGGCGGCGCCGGCGGGAACTTCTGCTCGGGCGGCGATGTGCACGACATCATCGGTCCGCTGACGCGGATGACCATGCCGCAGCTGCTGCAGTTCACGCGCATGACCGGCGATCTCGTCAAGGCGATGCGCGCGTGCCCGCAGCCGATCATCGCCGCGGTCGAGGGCGTCTGCGCCGGTGCCGGCGCGATCATCGCCATGGCCTCGGACCTGCGGTATGCCACGCCGGATGCGCGCACCGCGTTCCTGTTCACGCGGGTCGGGCTCGCCGGTTGCGACATGGGCGCCTGCGCGCTGTTGCCGCGCATCATCGGCCAGGGTCGGGCATCCGAATTGCTGTACACCGGCCGCGCCTTCTCGGCGGAGGAGGGCGAGCGTTGGGGGTTCTTCAACGCCGTCGTGCCGTCCGACGGGATCGCCGCCCTGACCGCTACGACGGCCCGCGGACTGGCGGACGGTCCGACGTTCGCGCATGCGATGACGAAGCGGATGCTGCACCACGAGTGGAACCTCAGCGTCGACCAGGCGCTCGAGGCGGAAGCGCAGGCGCAGGCGATCTGCATGCAGACGCAGGATTTCCGGCGGGCCTATGACGCGTTCGTCGCGCGCCAGCGTCCGTCGTTCGAGGGTGATTGACCGATGAAGGCGCTTGCACACCTGCAGTGGCCGTTCTTCGAGGCGCGGCATGCGGATGTCGCGCGCGAAGCCGACGCGTTCGCGCAGCGGCATCTCGCAGACGCGGCACATCCGCACTCATCGGCGGCCGTGGACGCGCATTGCCGGTCGCTCGTGACGCGCATGGGCGAGGCTGGGTTGCTCTCGCATTGCGTACCGCAGGGCGGCGGCGACCTCGCCGCGCTCGATGCGCGCACGCTGTGCCTGTTGCGCGAATCGCTCGCGTGGCACGACGGCCTCGCGGACTTCGCCTTCGCCATCCAGGGCCTCGGCAGCGGACCGTTGTCCGCGGCGGGCGACCCGGCGCTGCGGTCCCGCTATCTGCCGCGCGTCGCGGCAGGTCAGGCCGTGCCGGCGTTCGCGTTGTCCGAGCCGGACGCCGGTTCCGATGTCGCCGCGATGGCCTGCGCCGCACGCCGCGACGGCGACCACTATGTGCTCGACGGCACGAAGACCTGGATCTCGAACGGTGGCATCGCCGATCTCTACTGCGTGTTCGCACGCACCGCGCCGGCCGTCGTCCGTGCGGACGGCTCGGTCGAGGCGAAAGGGATCTCCGCGTTCGTGGTCGAGGCGACCGACCCCGGCTTCCACATCGAGCGCCGGATCGACACCATCGCACCGCATCCGTTGGCGACGCTGCGGTTCTCGGACTGCCGCATCCCCGCCGCCCGCCGCATCGGCGCCGAAGGCGAGGGGTTCAAGATCGCGATGCGGACGCTCGATGTGTTCCGCACCTCGGTCGCGGCCGCGGCGTTGGGGTTCGCGCAGCGGGCCCTCGACGAGGCGGTCGCGCATGTGCGGAGCCGCCGGATGTTCGGCGGTCTGCTGGCGGACCAGCAGCTGACGCGCGTCACGCTCGCCGACATGGCGACGGAGCTCGAGGCGGCACGCCTGCTGACCTACAAGGCCGCTTGGCTGCGCGACCGCGGCGCGTCCGTCACCCGCGATGCCGCGATGGCGAAGATGGCCGCCACCGAGAGCGCGCAGCGCATCATCGACCGCGCGGTGCAGCTGTTCGGCGGTCGCGGCGTGGAGAGCGGGGAGATCGTCGAGCGTCTCTATCGCGAGATCCGCGCGCTGCGGATCTACGAAGGCGCCACCGAAGTGCAGAGACTGATCATCGGTCGGGAGTTGTTGCGATGAACGAGATCCTGCAGCCACCGGGATGGCCCCGGCCGAAAGGTTATTCCAACGGCATCGTGGCGCGCGGCCGTCAGGTCTATGTCGCCGGGCAGATCGGCTGGGACGCCGCCGGGAAGTTCCCGGACGGCGGGATGCCCGCGCAGGTGGGTCAGGCGCTGCAGAACATCGTGGCGGTGCTCGCCGAGGCGGGCGCGCGTCCCGAGCACATCGTGCGGTTGACCTGGTTCGTGACCAGCCGAGCGGAGTACCTCGCCGCGGTGGGAGAGATCGGCGCCGCGTACCGGGCCGTGCTCGGCAGGCACTTCCCGGCCATGTCCGTGGTCGAGGTGACCGCGCTGATGGAGTCGGCCGCCAAGGTCGAGATCGAAGCCACCGCCGTCATCCCCGACGACATCGTCTGAGAGCATAAGCATGGCGATGTGGCGGCCGTCGGAGCGGATCCGGCATGTCCCGCGGCCCGACCGCTGGCCGAGCGCTGACGAGGCGCGCGCGTCGCGGCTGTTCCAGCCCACGACGATCGGATCCCTGCCGCTCACGGCGCGCACCTGGGTGCCCGCGATGGTGCCGTGGCGTGCCGCGGAGGACGGTTCCGTGACGCCCGATGTCATGGATTGGTACCGCCGCTTCGCCGAAGGGCGTCCGGCCGTCATCGTGGTCGAGGCCACCGGGATCCGTGATGTCCCGAGCGGACCTCTGCTGCGCATCGGTCACGACCGTTTCCTGCCGGGGCTGGAGCGCCTCGTGCGCGCCGTGCATGAGGCGAGCGCCGGCGAGACCCGCGTGCTCATCCAGCTGATCGATTTCCTGTCGATCCGGCGGCGTCCCGAACCGGCTCGCTACTTCTCCCGTTTCCTGCAGGTCACCGACGCGCACCGCGAGCGCCTCGCGCTGCCGCCGCAGACGCCGGACGCCGAGGTCCGCACGCGGCTCGCCGACATGTCCGAAGAAGGATGGCGTGCCGTGCTGGATGCGCGGGAGTTCGAGGCGCTGCAGTACGGTGCGCGCGAGCGGATCACGGACCTCGATCTGCCGCATGTGGCCGCGCTGCCGGAGACCTTGCCGCCGCTCTTCGCCGCCGCCGCGGAGCGGGCCCGCCGCGCCGGCTTCGACGGCGTGGAGCTGCACTACGCCCACGCCTACACGATGGCGTCCTTCCTCTCCGCGACCAACGACCGTCCGGACGGCTACGGCGGATCGCTCGAGGGCCGTCTGCGGCTGCCGTCGGAGGTCTACCGCGCGGTGCGGGCGCGGGTCGGCCGGGACTACCCGGTCGGTTGCCGGATGTTGACGGATGAATGCATCAGCGGCGGCAGCGGCGTCGCCGACACCGCCCGCATCGCCGTCGCGTTCGCCGCGGCCGGCATGGACTATATTTCTTTGTCGCGCGGCGGCAAGTTCGACGACGCGCTGCAGCCGAAGGTGGGCGAGGCGGCGTATCCGTACACCGGACCGAGCGGGTACGAGTGCATGCCGTCCTACCTCTCGGACGCGCGCGGGCCGTTCGGCAGGAACCTCGCCGATGCGGCCGCGCTGCGCGCCGCGGTGCGCGCATCCGGCGCCACCACGCCGATCGTCGCCGGCGGCGGCATCCACGGTTTCCGGCAGGCCGAGCAGGTGCTCGAGACGGGTGCCGCCGACATCGTGAGCTTCGCGCGCCAGGCGCTCGCCGATCCGGACTGGTTCCGCAAGGTGCGCAGCGGACACGGCGACGCGGTGCGCCTGTGCCTCTACACGAACTACTGCGAGGCGCTCGACCAGCGCCATCGGCAGGTGACCTGCGAGCTGTGGGACCGCGTCGGCAACGACGACCCGTCGGTGCGCCTCTCGGATGACGGCAAACGACGGCGTCT
Source organism: Steroidobacteraceae bacterium (assembly GCA_036734505.1). Lineage (GTDB taxonomy): Bacteria > Pseudomonadota > Gammaproteobacteria > Steroidobacterales > Steroidobacteraceae > UBA964. The sequence goes on along the minus strand of DAIMYL010000048.1, from coordinate 3,377 downwards.
GGTCGCGCCGCCCTGGACCGATATGTCGGGGAACGGCTGATGGGCGGCCCGGTCTCGTCGCGGGTGGAGCGCGAGGTCGCGATCATCGGCATCGATCATCCGCCGGTGAACGCGCTCGCGCAGCCGGTGCGCGCCGCGTTGCTCGAGGCGGTGGTGCGCGCGGATGGCGACGCTTCGGTGCGCGCCATCGTCATCACGGGTTCGGCGCGGGGTTTCGTGGCCGGCGCCGAGATCCGCGAGCTCGACGATCCGCCGCTGGCGCCCGTCCTGGTGGATGTCCTCGCGCGCATCGAAGCCTGCTCGAAACCCGTGGTCGCGGCGATCGCGGGCTTCGCGCTCGGCGGTGGACTGGAACTGGCGATGGCCTGCCACGCGCGGATCGCGACGCCGGATGCGCGGCTGGGTCTGCCGGAGGTCAAGCTCGGGCTGTTGCCGGGTGCCGGTGGCACGCAACGTCTGCCGCGCTTGATCGGCGCCGAGGAGGCGTTGGAGATGATGCTCGCCGGCGAGCCGATCGCGGCGGACCGTGCTGCGGCGTCGGGACTCCTCGACCGTCTGGTCGATGCGGGACGCTTGATGGAGGCGGCCGTGGACGAGGCGCACGCGCTCGCCACGGCGGGCGGACCGCCCCGGCGCGTCGGCGCGCTGCCGGCGCCGCGGCCGCTCGACGCGGAGGTCATCGACCGGTTGTCGCGCCGTCATGCGAAGGCGACGCGCGGCACCGGATCGATGCCGAGGATCATCGACTGCGTCGGCGCCGCGACCCGGGAGCCGTTCGACGAGGGCATCGCGCTGTCGCGGCGGCTCTTCGAGGAGTGCCGCGTCTCCGGCGCGTCGCGCGCCCTGCGCCACCTCTTCTTTGCGGAGCGCAGCGCGGGCGCGATCGCCGCGGCCGCCCGGCCGGTGCAGCGGGTCGCCGTGGTCGGTGCGGGCACGATGGGTGTCGGCATCGCCATCGCGCTCGCCGATGCCGGTCTCGACACGAAGGTGGTCGACCCCGATCCGGCGGCGCTCGCGCGGGGACGGACCCGGTTCGAGGACCATTACGCATCACAGATCCGGCGCGGTCGCTGCGATGAGCGCGCGGCGGCGGACCGTCTGGCCCGCACGACCTTCGATGCCGGCCTCGAGGCCGTCGCCGGTTGCGACCTCGCCATCGAGGCGGTCTTCGAGGACCTCGCCGTCAAGCGCGAGGTGTTCACCCGCCTGGATCGGCTGCTGCCCGAGGGCGCCTTGTTGGCGAGCAACACCTCCTATCTCGACATCGACCAGCTCGCCGCCGTGACGCACCGCCCCGCAGCCGTGCTCGGGCTGCACTTCTTCAGTCCCGCCAACATCATGAAGCTCGTCGAGGTCGTACGGGCCGCCGCCACCGCCGAGGACGCGCTCGCCACCGGCGCCGCGTTGGCGCGCCGCCTCAAGAAGATCCCCGTGATCGTCGGCAACGCCACCGGCTTCGTCGGCAACCGCATGCTGCAGGCGTACGGTCGTGAGAGCCAGACGATGCTGCTCGAGGGCGCGACGCCGCAGCAGGTCGATGCCGCGCTCGAGGCGTGGGGCATGGCGATGGGGCCTTGCGCGGTGTTCGACCTCGCCGGTCTCGATGTCGGATATCGCGCCCGGCGGCAGCGCCGCGACCTCCCCGACGATCCACGCTACTTCCGGGTGGCCGACCGGCTCGTGGAGCTCGGCCGTCTCGGTCGCAAGAGCGGTGCAGGCCATCATCGCTACGGTGACGGCGGTGAGCGCCTCGCCGACCCCGAGGTGCACCGCATCATCGAGGCGGAGGCGCAGACGCTCGGCATCCCGCGTCGGGACATCTCGGACGAGGAGATCATCGAGCGCTGCATCGGCGCGTTGGTGGTCGAAGGCCGCGCCTTGCTCGCCGCGGGCATCGCGGCGTCCTCCGCCGATATCGATACCGTATGGGTCAACGGCTACGGATTCCCCCGCTTCCGCGGCGGACCGATGTTCCACGCCCTGCAGGCCGCCGGGCCTCCAACGAACGGAAGGTGACATGAACGCTTCGACCGCCGATCCTTTGGACCTCTTCGATGTCCGCTCCGCGCTCACCGACGAGGAGCGGTTGGTGCAGGAGTCGGTCGCGCGCTTCGTCGACGGCGAGGTGCTGCCGGTGATCCGCGGTCATTTCGAGGCGCACACCTTCCCGAGGGAGCTCATCGCCGGGCTCGCCGACCTCGGTCTGCTCGGCTGTTCGCTGACGGGCTATGGTTGCGCGGGCATGAACGCGATCAGCTACGGTCTGATCTGCCAGGAGCTCGAGCGCGGCGATTCCGGCCTGCGCAGCTTCATGTCCGTGCAGAGCTCGCTGTGCATGTTCCCGATCCACGCGTACGGCAGCGAGGAGCAACGCGGCAGGTTCCTGCCCGGGATGGCGCGCGGCGCGATCATCGGCTGCTTCGGCCTCACCGAGCCGCACGGCGGCTCCGATCCCGCCGACATGAAGACGCATGCCCGTCGTCGCGGCGGCGACTGGGTGCTCAACGGCTCGAAGATGTGGATCACGAACGCGCCGATCGCCGATGTCGCCATCGTCTGGGCGCGCACCGACGAGGGCGTGCGCGGCTTCCTGGTCGAGCGCGGCATGAAGGGGTTCACGACATCGGAGATCGGCGACAAGTTCAGTCTGCGCGCCTCGGCCACCGGCGCGCTGTTCTTCGAGGATGTGGTGCTGCCCGCCGGGAACCTGTTGCCCGGCACCACGATAGGGATCAAGGCGCCGCTGTCCTGCCTGACGCAGGCGCGCTACGGCATCGCCTGGGGCGTGATCGGCGCCGCGCAGGCCTGTCTCGCCGAGGTGCTGCGCTACACGCAGTCGCGGATCCTGTTCAAGCGGCCGTTGGCGGCCAACCAGGCGATCCAGATCCGTCTGGCCGAGATGGCGCGCCGGATCACCACGGCGCAGCTGTTGTCGTTGCAGCTGGGCCGGCTGAAGGACGCCGGCCGGATGAAGCCGGCGCAGGTCTCGGTCGCCAAGTGGAACAACTGCAGGATCGCCATCGACATCGCGCGGGATGCGCGCGACATGCTGGGCGGGTCCGGCATCAGCGCCGAATATGTGCCGATCCGGCACGCGTTGAACCTCGAGAGCGTCATCACCTACGAGGGGACCGAGACGGTCCACCAGCTCGTGGTGGGCCGCGAACTGACGGGCATCAACGCGTTCTGAGCCTGCCGCCGGGGGCGCCAGCGGCACCCCCGGTGCGGGTGTCGGCGCGGACCCCGGGCCGTCGTGGTCACAGCGTAGCCCCCGCACGCTATCATCCGATGATGATCCATCGCCTGACCTCGACGCCCAGCGGCGCGCCGGAGACCTACCATGTCGCGCCCGAGAAGCGCGTGACCGGCGATCCGGA
>DAIMYL010000047.1:0-12739 GCA_036734505.1 Steroidobacteraceae bacterium | reverse complement strand
TCCTCTTCGAGATGGAGGGGGTCGACGAGAAGACCGCGCGCGAGGCGTTCCGGCTGGCCGGCGCCAAGCTCTCGGTCACCACCTCCTTCGTGAAGCGGCAGGTACGCTGAAATGGACGCCAAGGAACTGCGCGGCAAGGCCGCGCGTGATCTCAACGAGGACCTCCTGAAGCTGCGCCGCGAGCAGTTCTCGCTGCGCATGCAGCGGGCCACCGGTCAGGCCGTCAAGCCGCACGACTTCGGCCGTGTGCGCAAGGACATCGCGCGCCTGAAGACGGTGCTGGCCGAGAAGGCCGCGAAGGACGCGGGGAAGTAACACATGACCGAGACCAACGAAATCCAGAAGGCCCAGCGCACCCTCACCGGTCGCGTGGTCAGCAACAAGATGCAGAAGACGATCGCCGTCGAGGTGGAGCGTCTCGTCAAGCATCCGCGCTACGGCAAGTTCATCCGCCGCACCACCAAGCTGCTGGCGCATGACGAGTCGAACGAGTCGCGCATCGGCGATACGGTGACCATCGCCGAGTGCCGTCCGCTGTCGCGCCGCAAGAGCTGGCGCCTGGTGTCGGTCCTGGAGCGCGCGTCATGATCCAGCTGCAGTCCATCCTCGCGGCCGCGGACAACAGCGGCGCCAAGTCCCTGATGTGCATCAAGGTGATGGGCGGCACGCGCCGCCGCTACGCCGCCGTCGGCGACGTCATCAAGGTCAGCGTCAGGGACGCCATCCCGCGCGGCAAGGTCAAGAAGGGCGAGGTGTACGACGCGGTCGTCGTGCGCACCCGTCGCGGCGTGCGCCGTGCCGACGGTTCGCTCATCAAGTTCGACGGCAACGCGGCCGTGCTGCTCAGCAACAAGCTCGAGCCGATCGGCACGCGCATCTTCGGGCCGGTGACCCGTGAACTGCGCACCGCGCAGTTCATGAAGATCATCTCGCTGGCGCCGGAAGTGCTCTGAGGTACTGCGTCATGAACAAGATCCGCAAAGGCGACAACGTCATCGTCATCTCGGGCCGCGACAAGGGCCGCAAGGGCGCCGTGGTCGCGGTGCTCGACGACGGCAAGGTGCTGGTCGAGAACGTCAACCGGGTGAAGCGCCATACGCGCGGCAACCCGCAGCAGAACAAGCCGGGCGGCATCCTCGAGAAGGAGGCCCCCCTGCACGCGTCCAAGGTCGCGCTGTTCAACCCCGCCACGCAGAAGGCCGACCGTGTCGGCGTGAAGCTGCTGGCGGACGGCAAGCGTGTGCGCTACTTCAAGTCCAACGGAGAGGTGATCGACGCTTGAGCGTCGATCCAACGGGCAACATCATGGCAAGGCTCCAGCAGTTCTACCGCGATACGGTCGTCCCGAAGCTCCGCACGGAGCTCGGCATCACCAACGCGATGCAGATCCCCAAGATCGTCAAGATCACGGTCAACATGGGCGTGGGCGAGGCGGTCGCCGACAAGAAGATCGTCGAGGCCGCCGCCGGCGACCTCGCGAAGATCACCGGCCAGAAGCCCGTGATGTGCCGCTCGCGCAAGTCCATCGCGTCGTTCAAGCTGCGCGAGAACCTGCCGATCGGCTGCAAGGTCACGCTGCGCGGCCCGCGCATGTACGAGTTCCTCGACCGCCTCATCTCGGTCGCCATGCCCCGCATCCGCGACTTCCGCGGCGTCTCGCCGCGCTCGTTCGACGGCCAGGGCAACTACAACATGGGCGTCAAGGAACAGATCATCTTCCCCGAGATCCAGTACGACCAGATCGACCAGCTCCGGGGCATGGACATCACCATCACCACCACGGCGAAGGACGACAAGGCGGGGCGGGCTCTGCTCGAAGCCTTCAACTTCCCGTTCCGCAAGTAAAAGGGCACACGAGAACATGGCCAAGACCAGCATGGTCGAGCGCGAGAAGCGCCGCGCCGACACCGCCAAGAAGTACGCCGCCAAGCGCGCCGCGCTGAAGGAAGCGATCCGCAGCCCGAAGTCCTCGGCCGACGAGCGCGCCGCCGCGGTCGCCGCGCTGCAGAAGCTGCCGCGTGATGCCAGCCCGAGCCGCGGCCGTCGCCGCTGCGCAATCACCGGCCGGCCGCGCGGCGTGTACCGCAAGTTCGGACTCTCGCGCGTGAAGATCCGCGAGGCCGTGAACCGGGGCGAACTGCCCGGCGTGTCCAAGGCGAGCTGGTAGGAGTCCGCGCCATGAGCATGACCGATCCCATCGCTGACCTGCTGACCCGCATCCGCAACGCCCAGCTCGCCCGCAAGAGCGAGGTGAGCGTCGGCGCGTCGCGCCTCAAGCAGGCCGTCGTCAAGGTGCTGAAGGACGAAGGCTACGTCGCCGACTTCCGCGTCGCCGCCGACGGCGGCAAGAGCACCATGACCATCGCCCTCAAGTACTACGAGGGGCGCCCCGTCATCGACCGCCTGGAGCGCGTGTCGCGCCCCGGTCTGCGCATCTACCGCGGCAAGGACGAGCTGCCGAAGGTGCTCGGCGGAATGGGCACGGTCATCGTCTCCACGCCGAAGGGCGTGATGACCGACAAGCAGGCGCGCGCCATCGGCCAGGGCGGCGAAGTCCTGTGCATCGTGGCCTGACGCCTTGATCCCGAGGAACGGAACATGAGCCGTGTAGCCAAGCAACCCGTTGCGCTGCCCCAGGGCGTGACGGCGACCATCTCCGACGACGCCGTGACGCTGAAGGGCGCCAAGGGCACGCTGTCCGTGCCGCTCAGCTCGGGCGTCAAGGTCGTGCAGGCCGACAAGCAGCTCGAGGTGAAGTACGACGCCTCGAACCGCATGCAGGCCGGCGCCGTGCGCGCGCACCTCGCCAACATGGTGCAGGGCGTCTCCAAGGGCTACGAGCGCAAGCTCGAGCTGGTGGGCGTCGGTTACCGCGCCGCGGTGCAGGGCAAGACGCTGAACCTGACGCTCGGCTTCTCGCACCCCATCGCCATGGACATGCCCGAGGGCATCACGGTCGAGGCGCCGAGCCAGACCGAGATCCTGCTGAAGGGCTCCGACAAGCAGCGCATCGGTCAGGTGGCCGCCGAGATCCGCGGACTGCGTCCGCCCGAGCCCTACAAGGGCAAGGGTGTGCGTTATTCCGGCGAGAAGATCTCGCTCAAGGAAGGCAAGAAGAAGTAACCGCGCGCGACAGACGAGGACGAACAGATGCAGATCACGAAGAAAGAGCGCCGTCAGCGGCGCGCGGTGCGCACCCGGGCGAAGATCCGGGAGCTGGGCACGCCGCGCCTCACGGTGCACCGCACGCCCCGCCACATCTACGCGCAGGTGTTCGACGCCGCCGGAGCCCGCGTCATCGCGGCCGCCTCCACGGTGCAGGACGGCGTGGCGCAGGGGCTCTCGGGCACGGGCAACGTCGAGGCCGCCAAGGCCGTCGGCCGCGCCATCGCCGAGCGCGCGAAGGCCGCGGGCGTCGCCAAGGTGGCGTTCGACCGCGCGGGTTTCATGTACCACGGCCGCATCAAGGCGCTGGCGGAAGCCGCGCGTGAAGCCGGTCTCGAGTTCTAAGGCAGGGCATCGCAAATGGCACGACCCGAAAGATCGCAGGCGACCGACGACTTCCTCGAGAAGCTTGTCGCCGTCAACCGCACCTCGAAGACCGTCAAGGGCGGTCGCCAGTTCGGCTTCACCGCGTTGACCGTGGTGGGCGACGGCGCCGGCCGCGTCGGCTTCGGCTTCGGCAAGGCCCGCGAGGTGCCGGTGGCCATCTCCAAGGCCATGGCCGCGGCCCGCAAGAACATGGTGAACGTCGCGCTGCGCAACGACACCCTGCACTACTCGGTGAAGGCCAACCACGGCGCCACCCGCGTGCTGATGCAGCCGGCCTCCGACGGTACCGGCGTCATCGCGGGCGGCGGCATGCGCGCGGTGCTCGAGTGCGCCGGCGTGCGCAACGTGCTCGCCAAGAGCTACGGCTCGCGCAACGCGATCAACGTCGTGCGCGCCACCGTGAAGGCCCTCGCCTCGGTGCGCTCGCCCGAGGACATCGCCGCCAAGCGCGGCAAGACGGTCGACGAGATCACGGGTTGAGCACCATGGCCAGCAAGCAGATCAAGGTCACCCTGAAGAAGAGCCTGCACGGGCAGCTCGCCAACATCGTGCAGTCGGTGCGCGGACTCGGCCTGCGCCGCCGGCACCAGACGGTCACGGTCGCGGACACGGCGGAGAACCGCGGCATGGTCCGCACCGCGCGTCATCTGCTGTCGGTCGCGGAAGCCTGACGGCACGCTGCGGCAGCATCAAGGAGTCAACGGACATGCGCATCAACACCATCAAGCCGGCCCCGGGTTCCAAGCGCCCGCGCCTGCGCGTCGGTCGCGGCGCTTCGGCCGGTCAGGGCAAGACCTGCGGCCGCGGCGTGAAGGGCCAGCGCGCCCGCAAGGGCGGCTATCACAAGGTAGGTTTCGAAGGCGGCCAGATGCCGCTGCAGCGCCGGATGCCGAAGGTCGGCTTCCGCTCGGCCATCAAGGCGACGCGCGCCGAGGTCCGCCTCGATGAGCTCGCGAAGGTGCAGGGCGATGTGGTCGACCTCGCCGCGCTCAAGGCCGCCAACGTGGTCCCGGCGCACGCCGAGGTCGCCAAGGTCGTGCTGTCGGGCAGCATCACCCGCGCCGTCACGCTGAAGGGCGTGGGCGCGACCAAGGGCGCGAAGGCCGCCATCGAAGCGGCCGGCGGCCGCCTCGAAGCCTGAGGACACGGAGAGCATCTTGGCCACAGGCGTAGGCAATCCGGCAGCGACCCTCGCGGACGCCACCCGCTTCGGCGAGGTGCGTTCGCGCGTGCTGTTCCTGCTCGGCGCGCTGATCGTCTACCGCATCGGCACCTTCATCCCGGTGCCGGGCATCGATCCCGCCGAGGTGGCGCGGTTCTTCCAGGACACCGCGGGCACGCTGCTCGGTCTCGCCAACGTGTTCTCGGGCGGCGCGCTCGAGCGTCTGTCGATCTTCGCGATGGGCGTGATGCCCTACATCTCCGCCTCGATCATCGTGCAGATGGTCTCGATGGTGTACCCGCCCTGGGAGGAGTACCGCAAGGAAGGCGAGTCCGGCCGGCGCAAGCTCACCCAGATCACCCGCTACGGCACGCTGGTGCTCGCGGTGTTCCAGTCGCTCGGCGCCGCGACGGCGCTGCAGAACGGCGGCATGGTCGTGGCCCCGGGCTGGTCGTTCCTGTTCATCGCCACCATCACCATGACCACGGGCACGATGTTCCTGATGTGGCTCGGCGAGCAGGTCACCGAGCGCGGCATCGGCAACGGCATCTCCATGATCATCCTCGCCGGCATCCTCGCGACGCTGCCGGGCGCGGTCGGCCGCACCATCGAGGCGGTGAACACGGGCGAGATGTCGGGCGTGCAGGCCATCGTGCTGCTGGTCCTGGTGCTCGCCGTCACCGCGATCTGCGTGTATGTCGAGCGCGCGCAGCGCCGCATCGCCGTGCACTACGCGAAGCGCCAGGTCGGCCGCCGCGTGATGGCCGGCCAGACCAGCCACCTGCCGTTCAAGGTCAACATGGCCGGCGTCATCCCGCCGATCTTCGCCTCGAGCCTGCTGCTGGTGCCGACCACCATCGCGCAGTTCTTCGGCACGGGCGAGGGCAAGTTCGCGGAGGGCCTGCAGACCTTCGCCGCGACGCTCGGCTACGGCCAGCCGCTGCACCTGGTGCTGTACGCGGCGCTGATCATCTTCTTCTGCTTCTTCTACACGGCGCTGGTGTTCAACGCGCGCGAGACCTCCGACAACCTCAAGAAGTCGGGCGCGTTCATCCCGGGCATCCGCCCCGGCCAGCAGACCGGCGAGTACATCGACAAGGTGCTCACGCGGCTGACGCTGTGGGGCGCGATCTACGTGGCCGGCGTCTGTCTGCTGCCCGAGCTGCTCATCTCGCAGAGCCGGCTGGGCGGCAGCGGGCTGCTGCTGGTGTTCGGCGGCACCTCGCTGCTGATCGTGGTGGTGGTCGCCATGGACTTCATGGCGCAGCTGCAGGCCCACCTGATGTCCCACCAATATCCGGGGCTGCTGAAGCAGGCCAACCTCATGGGGTATGGCCGCGGCGGCGCCCCGCAGTGAGCGAAAGGTAACCGACATGAAAGTTCGTCCGTCCGTCAAGAAGATCTGTAAGGACTGCAAGATCGTGCGGCGCCGCGGCGTCGTCTACGTGATCTGCAAGGATCCGCGGCACAAGCAGCGGCAGGGTTGAGGATCAGGGTTTTTCCATTAGAATGCCGCCCCTTTCGGCGGCTTCGGGGCAAAGGAACATGGCACGTATCGCCGGCATCAACATCCCGATGAACAAGCATGTGGTCATCGGGCTCACCCACATCTTCGGCGTGGGACGCACCCGTGCGCGCAGCGTCTGCGCCGCCGCGGGCGTCGACCCGACCACCAAGGTGAAGGACCTGACCGAGTCCGAGGTCACCGCGCTGCGCGCGCAGATCTCGAAGGGCCTGGTCGAGGGCGACCTGCGCCGCGAGGTGTCGATGAACATCAAGCGCCTGATGGACCTCGGCACCTACCGTGGCATGCGCCACCGCAAGGGCCTGCCGGTCCGCGGGCAGCGCACGCGCACCAACGCGCGCACGCGCAAGGGCCCGCGCAAGCAGGCGGTCAAGCTCAACGCGCCCCCGGGCAAGGCATAAGGCAGCAGGCAGGATATGGCAGACAACAAGCAGCAGGGCGCCGGCGGCGCGAAGAAGCCCAAGAAGGCGCGCAAGAACGTGCTCGACGGCATCGCGCACGTGCACGCGTCCTTCAACAACACGATCATCACGATCACCGACCGTCAGGGCAACACGCTCTCGTGGGCGACCTCGGGCGGCTGCGGTTTCCGCGGCTCGCGCAAGTCGACCCCGTTCGCCGCGCAGGTCGCCGCCGAGAAGGCCGGCGTCGCCGCGCAGGAGCATGGCCTGCGCAACGTGGAGGTGCGCGTCGCGGGTCCCGGTCCGGGCCGCGAGTCGGCGGTCCGCGCGCTCAACGCCTGCGGCCTGAAGATCACCAGCATCTTCGACGTCACGCCGATCCCGCATAACGGCTGCCGCCCCCCCAAGAAGCGCCGCGTCTGACGCAGGCACGAAGAGGACATCACGCATGGCTCGTTATATCGGTCCCAAGTGCAAGCTCGCCCGCCGCGAGGGCACTGACCTCTTCCTGAAGAGCGGCGTCAAGCCGCTCGAGTCCAAGTGCAAGCTCCAGGTGCCGCCGGGCGGCGTCAAGAGCGAGCGCAAGACCCGTCTGTCCGAGTACGGCAGCCAGCTGCGCGAGAAGCAGAAGCTGCGCCGCATGTACGGCGTGCTCGAGCGCCAGTTCGCGAACTACTACACCGAGGCCGCCCGCCGTCCGGGCGCCACGGGCGAGAACCTCCTCAAGCTCCTCGAGTGCCGTCTCGACAACGTCGTGTACCGCATGGGCTTCGCCGCGACCCGCTCCGAGGCCCGCCAGCTGGTGAGCCACAAGGGCGTCGAGGTGAACGGCGGCGCCGTCACCATCGCGTCCTACCAGGTGCGTCCGGGCGATGTCGTCCAGATCCGCGAGAAGGCCCGCAAGCAGCTGCGCATCCAGAACGCCATGCAGATCGCCTCGCAGGTCGGCCTCCCCGAGTGGGTGCAGGTGGACGACAAGGAGATGAAGGGCGTCTTCAAGCAGGTGCCGGGACGGGACGAGATCCTGCCCGACATCAACGAGAACCTGGTCGTCGAGTTGTACTCGAAGTGATCGCCTGATCCGCCGGACAGAGGGACCGAACATGCAAGGATCCGTCAGCGAATTCCTCAAGCCGCGCGTGGTGAAGGTGAGCCCGCTCGCGCCCCGCCAGGCGCGCGTCGTCATCGAGCCGTTCGAGCGGGGCTTCGGCCACACGCTCGGCAACGCGCTGCGCCGCGTGCTGCTCTCCTCGATGCCCGGCGCCGCCATCACGGAAGCCGAGATCGAGGGCGTGCTCCACGAGTACACCTCCATCGAGGGCGTGCAGGAGGACGTGGTCGACATCCTGCTCAACCTGAAGCAGGTCGCGATCCGCATGCACTCGCGCGACTCCGCCGAGCTGCGCCTGTCGAAGAAGGGCCCCGGCCCGGTCACCGCCGGCGACATCCAGACCGACCACGACGTCGAGGTGGTGAACCCCGAGCTCGTGATCGCCAACCTCACCAAGGCCGGCGAGCTCACGATGACCCTGCGCGTCGAGCGCGGTCGCGGCTACCGCCCGGCCTCGCAGCGCGTGGCGTTCGAGGAGGCGACCCGCCCGATCGGCCGCCTGCAGCTCGATGCCTCGTTCAGCCCGATCCGTCGCGTGACCTACTCGGTCGAGGCGGCGCGCGTCGAACAGCGCACCGACCTCGACAAGCTGGTGCTCGACATCGAGACCAACGGCACGATCGACGCCGAGGAAGCGATCCGTCGCGCCGGCAGCATCCTCAAGGACCAGCTGTCGGTGTTCGTGGACCTGCAGGGCGAGGAGGAGGCCGGCGGCAAGGCCGAGTCGGCGCAGTTCGACCCCATCCTGCTGCGTCCGGTCGACGAGCTCGAGCTCACGGTGCGCAGCGCGAACTGCCTCAAGGCCGAGAACATCCACTACATCGGCGACCTGGTGCAGCGCACCGAGGTCGAGCTGCTGCGCACCCCGAACCTCGGCAAGAAGTCCCTGACCGAGATCAAGGAAGTGCTGCAGAGCCACGGGCTGATGCTCGGCATGCGTCTCGACGGCTGGCCGCCCGCCGGGCTGCGCCACGACGAAGAGCGTCCGGGGCTGATGTGACGGCTCGGTGCGGCCCGCGGGGCCGCGCCGCCCAAGTATTCGTGAGGTTCAGAAATGCGTCATAGACTTTCCGGGCGACAGCTGTCGCGCAACGCTCCGCACCGCCACGCGCTGATGCGCAACCTCAGCGTCGCGCTGCTGCGTCACGAGACCATCCGCACCACGGTGCCGAAGGCCAAGGAACTGCGTCGGGTGGTCGAGCCCCTGATCACGCTCGGCAAGACGGACAGCGAGGCGCGCCGTCGGCTCGCGTTCGCGCGCCTGCGCGACGCCGCGATCGTCGAGAAGCTCTTCGACGACCTCGGTCCGCGCTTCAAGGCGCGCGCCGGCGGCTACACCCGCATCCTGCACATGATGCCGCGGCCCGGTGACTCGGCGCCGATGGCGCTGATGCAGCTCGTCGACCGTCCGGCCGCCGCCGCCGAGGGCGCGGAGGCCGCCGGCGAGGGCAAGGCCGCCGCGGCGAAGAAGAAGGGCAAGGCGAAGGCCAAGACGGCCGCCAAGCCGCGGGCGCGCAAGGCCGCCGCGGCCTGACCGTCCGCCCGGCACGGCCGGGCCTTCCGATGACCGGACCGAGGGCCGGCGTCTCCGCAAGGGACGCCGGCCTTCTGCTTTGGGACTGCCGCTTTGGTATGGGTGGCTTCGCCCGGCCTGCCGTATAGACTTCCCTCCGTCATCCACAACCGGAGGGGTACCCCATGAGCATCGTCAAGGAATTCCGTGAGTTCGCCATGCGCGGCAACGTCATCGACCTCGCGGTCGGCGTCGTGATCGGCGGCGCGTTCGGCAAGATCGTCTCGTCGTTGGTGGGCGACATCGTGATGCCGCTGCTCGGCAAGGCGGTGGGCGGCGTGTCGTTCAACGAGCTCGGCACCACGCTCGGCACAGCTCCGGACGGCTCGGAGGTGGTGCTGAAGTGGGGCGCCTTCGTGCAGACCATCTTCGACTTCACGGTGATCGCGTTCGCGCTGTTCCTCGCCATCAAGGCGATCAACCGCATGAAGCGCCCCGAGGAGCCGCCCGCGCCCGCGGCGCCGCCGGCGCCGCCGCGCAACGAAGTGCTGCTGGAGGAGATCCGCGACCTGCTGAAGAAGGGCTGACCGGAGCGACGGCCGCCCGGCGCGATCCGCCCGGGCGGCCCCTCGCTCCTGGGCCGCGTCAGGCGGCGAAGGCCGCCCGGGTCAGGTTCTCGCAGCCGTCCGCCGTCACGGCGAGGTCGTCCTCGATGCGGATGCCGCCGAAGGGCTGCAACTGCTCGACGCGCTGCCAGTCGATGTGCCGAGCCTGTGGGCCGGTGCGTGCGGGTCCGAGCAGCGCCTCGATGAAATAGAGGCCTGGCTCCATCGTCACCACGAACCCGGGTTCGAGGACGCGGGTCATGCGCAGGGCGGGGTCGAGAGGCGGACGCGGCAGCGCGACGCTGCCGCTCTCGTCCGCCATGAAGCCTGCGACATCGTGCACCTGCAATCCGAGCGGGTGGCCGATGCCGTGCGGGAAGAAGAGCCGGGCCACACCGTTCTCCAACGACTCGGCGACGCGGCAGCGGATCACGCCCGCCTCGCGCAGCAGTCCCGCGATGCGCTCGACGGCGGCGAGGTGGATGTCGCGCCAGTCGACGCCGGGCCTGACCATCGCACAAAGCCCTTGCTGCACCCGGTCCATGCCGGCGACGAGGTCCGCGAAGCCCGCGTCGGCGGGTGCCCCGTGGTGGACATGGGTACGGGTGATGTCGCTGCCGTAGCCCGCGAAGGTCGCGCCGGCGTCGAGCAGCAGCGTTCGCGGCGCCGTCGGCCGCTCGCGGCGCAGCACCTGGTAGTGCAGCACCGCGGCCGCCTGGTCGAGCGCCACGATGGCGTTGTAGGGCAGTTCCTGCTCGCGCTGGCCGCAGGCCGAGGCGTAGGCCTGATGGATCTCGTACTCGCTGCCGCCCGCTTGGAAACAGGCCTCCGCGGCGACATGGCCAAGTGCGCCGATGCGGTTGGCCTCGCGCAGGCAGGCGATCTCGTAGACGGTCTTGCGGCTGCGTTGGAAGTCGAGACGGCGCAGCAGCGCGGGCGGGTTGACCGCGCCCACACCCCAGGCGTCGAGCTCGGGCAGGGCGTCACCGATCCAGGCCATGCGACGCAGGTCGGCGGGCAGCGCCGCCCGGACGGCCTCCCGCGAGCGTGCCTCCACCACCTCGAAGGAACCCGGCCACCAGGCCTCGGGCAGGGCCGCGGGCTGGTACCAGAAGTCGGTCTCGATGCGGAACACCAACCGGGGCTTCTCCCCCGGTCGGAACACCACCAACGACCCGGGGGCGTCGGTCAACGGCGCCCACCAGCGGAACGGCGCATGGGCCTTGAACGGGTAGTGCTGGTCGTCCTCGAACACCCCGAGCTGCTCCCCGGCGTGCAGCACCACACCGTCGTAGCCGGTCGCCGCCAGCACCGCAGCGGTGCGGCGGCTGATGTCGGCAAGGTGGTCCTGGAAGAGCGGTGCGAGGGGGTGGTCGGCCATCGGGGGATCCTGCAGGGTGGGCGTTCTGGGCGGTCGACGGATTCTAGGGCAAGCGGCCGGCCCCGGCGGCCGGTGTTGCGTGGACCTGACACCCGGTCAGGCGGCCGTCGGCAGGTCGTTCACAAATGTCTACAAAACCTGTACGATTCGCGCGCGATTAACGTCGCCAGACAAACTAGCTAGGTTGTTTGATTTTTCAACTGTCTCTACTTTTGGGGTACATCCACTCATGAAGACGAAGCTCGCTCTCGCCGCCCTCGTCGCGGCGTTCGCCCTGACCGCCTGCTCGAAGCCCGCCGAGGCTCCGGCCGAGGCCGCTGCTCCGGCTGCTGACGCCGCCGCTGCCGCTGTCGACACGGCCGCTGCCGCTGCGACGGACGCCGCTGCCGCGACGACGGATGCCGCTGCCACGGCCGCCGCCGCCACGACGGACGCCGCTGCCGCTGTGACGGACGCCGCCAACGCGACCGCCGCCGCCGCCACGGACGCCGCTGCTGCCGTGACGGACGCCGCTGCCGCCGCGACGGAGGCCAAGAAGTAATCCTTCACGGGATACGCTTCTTGGGGACCGCGAGGTCCCGAAAAGGACCCGGGCCGGTGGCGACACCCCCGGGTTCTTTTTTTGTCTGAATTCTTTGAACGCCGCGGCGCGCCGGAAGCCGGGGCGGGCTGCGAGGGACGATGATGGGCGTGAGCCTGCGCGATGCCAGGACCGACGGAGCGGACCGCCGCTGGTTCGTCGATGCGTACGCGGCATGGACCGAGGAGATCGGCCGCGATGCCGCGGCCGCGGCGGCTGCGCTCGCGGCTCCGTCGGCGCAGGCCGAGGCGGCGGCACGGCTCGCGGCGCGCGATGCCGAGGTGCTGCTGATCGCCCGTGACGGCGCGCCCGCGGGTTTCGCGGTCGTCGAGCGGCGCGGGCCGTTGCATCGGCTCGCCGAGTTCTGGATCGCGCACCGGCTGCGTGGGCTCGGCGTAGGGAGCGCTGCGGTGCCGCTCATCCTCGACCGCCACGACGGCGAGTGGGAGACCGCGGCGCTCGCGGGCGATGCTGTGGCGGTGCGCTTCTGGCGCACCGCGGTGAGGCGATACACGGGCGGGCGCTGCACCGAGCGCCTGCAGGACGGCGAGGTCCGTCAGCGCTTCTTCGCGCGCGGCTCCGCACGGGCGAGCAGCGGTCCGAGATAACGCCCGGTGTGCGAAGCGGCCACGCACGCCACCTGCTCGGGCGTGCCGGCCGCGACCAGGGCGCCGCCGCCCGCGCCGCCCTCGGGACCGAGATCGACCACCCAGTCGGCGGTCTTGATGACATCGAGGTTGTGCTCGATGACCACCACCGTGTTGCCTTCGTCGCGCAGACGCTGCAGCACGCCGAGCAGTTGCGCCACATCGTGGAAATGCAGGCCGGTGGTCGGTTCGTCGAGCACATAGAGCGTGCGCCCCGTGGCCCGCTTGGCGAGCTCGCGGGCGAGCTTCACGCGCTGCGCCT
>DAIMYL010000046.1:0-13146 GCA_036734505.1 Steroidobacteraceae bacterium | reverse complement strand
GTGATCTTGGGTGCGGCGACGAACGGCTTGATGCCGAGACGCGGATACACCTCGGTCGGCAGATAGAACACGCCGTCCTTGGCGACCAGCGATATGGTCTTGATCGCCTTGATATCGCGGGTGGGATCACCCGGGATGAGGAAGAAATCCGCCCGTTTACCGCGCGCGATGGACCCGGTCGTCTGGTCGATGCCGAGGTAGCGCGCCATATCGAGCGTCGCGCGCGACAGCGCCTCGGCAGGCGTGAACCCGGCCTTGACGAGCAGTTCGAGCTCGCGGTGATAGGTCAAAGATCCACCGGTATCGGTCCCGGTCACGATGAATATGCCTTTGGCATGGGCGCGACGCAGCAGATCCATCAATTGGCCGAACGCCGCTTTCGCGCTGGCATCGCCACCGAAAGTGTCGGGGTTCGACCAGGCCTGTTTGAGGTCGCGCTGCACACCGATCGGCATGTTCGCGAAGTAATCGACCGCACCGGGGGCGACGCTGCCATCGCGGTTGAGCAGCAGGTTCTCGTGGATGCCGATCGTCGGATCGAGGGCGATGCCCTTGTCCTTCATCGTGTCGAGCGTCGACTGGACCGCGGCGGAGTCGAGATCCAACCCCGACAAGCGGCCGAGCGCCGTCAACCGGAACAGCGTCCGTGTATCTTCACCGGGCTTGATGATCCATCCGAGCGCCAACTGGTTGATGTGCGTGATCTCGTCGTAGCCGGCCGCGATCATCGCGTCGGCGCTGGTGAAGGCGGGGACATGTCCCATGACCCGCAACCCGAGCCTGCGCGCCTCCGCGACCAACGCCGGTACCCACTGCGGGGCGACGCTGTTGTAGATCTTGATCGCCGTGAAGCCGCGCGCCGCGTACCAGCGGACGGCCTCGACCGCCCGCGCTTCGCTGTCGACGACGAAGCCGTTGTTGGCGCTGAAGGGCGACTTGCCCTCGACGAAGCCGCTGCGCACGATCCGCGGTCCCGCCACCTCGCCGGCGATGATCCTGCGGTCGAGCGCATCGAGCACGCTGTTGCTGTTGCCCATGTCGCGGACGCCGGTCACACCTGCGAGCAGGTTGAGCATCGCACCGCTCTCGCCGAGATGGCCGTGCATCTCGAACATCCCGGGGACGAGCGTCCCTCCCGCCCCGTCGATCACGGTCTCGCCCGGCGTCGCCGGGCTGTCGACCGGCTGCACGCCGCTGATCGTCTGCCCGTTGACGACCACCGATACGGGTTCCGTCAGCCGCTTCGCCACCGGATCGAAGATCCGGACATCGACGATGCGGACGGGTCCGTCGAAGCGTTTCGCGGACTCACGCTGGAGGACCGTCCACCGCGCGCTCTGCCAGTCGGCCGCAAGCTTGCGCAGGCGCGGATTCTCTCCCTCGAAGCCGGTGCGGACCATGCCGCCGCTGGCGGACGGCAGCGCGATCAGGCGGTGGGCGTCGTCCAACAGCATGATCGTCGGGGTGAGATCGAGCCCGGTCAGATCGTAGCGCGTGACCGCGAGTTCGCCCGCTGCACCCTGGAGGCTCAACCGCTCGCCCTTGGTCAACGCGAGCGTGCCGCCCGGCAGCACATCGATCGGACCACCAGCCTTGAGGATCGCGCGCGCGTAGACCTGCAAGGCCCAAGGACTCGCGCTCTGCGCGATGTAGCGCTTCGAAGCTCCCCTCGCGCTGCCCGGGCCGCCCGAGTCTTTCCAGCTCGAGGTGTCGCCACGACGCCGGAACGACTCGTCGATCTTGCCGCCGAAGGTCTGCGTACCGGTGATCCTCCAACTGGCCGGCAGACCCGCTGCGTCGAGCGTCAGCGTCTCCGCGACCGTCGGACCGCGTCCGTTGTCCTTGATGTCGAAGTCGACCTTGGCGGCGTTGCCGTCGACCTCCACCACGAGCCGACCGATCTGCGTGTCCTGACGGTAGAAGACGAAACTCTCCGACTCGGCCACGGCGGTGGCGCTGAGGACGCAGAGCAGCAAAGCGATGGAGCGACGGAGGATCATCAGGCTTCGCTCTTCGAGGGATCCGTCCGGGTCTGCCCCACCCCATATGTCCCCTTCCCCAGCGGCCGCAAGGTCACGCGGTCGATGAGCCGCGGCGCGGTGGCGCGCGGGTCATCGGGTTCGGGGCGCTCGGCGGGTCCGCGCCAACGGCGCGGCACTCTGTCGATGCCGATGGCGTGGATGGTGAGCGCGCCCGCGGCGTCGATGCGCAGCCGCAGCCACTGCTTGTAGTCCTGCACACGCAGCGACGAGAACGCCTCGTTGGCGTGGCGGCCGAAGAACCGCAGCGACAGGAAGAGATAACCGCCCATCACCAAGGCGCCGGCGACGGCGCCGACGAGGAAGGTGATGATGCCGGCGATCGCCATCTGGGTGATGCTGCCGAACGGCAGGCCGAGCACCTGCGTCGTGAACCACAGCGACAGCCAGCCGGCGAGGAACGCAGCGGCGAGGTGCGCGCAGGCGTGCGCGAAGCCGCCGACCAGGCGATACCACTTCGAGTGGGTGTCGGTGAAGAAGATGATCGCGGCGACGAACATCAGCAGCCATAGCCCGTTCACCGGCTCGCGCAGCGCGCCCTCGATGGCGGCCTTGAAGGCCTGCGGCAGCGAGGTGAGGTCCTCCGGGCCGAAGGTCGCGGAGGCGAACCACGCCGAGAGCAGATAGAAGAGTCCGACGAGGCCCAGGAACCCCGGGTTGAGCCACGGGAAAAGGAGGTTCCGCCAGGTCAGGCCGCGCGAGGTATCGGCGTCGGGGAATGTGGCGCGCAGCTTGTGGCCGGTGCGGAGCGTGTCGCCCTCCGGCACATGCGTCGGGTGCAGGAACGCGCCGCCGCCGCCGGACACGATCTTCTGCTGGCCGTCGGCGCCCTCGTGGCGCTTGTAGTGGTGCAGGTCGCCGGTGAGGAACACGGCGATCTTGCGGCCGAGCACGCGATCCTCGAGGTCTTTCAAGGAATCGTCGGAGTAGCCGGCGATGTCGGGATAGCTCTCGGCGTAGATCCACTGCGGGCTCGGCACGCAGAGGATGATGTGCGCCTCCGGCCCCATCTTGCGCGCGACCTCGCGGAAGTAGGCCTCCTGCGGCTCGTCCATCTCGGAGCCGAACTGCAGGTCGACGGCGCAGAGCCACCAGTCGCCGGGCAGCTGCATCGCGAAATAGCTGCGGGTCTGGCCGGTCGGGCAACCGGCGAAGCCGCGCTCGGGGCGGCAGAAGAGCCGAGAGAACGCCACCAGGCTGTCGAACCAGTCGTGGTTGCCCGGCACCGCGAACACGCGCGGTCGGCGGTCGGCGGCGGCGAAGGCGGCGGCGTAAGGCGCCTCGGTGCGCTCTTCGTAGGCGCCGCGCGTGGGATACGGGTAGACCTGATCGCCGCCGAACACGAGCACGCTGCCGGCGCGGGTGTGGACGGTGGTGCCGTCGGTGCCCTGCACATCGAGCTCCGGCGCGGCGAGGCCGCGCGCCACCGCATAGGTGGGGTTGAAGCCGTCGCCGACATCGCTCACGAAGTCGAACCAGAAGTCGCCCTCGGCCGTGTCGGCCTCGAAGCGGAACACGCCCTGCGGCTGGTTGGAGAGCGCCTCGATGAGGCGCGAGTCGGAGTGGCGCCCGAAGAGGTTGGCGATGGTCATCATCCACGCCGACTGCGCGAGCACGCCGGCGTCGTACCAGCCGACCATCTTCGCGTGGGTGGTGGGAACGGGCGGTTCGCGCATCGTCAGCCTCCTCGCAAGGTGCTTGCCGGTGGCTGCTTCAGCACGGAGCGCGTGGCGAGCCAGCCGCTGACCGCGACCAACGCACCACCGCCCAACAGACCCACGAGCCACAGCGTCGCATCGAAACTGTACTGCACCTCGAGGAACTCGCGGGCGATGAAATACCCTGCCAGCGTCGCGCCGATGGCGGCCAGCAGGCCCGAGAGCACCCCGAGCGCGGTGAACTCGGCGAGGATGCCGCGCGCCACGGTGCTGCGGCTCGCGCCGAGGGTGCGCAGCATGGCGCTCTCGTAGCGGCGCTCGTCGCGCGTGGCCTGCACGGCCGCGAGCAGCACCACGATGCCGGCGAACAGCGTGAAGATGAAGACGCTCTGGACCGCGAGCGCGGCCTTGTCGATGACGCTGCGCACCTGCGTGAGGATGTCGTCGAGGTCGAACACCGAGACGCTCGGATAGCGGCGCACGAGCTCGGCCACCACCTGCCCCTCGCCGCGCTGGAGGTACGCGCTCGTCATCCAGGTACCGGCGAGCTCGTCGAGGAGCTTCGGCGGGAACACGAGGAAGAAGTTCGGCTGGAAGCTGTCCCAATCGATCTTGCGCACGCTCGCGACCTCGGCCTCGAGGGTCTCACCCGCGATGTCGAAGGTCATGCGGTCGCCGATCTTGAGGCCGAGCTCCTGCTGGTACTCGTCGGAGATGGAGACCAGCGGCTTGCCGTGGTCGGCTTCCGTCCACCAACGGCCCTCGACCACCTTGTTGTCGTCGCCGAGGTCCGCCTGCCAGGTGATGTTCTGGTCGCGGTTGGCGAAGCCCTCGCCGCGATCGCCCTTGAAGGTGAGGGTCTCGATGGGCTTGCCGTTGAGCTGGGTCAGACGCGCGCGGATCATCGGCAGCGCGCGCGAGGTCTTGGCGCCGCGCGCGTCGAGGAAGGTGCGGAAGTCGGCCTGTACATCGGGCGGGATGTTGATGAAGAAGAAGTTCGGGAGGTCGGCGGGCAGGCTGCGCCGCCAATCCGCCAACAGGTCGTTGCGCACCACCGCGAGCAACAGCAGCACCATGAGCCCGAGGCCGAAGGCGACGATCTGCACGATGCTCTCGGCGCGGCGGCGGCTGAGATTGGCGACGCCGTAGCGCCACGATACGCCCACCGTGCCGCGCAGCGACCCTGCGAAGCGCACCAGCAGCCAGCCCGCGACCGCGAGCACGCCGAGGAAGACCGCGAGGCCGATGATGAAACCCGCGAAGAGCCGCGGCTCGCGCACCACCCACCAGACGAGGAACGCTACCGCGAGCACGGCGGGACCGAACGCGAGCCAGACGAGCGGCGTCGGCGCACCGACATCGCGGCGCAGCACGCGGATGGCGGGCACGCGCGAGAGCTGCAGCAGCGGCGGCAGCGCGAAGCCCGCGAGCAGCGCGATGGCGGTCATGAAGCCGAGACCGAGCGGCGCGAAGCCCGCGGGCGGCAGGTCCGCCCGCAGCAGGCCCTTGAGCGCGCGCAGCAGCCACTCCTGCGCCACGAACCCGAGCGCCGCGCCGATGACCGAGGCGGCCACCGCGATCACGAGCAGCTGCACGAGCGACACGGCGAGCGTGAACATCCGGCTCGCGCCCAAGGTCTTGAGCAGCGCGACCGAGTCGAGATGCCGCTGTACATAGCGGCGCGCGGCCATGGCGACGGCCACCGCGCACAGCAGCACCGCGACCAGGCTCGCGAGCGACAGGAACCGCCCCGCGCGGTCCGTGGCGGCCTGGATCTGCGGGCTCGCTTCCTCGACATCGAGCAGGCGCTGGCCGCGCTGCCGTGCGTTGTCGAGCCAGCGCTTGAAGTCGGCGACGGCCTTCGCCTCGCCCGCGAACAGCACCGCTTGGCTCGCGCGCGAGCCGGGCTGCAGGAGCTTGGCGGGCTCGAGATCGTCGCGGTGGACGAGCATGGAGGGCGCGAGCTCCGCGAAGCCGCCGCCCTGGTCGGGGCGGGTGATGAGCACGCGGCTGATGCGCAGGGACACCTCGCCGACCTGCACGGTGTCGCCCACCTTGCCGCCGAGCGTCGAGAGCAGCTTGGAGTCGGGCCAGGCCTCGCCGCGCGGCGGCCCCGAGGACACGGCCGTCGGCACACCGAAGGCCTCGCCCGCGACGCCGACCGTGCCGCGCAGCGGGTAGCCGTCGCCGACGAAACGCACATTGGAGAGCTGCGTCGCCTCACCGAGCTGCGCCATGCTCAGCACCGAGGTGCTGCGCGCGACCGTGAGCCCGCGGCGGCGGGCCTCCTGCTCGTACTCGTCGCCGATCGGCCGCGGCGACTCGAGGCGCAGGTCGGCGGCGAGCACCTCGTTGGCCTGCAGCGCGACCGATTGCTTGATGCGGTCGACGAGGAAGCCGACACCGGTGAGCGCGGCGACCGCGACCGTCAGCGCGAGCAGCAGGATGCCGAGCTCGCCCGACCTCCACTCGCGGGCGAGCTGGCGCAGCCCGAGCGGGATGGCGTTGACGGCGGCCATGTCAGCCCGGGGCGAGCCGCCCCGCCTCCATGATGCAGACCCGACCGCAGCGCGCGGCGAGCGTCCGGTCGTGGGTGACGAGCACGATGGTGGTGCCGGAGCTCGCGTTCAGGTCGAACAGGAGGTCGGCGATGCGGCCGCCGGTGACGGTGTCGAGGTTGCCGGTGGGCTCGTCCGCGAACAGCACCGCCGGGCGCACCACGAAGGCGCGGGCGATGGCGACGCGCTGCTGCTCGCCGCCCGACAGCTGCCGCGGGTAATGACCGACGCGGCTGCCGAGTCCGACGCGTTCGAGCGCCTCGTGCGCACCGGCGCGGGCGTCACGGCGACCGGCGAGCTCGAGCGGCAGCATCACGTTCTCGAGCGCGGTCAACGCCGGCACGAGATGGAAGGACTGGAACACGAAGCCGACGCGCTCGGCGCGCAGCCGGGCACGGCCGTCCTCGTCGAGGGCGTTGAGGTCCTGCCCCGCGAGCAGCACCCGCCCGGAGGTGGGCAGGTCGAGACCGGCGAGCAGCGCGAGCAGGGTGGACTTGCCCGCGCCCGAGGCGCCGACGATGGCGACGGACTCGCCGGCGCGCACCTGGAAGGACACTTCGCGGACGATGGCGAGCGGCCCCTCCGGGCTGCTAACCTCTTTGCCCAACCCCTGTGCCTCAAGGACGATTTCTTTGTCTACCAAGACCTTCACTTCCATGATGCTCGGACTGCTGATGTGGATGGCGGTTCCGTCCACGGATGCCGCCACGCCGGCCGCCGCCACGCCCGCCCCCGCCATCCTGGTGGTGGGCGACAGCATCAGCGCCGGCTACGGATTGGCGGCCGACGAGGGCTGGGTCGCCCTGCTGCAGCGCCGCCTGAAGTCGCAAGGTTACGGGTACCGCGTGGTCAATGCCAGCGTCAGCGGCGAGACCACGACCGGGGGCCTCGCCCGGCTGCCCCGGGCGCTGTCCGTGCACCGCCCGGCCATCGTCATCATCGAGCTGGGGGGCAACGACGGCCTGCGGGGGCTCCCCCTCGAGACCTCCCGGACCAACCTGGAGCGGATGATCAACCTCTCCAAGGGGGCCGGCGCCCGGGTGCTGCTGCTCGGCATGAAGATCCCGCCCAATTATGGGGCGCGCTATTCCGAGGGCTTCGAGAAGGTGTTCCGCGACCTCGCCCGGCAGCACAAGCTCGCCTTCGAGCCGTTCTTCCTGTCAAAGATCGCGCTCGAGCAGGGCATGATCCAGGAGGACGGACTGCACCCCACCGCCAAGGCGCAGCCCGTGATGCTCGACACCATGTGGCCGGCCCTCAAGCCGTTGCTCACCCGCTGACCCCCCGCTAGAGTCCACCGCATGACCTACTCCCGCTATTGGATCAATTCCTACCCCCCCGGCGTGCCGGCCGACATCAACCCCGACGAGATCCGCTCGGTCGCGCACCTCGCCGAGGAGAGCTTCACGCGCTACGCCGACCGCGTCGCGTTCATCCAGATGGGGCGCGGGATCACCTACCGCGAGCTCGACGCGCAGACCCGCGCCTTCGGCGCCTGGCTGCAGCAGCACACCGGCCTCAAGCGCGGCGGCCGCGTCGCCATCATGATGCCGAACCTGCTGCAGTACCCGATCGCGCTCTTCGGCGTGCTGCGCGCCGGCGGCACGGTGGTCAACACCAACCCGCTCTACACCGCCCGCGAGCTCGAGCACCAGCTCAAGGATTCCGGCGCCGAGACCGTGGTCATCCTCGAGAACTTCGCCCATGTGCTGCAGGAGGTCATCGGCCGCACGCAGGTCAAGCATGTGGTGGTGACGAGCGTCGGCGAGCTGCTCGGCTTCCCCAAGGGCGCGATCGTCGACTTCGTCGTGCGCACGGTGCGCAAGCAGGTGCCGGCGTGGTCGCTGCCGGGCCACCACCGCTTCAGCGATGTGCTCGCGGCGGGCGCGCGCCATGCGCTCGCCCATGTCGACATCGGCCACGACGACCTCGCCTTCCTGCAGTACACCGGCGGCACCACCGGCGTCTCGAAGGGCGCGATGCTGAGCCACGGCAACATCGCGGCCAACACGCTGCAGTCGACGGCCTGGACGGAGCCGGCCTGGCCACGCGACCAGGCGGGCATCGCCATCACCGCGCTGCCGCTGTACCACATCTTCGCGCTCACCGGTAACTGCATCCTCTTCCTGCGGATCGGCTGGACCAATGTCCTCATCACCAATCCGCGCGACTTCCCGGGCTTCGTCAAGGAGCTCAAGAAGCACAGGTTCACCTTCATCTCGGGCGTCAACACGCTCTTCAACGCGCTGCTGCACACGCCGGGCTTCGAGACGGTGGATTTCAGCGCGCTGCGCTGCACGCTGGGCGGCGGCATGGCCGTGCAGCGCGCCGTCGCCGAGCGCTGGAAGCAGGTGACGGGCTGCATCCTGACGCAGGCCTGGGGCCTCACCGAGACCTCGCCCGCGGCCTGCATCAACCCGATCACCGAAGAGTTCAACGACTCCATCGGGCTGCCGATCTCCTCCACCGAGATCGGCATCGCCGACGACGACGGCAACATGCTGCCGATCGGCCAGTCCGGCGAGATCTGCGTACGCGGCCCGCAGGTCATGAAGGGGTACTACAACCGCCCCGAGGAGACCGCCAAGGTCATGCTTCCCGACGGTTGGCTGCGCACCGGCGACATCGGCCGCATGGACGAGCGCGGCTTCGTGTACATCGAGGACCGCAAGAAGGACATGATCAACGTGTCCGGCTTCAATGTGTACCCGAACGAGGTCGAGAGCGTCGCCGTGACCCACCCCGGCGTGCTCGAGGCCGCCGCGGTCGCGCAGCCGAGCGAGCATTCGGGCGAGGCGGTGGTGCTGTTCGTGGTGCGCAAGGACCCGACGCTCACCGAGGAGGCCGTGCTCGAGCACTGCCGCGCGTCGCTCACCGGCTACAAGATGCCGAAGCACGTGTACTTCCGGAACGAGCTGCCGAAGACCAACGTCGGCAAGATCCTGCGCCGCGAACTGCGCGACGAGGCGGCGAAGCTCTGAGCCGGTGACGCCGCGAGGGCGGCGCCACGGGTGCGCTCACGACCGGGCGTCGGGGTCGAACAGCCGCCGGTGCTCGAGGATGGCGAAGCGGTCCGTCATCCCCGCCACATAGTCCGCCACCACGCGCGCGCGACCGGCGCGCCCGCCGGCGGTCTCGGCCGCGGCGGCCGCGCGTCGATGCTCGGTGGGCAGCAGGTCGATGTCCGCCAGCAGCGCCTCGAAGAGCTCGCGCAGCACCCGCCGCGACTTCTCGGTCATGCGCAGCACGCGGCTGTGGCGGTAGAGGTTCGCGCTCAGGAAGCGCTTCAGCTCGATGTGCTCGGCGTAGACCGCATCGCTCATCGCCACCAGCGGCGCGGGCTGCGCACGCACATCCTCGATGGACTGCGGCGCGGCGGCGGAGATGCGTGCGCCGCTCGCCGAGATCACATCGCCCACCACCCGGCCGATCATGCGGCGGATGGTCTCGTGGATGAGCCGTCTGCCGCCGAGGCCGGGATGCGCCGCGAGGGTCTCGTCGTGGGCGCGACCGAACAGCGCCGTACCGCGCAGCGCGTCGACCTCGATCAGACCGGACCGCAGGCCGTCGTCGACGTCGTGGTTGTTGTAGGCGATGGCGTCGGCGAGGTTCGCGAGCTGCGCCTCGAGCGAGGGCTGGCGGCGCTGCAGGAACCGCTCGCCGAGCTCGCCGAGCGTGCGGGCGTTGGCCGCCGAGCAGTGCTTGAGGATGCCCTCGCGCGTCTCGTAGGTGAGGTTGAGGCCGTCGAAGTCGGCGTAGCGCTCCTCCAGCTGGTCCACCACGCGCAGCGACTGCAGGTTGTGCTCGAAGCCGCCGTAGTCGCGCATGCACTCGTTGAGCGCGTCCTGCCCGGCGTGGCCGAAGGGCGTGTGACCGAGGTCGTGCGCGAGGCAGACGGCCTCGGTGAGCGCCTCGTTGAGGCCGAGGGCGCGCGCGATGCTGCGGCCGATCTGCGCGACCTCCATCGAGTGCGTGAGCCGCGTGCGGTAGAGGTCGCCCTCGTGGTTCACGAACACCTGCGTCTTGTAGACGAGGCGGCGGAAGGCGTTCGAGTGGATGATGCGGTCGCGGTCGCGCTGGAACTCGCCGCGCGTGGCGGGCGGCGGCTCGGGGAAACGGCGGCCGCGGCTCTGCGCATCGTGCGCAGCGTACGGCGCGAGCGGCGCGTCGTTGGTGGACGCGCGGGTCGTCGCGGCGCTCATCCGAGGTGCGCCTCGAGCGTGGCGTCGAAGGCGTCGGCGGGCCAGTCGTCGCTCAGGAACGCCTGTCCGATGCCCTTCAGCAGCACGAGACGCACACGGCCGTCGCGCACCTTCTTGTCGAGGCGCATCGCGGCGCGGGCGGCATCGGGGGTGACCGCCCCGCGCGCCTCGGTGCGCAGCCCGAGCCGCGACAGCAAGGCATCCAGCCGTGCGGCGTCGGCCGCCGGCAGCCAGCCCGCGCGCTGCGACATCCCCGCCGCCATCGCGAGGCCGACGCCCACCGCCTCGCCGTGCAACCAAGGGCCGTAGCCCGTCACGGTCTCGATGGCGTGGCCGAAGGTGTGGCCGAGGTTGAGCAGCGCCCGTTCGCCGGTCTCGCGCTCGTCGCGCGCCACGACGCCGGCCTTGATGGCGCAGCAGCGGCGGACCGCATGCGCGAGCGCGGCGGGATCGAGCGCGAGCAGTGCATCGGCGTTCGCCTCCA
The DNA here is from genome assembly GCA_036734505.1 of Steroidobacteraceae bacterium. Taxonomy (GTDB): domain Bacteria; phylum Pseudomonadota; class Gammaproteobacteria; order Steroidobacterales; family Steroidobacteraceae; genus UBA964. The sequence goes on along the minus strand of DAIMYL010000046.1, from coordinate 2,205 downwards.
GCCACGCGAACAGGTCCGCGTCGCAGATGAGCGCGTGCTTGACCACCTCGGCGAGGCCGGCACGCAGTTCGCGCACCGGCAGCGTGGCGAGCGTCGAGATGTCCGCCACCACCGCCTGCGGCTGGTGGAACGCGCCGATGAGGTTCTTGCCGCCCGGGTGGTTGACGCCGGTCTTGCCGCCGACCGAGGAGTCGACCTGCGCGAGCAGGGTCGTCGGCATCTGCACGAAGCCGATGCCGCGTTGGTAGCAGGCGGCGGCGAAGCCCGCCATGTCGCCGACCACACCGCCGCCCAAGGCGACGATGAGGTCGTCGCGCGCGAACCGGTTGGCGACCAGCGCATCGATGATGCGCGAGACGGTCTCGAGCGTCTTGTGCCGCTCACCGTCGGGCAGCACGATCTCGAGCAGCGGGGCGGTGGCGGCGGTGGCGCGCGCGGTCGCCCAGGCCGCCTGCAGGCGCGGCGCATGCAGCGGCCCGACGATGTCGTTGGTCACCACCGCGATCTTGCGGGCGCCGCGCGGACCGCCCAGCAGCGGACCGAGCAGCGCGGCGTCGCCCAGCAGGCCGTCGCCGACGAAGATCGGATAGGAACGGTCGCCGAGTCCGACCGTGAGCGCGGGCGTCGCGGGGTTCACGGCGGAAGTATACGGTCCGCGGATGCGGGCACGGGGTGGCCGCAGGCCCGCAGCCCCTCCACGATGCGGCGCACCACCTCTTTGACCTGGCTGCCGTCGGTCTGGACGGTGACGGCGGCGACCTCGGCATACAGCGGCGCCCGATGCACCATCAGCTCGGCGAGCCGTGCGGCCGGATCGGCCGCGCCTGCGATCAGCGGTCGCTGGTCGCTGCGCCGCACGCGGCTCGCCTGCTGGGCGACGGAGGTCTCGAGATAGACGGTGGTGCCGCGCTCCCGCAGCAGCGCGCGGTTCTCGGGCGCCAGCACCGCGCCGCCGCCGGTCGACAGCACGATGCCTTCACGCGCCGTCAGGTCGGCGATGACGATGCGCTCGCGGACGCGGAACCCCGCCTCGCCTTCCTTGTCGAAGATGAGCGGGATGTCGACCCCGGTGCGCCGCTCGATCTCGATGTCCGAATCGACGAACGGCACGCGGAGCAGACGCGCCAGCTGTTTGCCCACGGCCGACTTCCCCGACCCCATGGGACCCACCAGAAACACGTTACGGGCCGCGGACTTGCCGTCGCTCATGCCCGCAAGCATAGCCCACCACCGGGTCCGGGCCGTGGCAGCCCCTGTCCGAGCATTCCGCTAGACTATCCATCGCCGTGAACCTGTCCCCCCCGAAATTGGCCGTCTGGGCCGGCGCGGCGCTCGCCGCCGCCGCCCTCGGCATCACCACGCTGATCTCCGGCGCCTACCTCTTCCTGCAGCCGTCGCTGCCGAGCGTTGAGGCCATGCGCCGCATCGAACTGCAGGTGCCGCTGCGGGTCTATTCGCGCGACGGCAAGCTGATGGCGCAGATCGGCGAGCAGCGGCGCATCCCGGTGACCTACGACGAGGTCCCCGAGATGGTCCGGCAGGCGTTCATCGCCGCCGAGGACGACCAGTTCTTCAAGCACTCGGGCTTCGACTACCCCGGCATCATCCGATCCCTGCTCGTGAACCTCGTGCCGGGCAAGCCGCTGCAGGGCGCCAGCACCATCACCCAGCAGACCGCGCGCAACCTGTTCCTCACCCAGGACCGCACCTGGCGCCGCAAGGTGCAGGAGATGTTCCTCACCCACCGCATCGAGCGCGAGTTCTCGAAGCAGGAGATCCTCGGGCTCTATCTCAACGTCATCAGCTTCGGCAAGCGCACCTACGGGGTGGCCGCCGCGGCCGACCTCTACTACGGCAAGAAGCTCGACGAGCTGACGCTGGCCGAGGCCGCGACGCTCGCGCGCGTGCCGCAGGCGCCGTCGCGCTACAACCCGATCTCCAACCCGGAGGCCGCGGCGCAGCGCCGCGCCTATGTGCTGCGCCGCATGCGCGAGATCGGCTACATCGACGAGGCGACCGAACAGGCCGCCGCCGCCGAGAAGGTGCGGGCGCGCGAACACGCGCAGTCCTTCGACATCGAGGCGCCCTATGTCGCGGAGATGGCGCGGCTCGAGCTGATCCGCCGCTTCGGCGCGGCCGCGCAGAACGAGGGCTGGAAGATCTTCACCAGCATCGACTCCAGGATGCAGCAGGCGGCCAACTCCG
>DAIMYL010000045.1:0-13318 GCA_036734505.1 Steroidobacteraceae bacterium | reverse complement strand
TCAGCGTCAGCCGCCGCGTGGTGCGGGTCATGAGCGACAGACCGAGTTCCGCCTCCAGTTCCGAGACCGCCCGGCTGATACCGGCCTTGGGCACCTTGAGCGCCCGAGCGGCGGCTGTGAAGCCGTTGAGGTCGACCACCTTGGCGAAGATGGCCATGCGGGCTGCAGTCCACATTTGAGACACCGGTGAGCCCTCGGGTATGTTCGAGGCCGTTATTGTTGCACCGGCGAGGCAAAAAAACCAAGCCTTGGCGCTACCCCACCGCGCCGTGCCGAGGTTCCGCCCGGCGGTCACCCGGCTCGACCACCTGGCCTACACTGCTCGGGTCGGGATTCCGACCAGGAGGAGACGCCCATGCCCCGTAAGCCCCGCATCACCACCCCCGACGGCCGAACGACGCTGAGCGAGGAGCTCTCGCGCCGCGGATTCCTCACAGGCGCCGGGCTCGCCCTCGGTGCAGCGACGACCGCGGTCACCACGCCCACCGCCGAAGCCGCGATGGGCAAGGGACCCGATGCGCTCGCCGTGAGCCGCGACGGGACCTACCAGACCGTGCCGCTCGCCAAGGACATGATCCGTCTCGGCGTGATGCAGACCCGCGTGCGGCCGGTCGACGCCGCGAGCCCGGAGAAGGGCCGCCGCGAGAACCTCGACCACATGCTGAAGCTGATCGCCAACGCCCAGGAGTGGAACCCGCCGTCGGACATCCTCTTCTTCCATGAATTCCCGATCACCGGCTTCAGCTACGACTGGGACCGCAAGGACATCCTGCGGCTGTCGATCGAACTGCCGGGGCCTGAGACCGAGGCGCTCGGCGTCGCCGCGCGCAAGTACGGCTGCTACATCGTGTTCGGCTCGTATGTCCGCGACAAGGATTGGCCCGACCATGTGCTGTCGATCACCACGATCGTCGGGCCGGACGGCCGCATCCTCGACAAGCACTGGAAGGTGCGCAACATCATGGGCGTGTTCCGCATCGGCCAGGCGCCGATCGAGCTCATGACCAGCACCATCTACAACAACCTCGACCGCTACATCGAGATGTACGGCGCCGACGCCGTGATCCCGGTGACGCGTACGCCCGTCGGCAACATCAGCACCGGCGCGATGCAGCGCGAGCCGGAGCTCTTCCGTGCGATGGCGCTCAAGGGCGCCGAGATCCTGCTGCGCACCGCGACCGGCAGCTTCATCCCGGCCGATATCCAGGCCACCGCGGTGACCAACCGCGTCTACACCGCCGTGTGCAACAACGCGGTGTCGCCGGGCAACCAGTTCTTCGAGGAGCCGGGCGGTTCCGGGGGCAGCGCCGTGTACGACCCCTCGGGCAACCCGATCGCGATGGCGCGCAACGAGTTCGAGCAGCTGGTCGCGGCCAACATCCCGATCAAGGCCTTCCGCGCGACCCACAAGCCGCCCGATTTCGCGTGGGAGCTCTACGCGCCCGTCTACGCGCAGCATGTGCGCAAGTACCCGCCCAACAAGTTCGCGGGCAAGCTGCCCGCCGATCTGCGCGAAGCCGGCCGCCTGCTCAACGACCCGAAGAACGTCAACTGGTGACGGTGGCGTCGCCCGAGACCGACGCGCCTGCGTCGACCGCGCTCACTTCGTGGCCTTCAGCTCGCGGAAGACGCGCTGCGCTTCCTGCCACTCGGCGTCGCCGTCGAAGTACTGGAAGAACGCCACCGCATGGTCATCGGGGTCGATCACCGCGAGCTCCATGAAGCGCAGCCGCGGCGTGGTGTCGGTGGCCGGGATCTCGTCGAGCGAGGGCTCGACCACGCGGAACCCCGCGTCCTTCGCGCGTCGACGGATGCCGAGCAGATCGTCGGTCTCGAACAGCACCGTGAACGCGCGCGGCCGCTGCGTGAAGGCGACCTCCATGTCCTTGACCTCCTGCAGCGTCAGGCCGCGCACCTCGTCGGAGGTGTTGAACATCGCCATGCGCTTGCGCGCGCCCGCCGGGATGCCGAACATCTCGTAGCCCAAGGATTTCGGGTCCCGGTTGTAGTAGGGCTCCACCGAGTAGAGCTCCAAGCCGATCACATCGGCATAGAAGCGCACCGACCGCTCGAGGTCGCGCACGATGAGCAGCGGCCGCTTCACGCGCAGCATGCGGCCCTGCAGCGGCTTCTGGCTGTAGCTGCCCTCGCGGATGGGCGGCGCGTCCGGATAGAGCGCCGGGTCGTACCAGGGCTCCTTCTTCCAGTCGCGGCTCTCCTGCGCCGGCAGCGGTGCGATGCACAGCGCACCGACGGCGAGCAGCGCAAGCGCCGCGGACCGCGTGGATCGGACGAGCGTCCGCCTGCTGCCGATCGCTGTCATGACCGTTCCCCTCGTGCACGGAGCATGTGACGACCATACACCGTGTGCATCATGCCGCCGACGATGAAGTTCCAGCCGATGTGCAGCGCGACCGCAGGCCAGACGCTGCCTGTGCCGAGCATCAGCGCGGCGGCGACGAGACCGAACACCGAGGTCCAGAACATCATCCAACCGCCCTGCCACGCATGGGCGATGCCGAACAACAGCGCCGACAGCGCCGCCGCCGGCCATGCCGCCGCTTCACCGCCGCCGAGCAGCAGCGCGAAGCCGCCCGGCACAGCGAGGCGGTAGGTGATCTCCTCAGCGGAGGAGGTCAACAACGCCATCATCCGGAACTGCGCAAGCTCGCGTGCGTCGCGCGGTGCGATCAGGCTCGCGCCGTAGCGGTAGACCGACCGCAGCCACGCTCGCTCACGGGCGCTCTGGTTAAGCCGCCGCTGCCACCGCGACAAGCCGAGCATCACCGCGGCGACCACCGAGAACGCCAGCAGACCGGCAGCGCCGTCCGGCCAGGCGTAAGCCGAGGCCCCGAACGGCGACGGGTTCTGCTGCACGAGCCACAGCGCGAGCGCGCCCAGCACCAGCCACTGCAGCACCGCGCCGCGGTAGGCGCCGGCCCGCGGCATCGAGAGCGATGAGAGCTTTCCCTCGCGCAGCATCTTGCGCTGCATGTGGCCGAGCGGCAGCAGCGCGAGGGTGATGAGCACCAGCGCGGCCCAACCGAGGAAATAGAGCGGGCTCCCGGGGAATGAGGCAGTCACCTTCCTTCAATACCACCAAAAACAGTCGATTAGATAAAAACCCCGGCTTTATGGGACCTTCTCTTTACTGCTTGACTTACAGTATTGTGTGATTTACAGTACCTGCCATGGACGCTCCCGGCACCGACGACGTCTCCCGCAAGTTCCAGCGCGACCTGAACGCCGGGCTCGTGGCGTTGGTGCTGCTCGGCGTGCTCGCCGAAACCGACGAAGACCTCTACGGCTACGACATCGCCAAGCGCCTGCAGCGCGTCCGTGACGGCGAGGCGCTCTTCAAGGAAGGCACCATCTACCCGGTGCTGCGCTCGCTCGCCGCCTCGGGCTGGCTGTCGAGCCGCATCGTGCCGTCCTACTCCGGACCGCCGCGCCGCTACTACCGCATCACCGACGAAGGCCGCGCCGTGCTCGCACGCTGGCGCAGCGTGTGGCGCGACACCCGCGACTTCGTGGACCAGTTCACCGGCCCCGCCTCTCCCGAAACCTCAGCAACGGATCGCACGCCATGACCGCCGACACCACGCCTCGCAGCATCGACGACTACCTCGCGCAGTTGCGTCGCGCGCTCGAGGGCGCCGACCGCGCGATGATCCAGGACGCTTTGAGCGATGCCGAGGAGCACCTGCGCGCCGAGTGCGCCGCGCGTCCCGGCGAGAGCGAGGAAGCGGTGCTGCGCGCGATCGCCGGCAGCTACGGCTCGCCCGAAGATGTCGCCGCCGCTTACCGTGAGACCGAGCGCACCGTCCAGGCCGCGTTCGCGCCCACCCGCCCGACGGCGACCACCGCGGTCGCGGTCCGACAGAGCGCGCTGCGCCGTTTCTTCAGCATCTGGGGCGACGCGCGCAGCTGGACCTCGCTCGTCTTCATGCTGTTGTCGCTCGTCACCGGCATCTTCTACTTCACGGTGGTGGTGACGGGCGTATCGCTGTCGCTCGGCCTCGCCATCCTCATCATCGGCGTCCCGTTCTTCGTCGCCTTCATGGGCTTCACGCGCGTTCTCGCGCTCGTCGAAGGGCGGCTCATCGAGGGTCTCACCGGCGAACGCATGCCGCGTCGCGCGATCCCCGCGGCGCCCGGCGGCTGGCTCGCACGCATCGGCGCGATGCTGCGCGCGCCGCGCACCTGGACCACCCTCGTCTATCAGCTGCTGATGCTGCCGCTCGGCACGGTGTACTTCACCGTCGCCATCACGCTCGCGGCGCTCGGCCTCGCACTGCTCGGCGGCAGCATCGTCGGCCTGCTGCAGGCGCTGGGCTTCGAGGTGGTGGACGGTTGGCAGACGAGCGTCGACGGCACGCCTCTGACCGGCCTCGAAGCGCTGGGCGTCGCGATCGCCAGCCTCGTGATCGGCGCGCTGCTGCTCACCGCGATGCTGCACCTCGCGCGTCTCGTCGGCCGCGTCCACGCCCGGATCGCCAAGCAGCTGCTCGTCGCGGACTGATCGGGCCCCGGTCGCGCACGGACCGCCCGACCGACCGCAGGGAGGTCACGGTGCGGGGGTAGAATCGCCGCACACCCTTCCGCGGAGACCCGCCATGCGCAATCTTCCTCCTCTGTCCGCGCTCCTCGTGCTGACGGCCTGGTTCACCGCCGCCCCCGCCCTCGCCGACGACGACCTGCTCGGCCCGGCCGCCACGCGTGAAGGCGACGCCGCCGTCGTCTGGAACGCCAAGCTCACCTGCGGCACCACCGAACAGGGCGTCACGCGCTTCGGCATGTGGGAAGGCCGCATGTACAGCCGCATCCCCGGCGAGAAGGACCGCCACATCTTCGATGTCGTCGGCATCAACACCCGTCAGTGCGAGCGCCACAAGGACCCGGTGCGCGGCGAGGGCTACCGCAGCGTCTCGCGCGAGATCATGGTCTACCTCGACCCGGCGACGGGCGAGATCATCGACAAGTGGAAGAACCCCTGGACCGGCGAGACGGTGGAGGTGATCCATGTCGCCAACGATCCGGTGAACATGCGCGCGCCGTCGTTCGCGCGTGATGCCGACGGCAAGCCCGCGCGCGTCACGCTGCGTCAGTACGGCGACCTGCTCGTCTCCTCGCGCGAGGTGCCGCTCTTCTACGACAACCCGCTCGCGGGCGCCTATCAGGACTACATCGGCGGCAAGTACCACGCGATGGAGATCTTCAACACCTTCTATCCCGCCGCGGACTTCCTCGCGCCGAAAGGCCCGCGCATCGGCCCTTCGCGCATCTCGTGGCAGCGCATCTCGGGCCTCTTGCCCTGGATGCGCATGGGCGACCGTCCGGGCGTGATGATCTTCAACGCCACGGGCTTCTCCACCTTCGACCGTGCGCAGATCTCCCCGAAGCTCATGCAGATCCTGACGGCGCGCTATCCCGAGTACCTGACGCCGCCGCCGCTCGGCGATGCGCGTCCGAACGCCACCACCTGGACCATCACCAAGAAGTGGATCGACGACCAACGCGCCAAAGAGACCCCCAAGGAGCCCAAGAGATGAGCGGATTGACCGTCCACGCCGCGACCGTCGGCGTCTTCGTGCCCATGCTGCAGCAGCTCGACAAGATGCTCGAGAAGGCCGAGGCCTTCGCCGCCGCCAAGAAGATCGACGCCGGCGTCATCGAGGGCCTGCGCCTCGCGCCCGACATGTTCGCGCTGTCGCGCCAGGTGCAGCTGACCTGCGACTTCGCCAAGAACGGCGCCTATCGCCTCGCCGGCATCGACCCCCCGAAGGTCCCCGACGACGAGAAGACGCTCGCCGACCTGCGCGGCCGCGTCGCGCGTACCCTCGCGCTGCTCGAAGCGGTCACGCCCGACAAGCTCGCGGGCACGGAGCAGCGCCACATCACCGTGCCGCTGCGCACGCGCACCCTCGAGATCGACGGCCTGCCCTACATCCAGCGTTGGACGCTGCCGAACTTCTTCTTCCATCTCACCACCGTGTACGCGCTGTTGCGCCAGGCGGGTGTCGAGCTCGGCAAGCAGGACTTCCTCGGAGGCGTCTGACCATGAAGCGGCGCAAGCTCGGCAGCCAAGGCCTCGAAGTCCCGGCCATCGGCCTCGGCACCATGGCCATGACCGGCTTCATGGGCATGCCCGGGGTCTACGGTCCGACCGACGAGGCCGAGAGCATCGCGACCATCCATCGCGCGCTCGACCTCGGCATCGATCTCTTCGACACCGCCGAGATCTACGGCCCGCACGACAACGAGAAACTGCTCGCCAAAGCGCTCGAGGGTCGTCGTGACCGCGCGCTCATCGCCACCAAGTTCGGCTTCAAGATCTCGCTCGAGGGCGGCATCGCAGGCGTCGACGGCCGTCCCGAGAACGTGCGCCGTGCGCTCGACGGCTGCCTGCAGCGCCTCAAGACCGACCACATCGACCTCTGGTACCAGCACCGCCGCGACCGCGAGGTGCCCATCGAGGACACCGTCGGCGCGATGGCCGAGCAGGTGAAGGCCGGCAAGGTGCGCTTCCTCGGCCTCTCCGAGATGTCGGCCGCCACCATCCGCCGCGCCCACGCCGTGCACCCCATCAGCGCGGTGCAGAGCGAGTGGTCCATCTGGGAACGCAACCTCGAGCAGCCCGCGCCCGACGGCGGACCGAGCATCATCGAGACCTGCCGCGAGCTCGGCATCGGCATCGTGCCCTACTCGCCGCTCGGCCGCGGGTTCCTGGGTGGCCAACTCCCCGACCCGTCGACGCTGCCGGACGACGACTACCGCCGCCACGATCCGCGCTTCCAGGGCGAGAACTACGCCCACAACAAGCGGCTGCTCGACGCCGTCAACGCCGTCGCCGAGCGCCACGAGGCCAAGCCCGCGCAGGTCGCGCTCGCATGGCTGCTCGCGCGCGGCCCGGATGTCGTGCCCATCCCGGGCACCAAGCGCCGCAGCTACCTCGAAGTGAACGCCGGCGCCGTGCACCTGACGCTGACGCCCACCGACCTCGCCGAACTGGACGCCATCGGCCCGGCGAGCGGCCCGCGCTACACCGAGCGCGGCATGGCCAGCATCGAGCGCTGAGGCAGGACGACGACGGGGGCGACGCGCCGACACCCGATCGCGCGTCAGCGCGCGATCGAACGCAGGATCTCGTCGCTGACGAGCGCCGGCCGCTCGTGCACGATCCAGTGGCTCGCATCCGGCACGCGCACCACGCGCAGATCCGGCACCCAGCGCTCGAGCCCGTCGAGGAGGCCCGGCAGCAACGCATGGTCCCGCTCGCCCCACAGCACCGTCGTCGGTACGCGCACCGTGACGCGCTCGTCGGGGATGTCCATCTCGCCGACGCCCGGCCGCATCGGCGAGGCGCGGTAATAGTTGAGCCCGCCCTCGAGCCCCAGCGCCCAGTGCGCGCGGTAGCGGTCGCGCAGCGCGGGCGTGAGCCAGGCTGCGCCGCCACCCATCTTCTCGAAGAACGGCCAGAGCCGCGCGTGGTCGTCGGCCGCGAGCAGCGCGGCGGCGTCCGGGCGGCAGAGGAACTCCATGTAGGCGCTCGCCGCCTGCTGCGCCGGGTTGTTGCGCAGTTCCCGCAAGAAGGTCGCCGGATGCGGTGAGTTGAGGATCATCAGCCGCTTGCAGAGGTCGGGACGCATCATCGCGAAGTTCCACGCCACCGCGCCGCCCCAATCGTGCGCGACGAGCAGATCGATGGGTGCGTCGGGCATGCCGGTCATCCGCTCGATGAGTGCCACGATATCCTGCACCAGCACACGCGCCTGATAGGCCTCCACAGCCGCGGGCGACGACGAGCGACCATAACCGCGCAGGTCCGGCGCGACGGCCAGCGCCTTGCCCGCGAGCCGCTCCAGGATCTCGTCCCAGGCGAACGCGCCTTCCGGGAAGCCGTGCAGCAGCAGCACGCGCGGGAGCAGCGGCGTCACGCCTGTCGCCACATCCGGAGCGTCGCCCGGCACATTGCTGCGGCAAGCGAGCGTGATGCCGTGCGGCAGCGCGGCGTCGAAGGTGTGGAGTCCGGCGGTCATGTCCTGCGCAGCATCGCACCCGTCCCCGGCAGCGACAAGTCGACCTGAAACGGATAGCACCGCGCCCCTCGGGGTGGTCTCATCGTCCCATCGAATCCTGTCTCTGGAGCCCACCATGACCCGCAAGATCCTGCTCGCCGCCGTCCTCGCCGGCACGCTGCTCGGCGTGACCGTCGCCCATGCCCAGCCCACCTCGCGCCCGGGTGCCGACCGGGAACGCGAGCGCCGCGTCATGGATGACCGCGACTACGACGGCATCGGCCTGAGCGACGCGCAGCGTGGACGCCTGCGTGCGATGGACGACGAACACCGCATCGTCATGGACCGCCTCGAGGAGCGCGTGCGCATCGAGCAGCGTGCGCTCGATGCGCTGCGGCCGGGCGATGCCGGCTACGAGGCCGCGCGCGGCCGTGTGGAAGAGGCGCGCCGCAACGCGCAGCGGGAGAACGACCGTCACCGTGATCGCCGCGACGGCGTGCTCACTCCGGACCAGCGGCGCACCGTCGGCGACAGGCGGGCGAACCGCGGCGACCGCGGCGTCGGCAACGACCGCCGCGAGGACCGTCGTGAAGATCGTCGTGATGACCGGCGCGATGACCGGCGCGACCGACGCTGAGCGCGATACCCGACATGACGCCGCCCGGGCCCACCGCCGGGCTTGGCAATTCTTGTCCTAACTTTGCCGTCTGCGACGGCGGATATGTGGAATCCGGATGCACTCCGGTGGTCAGATGGCTGTAATGTCCTCTGACCACCGGAGACCGCAGATGAACATCCGCAGACCGCTGATCGCAGCCGCCCTGGCCGCCTCGCTGATCGGCAGCGCCCTCGCCCAGTCGCACTCCCACACCCAGGCTGCGCCGTCGCAGCCGCAGGCGCCGCAGTCACCCCCGGAGCGCCCGATGCGCGGCATGGACCGCGGCGGTGCGATGAACCCGGAGCGCATGTTCGAGGGACTGGACCTCACCGAAGCGCAGCGCACACAGCTGCGCGGGATGACCGACGAGCACCGCGCCGCCGTCGAGCCGCTGCGCGACCGCATGCGCACGGCGCAACAGCCCCTGCAGAGCGTGCAGCCCGGCGACCCGGACTACGACACCAAGACCGCCGACGCACGCAAGACCCTGCAGGAAACGCGCGGCCAGATGCGCACCGAGATGGAGAAGTTCCGCAGCCGCACCGATGCCGTGCTCACGCCGGAGCAGCGCACGCAGGTCGAGGCCCGCCGCGCCGAGATGCGCGAGCGGATGGGAGAGCGTCGCGGCGAGCGCGGCGGGATGGAAGGCCGCGGTGGACGACGCCCACGATCGCCCTGACCGCGGCGGTTACGGTGCGCGGGTCCCATCTCGGAGCTGCACTAAATCCCAAAGATTGCCGTACAGGTCCTTGAACACCGCCACCGTTCCGTAGGGCTGCTCCGCCGGCCCGCGCACGAACTCGATGCCGTGGGCCGTGAACCGCGCATGGTCGCGCCAGAAGTCATCGGTGTAGAGGAAGAACCCCACCCGCCCGCCGGTCTGCGAGCCGATGCGCGCCTGCTGCTCCGGGGTCGACGCTCGCGCCAGCAGCAGTTGCGCGCCGGCGCCGCTGCCCGGTGGCCGCACGACGACCCAGCGCTTGCGCTCCTCCGGCATGTCGCGGTCCTCGACGAGGTCGAAACCGACTTTGCCGACGAAGAAGGCGAGCGCTTCGTCGTAATCGCGGACCACGAGCGTGACGAGGCCGAAGGAAACGCTCAAGGGGGCGCTCGCATCGGGATCAGGCCGGCACGAACGCGAGATACAGCGCCAGCAGCAGGCTCGCGAATGCGAGCATGCCGGCAAGCCATAACGCCCAGCTGCGCGAATACTCGGCCGGTCGATCGACCGCCGGCAGCGTCGCGATGAAGCGTCCGTGCTGCATCGTCGCCACCGCGATGCTGAGCGCACCGAGCACCACCAGCGAGACACCGATGTAGTGTGAGTAGTCCACCGTCGGCGGCGCAGGTGAGACACCTGACTGCATCGGTAGGAGACGCAGGAACAATCCGAAGCGCGACACGAGGAAACCCAATCCCACGATCGCGATGCCGGTACGGATCCAGCCGAGCAGCGTGCGCTCGGAGGCGAAGAAGACGCGCGGGTCCGACTTGGGGGTGTCGCTCATGGCCGCTTCGAGGATACCAGAGCGAAGAGCCCCCACCCCACCACGAGCCCGACCAGCGTGGCGATGAGGTCATCGGGATCGAAGAACAGCGCACGGCTCGACTGTTGGCCGAACTCCCACAGGATGAGACCCGCGCCGGCGGCGAGCGTGATCCATATGAAGCGCCAGCGGAGTGTCGTGTACGACGACACAGGTGACGACTCGAGCCACATGCCGAGCACGACGAACGGGATGGCGATCGCAGCGGCGAAGCTCGGCAGCACGCCGAGCAGGTAAAGCAGCAGCGGCGGGCCTTCGAAGTGCTGCGCCCGCGCCCAATGCACCGCACTCAGCAGCGCGAGCGCGCCGATGCCGACGAGCATGACGCGGATCGAGGTCTTCATCGCAGGGGCCGCTTCTTCGGCTTGGGCGGCGGCAACGCCTGCGCCGTTACGAGCAGCGCGGCGCGCAGCCGTTCCGGCTCGTCCAGTTCGTCGGCGAGCAGGAAATGCTCCTTGGCCCCCGGATAGGGGCGCGACAAGGTCACATCACCGAGCGAGCCCCTGCCCGCCTCCGTCGGCTTGAGGTGCAGTTGATCGTCGCAGACCAGCGCGACGACCTTACCGTCGAGATAGAGCGCGTACTCACCGAACATCTTCCTCGAGGTGAGCCGATCGCCGAGACCGGCCTGATCGAGGATGTATCGGACGGTGTCGGCGCGGGTGGTCATCGCGGCGGATCGGTGAGGTCGGTCAGCTCCGAGAGGCGCTGCTCAAGCCGGGCGATGCGTTGCTGTTGCCGCGTGGTGACGAGATGGAACAGCAGCCCGAGGATGCCCACGACCATGTACACCGAGTAGGACTTGGCGTCCTCCGCCGCTCGGCCTGAGAAGAGCGGATTGCCGATCATCGACATCACCAGCAACCCGATGACGAAGATGCCCGGCATCGCGCGGCCGATCTTGTCCGCGAACGTATCTGCGGACGGAGTCTTATCGTCTGACATATCGGTTCCTCCTGCCATCGGTCACCTCAGAAGTTCCTGCACCTCGCGGATGCCGTTCCGCGCACGCAGCGTCAGCGGCGTCGGCTTCGGGCTCCACGCGGCCACGGCGGTCTCCGCCTGAGAGATCTGCGCGGCGGTGGCCTCGCTGCGGACCTTGGTCAGCGTCGCGGCGAGCCGTGGGCGCATCGCCTCGGGCGTCGACCGTTCAGTGATGAGCATGTACTTCAAAGCCTGCGCCGGGTCCTTCGCCACGCCCTGTCCGCGCTGGTAGGCCATCGAGAGGTTGTAGGCCGCCTGCGCGTAGCCTTGCTCCGCCGCCGCCGTCCACCACCTCACGGCCTGCGGCCAGTCGCCCTTCTGCGCATGGGTGTTGCCGACATCGCTCTGCGCGAGCGAGTAGCCCGCCTCGGCGGCGATGGTCTTCGCGGCGAGCGCCTTGGCCTCGTCCACCTCGACCGCGCCGGGGAACTGCCCGGCGTAGTAGCAGCCGACCTTGTAGTGGCCGAGCGCATCGCCGCCCGCGGCGGCGCGCTCGAACCAACGGAACGCGGCGCGAGGATCCTCCGCGGTGCCGATGCCGTTGTTGTGGAACATGCCGACGTTGTACTGCGCCGCGGCAGAGCCGCGCTCGCCGAGCGCGGTCAGCTTGCGGAGCGTCTCGGCGTCGGAGCCGTCTGCGTGCACCGCGGGGGCCAACGCACAGAGCACGAGGACGGACAGGAACCTGATCGGATGACGCATGGAGGGCTCCGGATCGGATCGGCTTTTCAGGATATCATCGTGCAGGCGAGGTCATTCGCCGATGATTTCGTTGAGACCCTCGACCACCTGTGTCAGTTCTTCGGGCGAAGCACGCCCGAGACGAGCGCCGATCCGCTCCACCGATAGCGTGCGGACTTGGCTGATCTTCACCCACGAGCGCTTCGGAAGGCGCCGATCGCCCAACTCCAGACTCAACGGGAACGCTGCCCGCTGCGGCTGGCTCGTCAACGCCATGGCGATCACCGTGCCGGAGCGGTCGTTGAAGACATCGTGGCTGACCACCAGCACCGGCCGCAGTCCGCTCTGCTCGTGGCCGCGGACCGGGTTGAGGTCTGCCCAACGGATCTCGCCCCTCAGTATGCGGGCCACGAGTCCAGTTCCTGCCCCAAGCCCTCCTCGGCCAGCGACCGCTCCGCCTTCGGGTCGAGCTTGGCGCACTCGGCGGCGAGACGGCGGCGCTGCATCCGCGACAGCTTCTCCTCGACGGCGGCCTGGATGGCGCGGCTGCGGTTCGGGTAGACCTCCCGCGCGACGAGGTCATCGACGCTTTCGAGCGTCTCGCTGTCCAGGGTGATGGCGACCTTGACGGTGGTCATGACAGAGCCCTCATCTAGGTATTACAATTTATCATACTTTGCGCACGTCTGTACGTGAGGGCCACAAGGAGGGCCTGCCGTAGGATAGCGGCGGTGATCGGGGCCTCAAGCCGCGGATCTGGTCGAACGCACCAGAAATGCCCAGATCGGGACCCGTCCCTACCCCTCACTTATGCGGCGTGCGGTAGCCGCGCGCCCGAGCCTCCTCGAAGATCGCCGCGACATCCTGGACGAGCACCATCCTTTCGATGTCGTCGGGCGTGAGCGTCGCCAGCCACGCGCGGTACCGCGTGTCGTGTTCCGCGCGCGACCGTTTGATGGCCGCGATCCCGGCTTCGTCGATCTTCCGCAACCGCAACGAGCGGGCGAAGATGGAGGCGAACTCCACCGAGGTCTCCGCGGCGATGACGCGCTCGGTGTCGTACAGCGCCTTGCCCTTGAAGTTCGCCCAATGGCTCACCGTGCCCCAGCTGTCCGGCCGCTTCAGGAAGCGCGCCACCAGGGCGCGCGTCCAACCGCGGTCGGCGAGCTGGGCGTGGTCGAGATAGCGGACGTCGTCGGTGATCAAGACACGTGCTCCTGCAGCGGCACCGAGGGGGCGATCCTGCCACCCGACCGTATCACCGACTGAGCCTGCGACCCCACCCGCTCCGCCCCGTTCCCCTCCTCCCACCACGCCCCCGGCGCGGCCGGATGCCCCCAGCACGCGAGTCCGCCCGTCACCAACGGGGCGTAGCCGCCCGCGCGCAGCTGCGCGTGCATCGCGAGCGCGGCCGCGCGGGTCGAGGTGAC
>DAIMYL010000044.1:0-13917 GCA_036734505.1 Steroidobacteraceae bacterium | reverse complement strand
CAGCATGTCGCCGTCGATGAACACGATGTAGTCGCCGGTGGCGGCGGCGATGGCGAGGTTGCGCAGCCGTGCGACGCGGAAGCCGAGGTGGGCCTGCTGGACATGATGCAGCTGCGGCGGGACCGCCGCGCCGGCCGCCGCATGCCGCGCCACGACGCTCGATGTCGCCGGGTCGGTGCCGTCCTCGGCGACGATCAGCTCCTCGGGCGGACGCGTCTGCGCCCGCACGCAGGCCAGCACCCGCGCGAGCGCATCGGCGCGCGCGTGCGTGGTGATGGCGAGCGTGACCTTGATCGTCACTCGGCCAGCGAGCGCAGCGCCTCGACGCAGACCGAGAGCGCCGCGAAATCGGCGTTGCCCAACGCGAACACCTCACGCGTGGTGCGCTGCCAATCCTCCAGGCGTGCGGCCTGCGCCGTGCGCCAGTCCTGCCAGCGCAACTCCCACCCGCGGCGTGCGCCGCCCGCGAGCAGCTGCGTGAGGATGCGCGTCTGCGTGCTGCGCAGCGCATCGCGCAGTCCCGCCCGGGCGGTCGCCTGCAGCGGCCCGTCGACCGCCAACCCCTCGATGCGCGACTCGAGACGGTCGAGGCCGAGCGCCGAGGAGGCGGTGTACCAGGCCCGCGCCGCATCCTCGACGCGGAGCCCGGCGCCGCGCGCGATCTCGCAGATCTCGAGCGCCGCATCGAGCATGGGCGATCCGGCGGCCGTCTCGGCGAGCGCCGTCGGGACGCCTGCCGATGCATGGCGTGCGCGCGCCGCCTCGAAGGCCTCGAGCGAGGCGCCCGTCAGCACACGCGGCAGCGCCGCACGCAGCTGCGCGATCGGCGCGGTGTATTCCTTGACCGCGGCGTCCACGGCGAGCCGGTCGCGGCGCCGGCGCAACAGCCACACCGTCGCATGCCGCAGCAGGCGCGCGGAGTCGCCGAGCACCGCGTACTGCGCGGCGGCCGGGACGCGGTGGTCGAGCGACTCGACCGCGCTCCAGAGGTCGCGCGCGCCGAACACCTGGCGCGCGATGCCCCAGGCGCGCGCGACATCGGCCGCCGAGGCGCCCGTCTCGGCGCAGGCGCGACCGACGAAGGTCGGCCCCATCCGGTTGACCAGGCTGTTGGTCACCGCGGTGGCGATGATCTCGCGGCGCAGCCGGTGCTTGCGGATGTCGGTCGGGTAGCGTTCGCCCACCGCCTTCGGGAAGTAGCGCATCAGTTCGCCCGCGAAGCCCGGATCCTCCGGCAGGTCCGAGGCGAGCAGCTGCCGCGTCAGCCAGATCTTGGAGTACGACAGCAGCACCGCGAGCTCGGGCCGCGTCAGCCCGAGGCCCTGCTTGCGGCGCTGCATGAAGCCCTCGTCGTCGGGCAGGTGCTCCACCGCGCGGTTGAGGTCGCCCCTGCGCTCGAGGTCCCGTACCAGCCCCTGCAGCTCCGGCAGGCGCTGCGCGGACTGCAGCTCCAACATCGAGAGCGCCTGTCCTTGCAGCTGGTTGTTGCGCAGCACGAGCGCGGCCACCTCGTCCGTGAGCCGCGCCAGCATCCGGTCGCGGGCCGCGCGCGTCAGCTTGCCGCGCGCCTCGAGCTGGGTGGTGAGGATCTTGAGGTTGACCTCGACATCCGAGGTGTTGACGCCCGCCGAGTTGTCGATGAAGTCGGTGTTGAGCCGCCCGCCCGCCAGCGCGTATTCGACGCGGCCACGCTGCGTGAAGCCGAGGTTGCCGCCTTCGCCCACCACGCGCGCGCGCAGCTCCCGCCCGTCGATGCGTACGCCGTCGTTGCCGCGGTCTCCTGCGGCCGCCAGCGGCTCGCTGGACGCCTTCACATAGGTGCCGATGCCGCCGTTCCAGAGCAGGTCCACCGGCATGCGCAGGATCGCGCGGATGACCTCCTGCGGCGGCGCGGAGGGCGCCGCGATGCCGAGCAGGGCACGCGCCTCCGCCGACAGCGCGATGGACTTGGCGCTGCGCTCGAACACGCCGCCGCCCTTGGAGATCGCGCGCCGGTCGTAGTCGTTCCACCCGGAGCGCGGCAGCGCGAAGAGCCGCGCGCGCTCCGCGAAGGAGCGCGCCGCATCCGGTGCCGGGTCGAGGAACACATGCTGGTGGTTGAACGCGGCGACGAGCTCGATCTGCCGCGACAGCAGCATGCCGTTGCCGAACACATCGCCCGACATGTCGCCGATGCCGGCGACCGTGAAGGGCTGCGTCTGCGTATCGTGGCCGATCTCGCGGAAGTGGCGCTTCACGCACTCCCAGGCGCCGCGCGCCGTGATGCCCATCTTCTTGTGGTCGTAGCCGGCAGATCCGCCCGAGGCGAACGCGTCGCCGAGCCAGAAGCCGCGCGCCACCGAGATGCCGTTGGCGATGTCGGAGAAGGTCGCCGTGCCCTTGTCGGCCGCGACCACCAGATAGGGGTCGTCGCCGTCGAGCCGACGGACGCCCGCGGGCGCGACGATGCGCCGACCGCGGATGTCGTCGGTGACATCGAGCAGCGCGCCGACATACTCGCGGTAAGCCGCCACGCCCTCGGCCTGCACCGCTTCGCGGCCGCCGGCCACCGGCAGGCGCCGCGGCACGAAGCCGCCCTTGGCGCCGACCGGCACGATGAGCGTGTTCTTCACGTTCTGCGCCTTCATGAGGCCGAGCACCTCGGTGCGGAAGTCCTCGCGCCGGTCGGACCAGCGGATGCCACCGCGCGCCACCTCGCCCATGCGCAGATGCACGCCTTCCACGCGTCCGCCGAGGACATAGATCTCGCGGTATGGACGCGGCAGCGGCAGGTCGGGAAGGCCCTGCGGGTCGAGCTTCAGCGCGAGCGCGGGGCGGCGGGCCCCGTCGTCGCCACGGGCGAAAAAATTGGTGCGCAGCGTGGCGAGCACCACGCCGAGGAAGGCGCGCAGGATGCGGTCCTCGTCCGCGTTCGCCACCGCATCCAGCCGCGTGCGCAGCCGCGCGGCGAGGCCGTCCGCGGCGGCGGTGCCACGGCGCGAGGGGTCGAGGCGCAGTTCGAAGAGACGATACAGGTCGGCCGCCACCGCGTGGTGCGCGGCGAGCGTGCGCGCCATGTAGGCGAGGCTGAACGGGATGCCGGTCTGCAACAACCAACGGCAGCAGGCGCGCAGCACGCCGACCTGATGGCCGTCGAGCGTTGTGAGCAGCACGAGGCGGTTGAAGGGGTCGTCGTCGAGCGTGCCGTCGCGCACCGCACGCAGCGCATCCAGGAACCGTCCGCCGGCGCGCAGCGGATCGAGGCGCGGCACGCCCGCTGCGCCCTCGGTCCGCAGCTCGAGCTCGAAGTCCTGCAGCGCCACGGGATCGGCGCCTGACGGACCTTGCGGGTCGGACGCGATGCGCCACGGCCGCTCGGCGAGCATGCGCAGGCCGAAGTTCTCGAGCACGGGCAGCAGCGCCGCGATGGGTTCGGGGGTGCCCGCTCGGGTGAGCCGCAGATGCAGACGCGCGCGGGGCGCGCCGGCGGGGCGCCACAGGCGCAGTTGAGGGTGCGAGGGAGCGGCGGCGAGCGCCTCCAGCGACTCGATGTCCGCGAGCGCGGCGCCGGGTTCGACCTCGCTGCGGTAAGCGGTGGGGAAACGCGCGCCGTGGCGCTGCAAGCGGCGCAGCGCCTGTTCCGCCGGCAGCGCATCGAGCAGGGCCTCGCGCAGGCCGTCCTGCCAGGTGGCCACCGCCGCGGCGATGTCGGCCTCCAGCGCCGCGTGGTCCACATCGCCGCCCTCGAAGGCGCGGCCGCCCCGCACCATCACATGCAGCCGGGCGTGGCTCGACAGCGCGATCTCGACCTGCGACTCGACATCGATGCCGCCGAGCCGGGCGAGCAGCAGCTGTTCGATGCGGTGGCGCGCCTCGGTGTTGTAACGGTCGCGGGGCACGAACACCATGCAGGACCAGAAGCCGCCCGATGCGTCGTGGCGCATGATGAGACGGGTGGTGCGGCGCTCGTAGAGGTTGACCGCGCCGCGCACGAAGCCCACGAGTTCGGTGACGCTCGCCTGGAACAGCTCGTCGCGCGGCCAGGTCTCGAGCACGGCGAGCACGGCCTTGCCGTCGTGGCTCTTCGGGTCGAGGCCGAAGCGCTCGACCACCGCGGCGACCTTGCGCCGCACCACCGGGATCTCGGCGGGCGAGGCGAAGTAGGCGGTCGAGGTCCACAGGCCGACGAAGCGGTGCTCGCCGACCACGCGGCCGGCCGCGTCGAATTCCTTGACGGCCACCTGGTCGAGATGGCCCGGTCGGTGCACGGTGGAGCGGCGCGACGCTTTGCTGACCCGTAGCGGCTCCTCCGAGCGCACCGCAGCGCGCAGCGCGCCGCGCAGCGTCCCGCCGCCGTCGGCGCCCGCGGATCCGTCGCCGGACGCGTGTCCGTCGCGCAGCACGCCGAGGCCGCTGCCGCGCACCGCCACGAGCCGATCGCTGCTGCGGCCGCGGCGCAGCCGCAGACGCTGATAGCCCTGGAAGACGAAGTGCGCGCCTTCCATCCATTCGAGCAGCGCTACCGCCTCGCCCGCGCCGCGGCGCGTGACGGTCAGCGTCTGCGCGGCCTCGAGCACCCGACGACGCATCGCGCGCCAATCGTCCACCGCGACCCGGACGTCGGCCAGGCCTGCCTGCAGCGAAGCCTCGAGGCGTGCACGGTCGTCCGCGTCGAACTGTGCGTCGATCTCGTGCAGCTGCCAGGATTCCGCGCGACCGCGATGCTGCAGCACGGGGTGGATGAGCATGTGGACAGCCACCCCGGCACGCGCGAACGCGAGGCCGATCGAGTCGACCAGGAAGGGGCGGTCGTCGGTGACCATGAGGGCGATGCTGGTGGGACGCGCGCCGGGATCCCCCTCGGCCGGCGGGGGCAGCACGCGCACCAGCGTCTCACCCGGCCTGCGCCGCGCGGCGAGCGAGGCATGCGCGGCGGCGAGCGACGCGAGCTCGCGCGGCGACCGCGCGGCGAGGTCCTCCTCGCCGACGCCCGCGAAGTACTGGCGCAGCAGCGGGGCGGACGGGGCGCCTTTGAGCCCGCGCGCTGCGCGGACGATGCCGTCGATGAGGATCCTGCGGCGGCGGGGGATGGTTCCAGGCATTCTCAGGTCTCCTCGGCGGGAACTTGTGTCGGTCGTGGTGCGGCGGTGGGCCGTACCTTGGATTGGAGGGCGCGCAGTATGCGGTCGAGCGCCGCCCGGTCGTCCGGTGCGAGCGCGTCGAGCAGGTCATGCTCGAGTCGGCGGGCGACCGGCACCACTTGCCGGTAGACCTCCGCGCCCGCGGCGGACAGCCGCAGACTCGAACGACGGCGGTCACGCGCGTCCATGGCGCGCTCGAGCCGACCGGTCCGCTGCAGCGCGGCGACCGCGCGGCTGACCGCGACCTTGTCCATCGCGGTGCGCTCGGCGACCTCGGCCGCCGACAGCCCGGGCTCCTGCGCGAGCACGGCGAGCACGCGCCACTCCGGGATGCGCAGGTCGAAGCGCTCCGAGTAGTGCGCGGCGATGCGGCCGCTGACGAGGTTGGAGAGCACGGACAGCCGATACGGCAGGAAGCGCTCCAGCAGCAGCGGGTCGGCGGGCGTGTCGGTCATGCCCGTGGATTATGCGCCCGGATGCACCCGCTGTTCGATGGCGCCGAATATCTCACGACCGCCCCCGTCCCGCATCGCGATGCGTACGCGGTCGCCCGCCTGCATGAACGGGGTGCGCGGCTTGCCCTCGCGCAGGGTCTCCACCGTGCGCTGTTCGGCGATGCAGGAGTAGCCGCGGCCGCCTTCTTCCACGGGCCGTCCGGGACCGCCGTCGGCGTCGCGGTTCGACACCGTTCCCGAGCCGATGATCGTGCCCGCGGCGAGCGAGCGCGTCTTGGCGGCGTGGGCGATGAGCTCGGGGAAGCCGAAGGTCATGTCGACGCCCGCATCGGCGCGGCCGAAAGGCTTTTCATTGAGCCACACCTCGAGGGCGCCGTGCAGCCGGCTGCCGTCCCAGGCGTCGCCGAGCTCCTCCGGCGTCACCGCGACCGGCGAGAAGGCCGACGCAGGCTTCGACTGGAAGAACCCGAAGCCTTTGGCCAGCTCGTCGGGGATCAGTCCGCGCAGCGAGACATCGTTCACCAGCATCAGCAGGCGGATGGCGCGCGCGGCGGTGGCGGTGTCGGCGCCCATCGGGACATCGCCGGTCACCACCGCCACCGCGGCCTCGAAGTCGAGGCCCCATGCGGCATCGCGCAGCGGGATGTCCTCGCGCGGGCCGAGGAAACCGTCCGATCCGCCCTGGTACATGAGCGGGTCGGTCCAGAAGGACGGCGGCAGTTCCGCGCCGCGCGCGCGGCGCACCAGCGCGACATGGTTCACATAGGCCGAGCCGTCGGCCCACTGGTAGGCGCGCGGCAGGGGCGATGCGCAGGCGCGCGGATCGAAGGGCATGCCGGTGCCCGGGTCGCCGGCCTCCAACGATGCCGCGAGCGCCGCGAGCCGAGGCGCGCAGGCGTCCCAGTCGTCGAGCGCGGCCTGCAGCGTGGGGGCGATGCCCGTCGCGGGCAGCATGCGCGCGAGGTCGCGCGAGACGACGACGAGGCGACCGTCACGACCGCCGGCGAGGCTGGCGAGCTTCATCGCGGCGTCTCCGCGCCGCCGGCCGCGGTGTCGCCCGCGAACTCGGTCTCGTGCAGGAAGGCGGCGTGGCGCGGCGCGCGCTTGGTGCGGCTCCATTCCTCGAGCATCGCCGGGGCGACCTCGCGGGCGCGGCGCGTCATCTCCGGGGTGGCGGTGTCGACGGTGAGCTCGAGCCGGTGGCCGTTGGGGTCGAAGAAATAGATCGAGCGGAAGAGGCCGTGGTCGGTGGGTCCGACCACCTCGATGCCGCGTTCGACCAGTCTCCGGCGGGTCGACTCCAGCGCCTCGAGGCTCTCCAGCTCGAAGGCGATGTGCTGGACCCAGGTCGGTGTGTTCTCGTCGCGGCCCATCGGCTCGCGCGTCGGCAGCTCGAAGAAGGCGAGCACGTTGCCGCGGCCGGCGTCGAGGAACACATGCATGTAGGGGTCGGGTTCGTGCGTCGAGGGCACGCGGTCCTCGGCGAACGCCGTGGTGAAGGCCATGCCGAGCATGTCCTGGTAGAAGCGCACCGTCTCGGCCGCATCGCGGCAGCGGTAGGCGACGTGGTGGATGCCGCGCAGCCCGCTCATGCCTTCAACGCCCCGCGCCGCAGCTGGTCGCGCTCCATCGACTCGAACAGCGCCTTGAAGTTGCCCTCGCCGAAGCCCTGATCACCCTTGCGTTCGATGAACTCGAAGAACACCGGGCCGAACAGGCACTCGGAGAAGATCTGCAGCAGCAGGCGCTTCTCGCCCTGCGTGCTGCCGTCGAGCAGGATGCCGCGCTCGCGCAGCGCACCGACCGGCTGGCCGTGGCCCGGCAGCCGCTCCTCGAGCATCTCGTAGTAGGTCTCGGGCGGCGCGGTCATCAGCGGCACGCCGCGCTCGCGCAGCGCATCGACGGTCGCGCAGAGGTCGCTGCTGGCGAGCGCGATGTGCTGGATGCCTTCGCCGTTGAAGCGCATGAGGTATTCGTCGATCTGGCCGCCGCCCTTGCCGCCTTCCTCGTTGAGCGGGATGCGGATCTTGTCGTCGGGCGCGGTCATGGCGCGCGATTGCAGACCGGTGTGCGCGCCGTGGATGTCGAAGTGGCGGATCTCGCGGAAGTTGAACAGGCGCTCATAGAACGAGGCCCAGTGCGCCATGCGCCCGCGATAGACGTTGTGCGTGAGATGGTCGATGTGCGTGAGTCCGACCCCGCGCGGCGCGCGCGGCACGCCCGGCAGCCACTCGAAGTCGATGTCGTAGATGCTCACGCCCTCGCCGTAACGGTCGATGAGGTAGAGCGCCGCGCCGCCGATGGCGCGGATCGCCGGCAGGCGCAGCTCCATCGGTCCGGTGGGCATGTCGATCGGCTGCGCGCCGAGCTGCAGCGCGCGCGCGTAGGCGTGCTGCGCGTTGCGCACCCGGAACGCCATGCCGCAGGCGCCGGCGCCGTGCTCCTCCGCGAAGTACCCGGGCTGGCTGTGCGGCTCGCGGTTGAGGATGAAGTTGCTGCCGCCCTGGCGGTAGAGCGTGACGTCCTTCGAGCGGTGCTTGGCGACGGCCTCGAAGCCGAGCAGCGTGAAGGCGCGCTCGAGGACGGTCGGATCGGGAGCGGCGAACTCGACGAACTCGAAGCCGTCGAGGCCCATGGGATTGGCGGTCGGGGGGAGGGGGTTGTTCATGGCGCGATTATAGTTACAAGTGAAACTAATCGTGAAGGCCGATCTGCAATTTGCTCTTGAGGGGTTGGCAGGAGGCTGACGCCCGCGTAATATTTATACAATGTTGCGTAATTCAACAACTGGTGGCGAAGTCGGTGACACGGTCTCCGCCGACGAGATGGCAAGGGTGTTGCGGGCGGTATCAGATCCTGGGCGACTTCGGTTGCTGCGCCTGTGTTACGACCAGCCGACGAGCGTGTCCGAGCTTGCAGCCGCAGTGGCGGACAGCGAACCGAATGTCTCCCGCCAGTTGAAGCAGTTGGCCACGGCGGGTCTGGTCCGTCGCGCTCGTCGCGGTCAGCGCGTCGAGTACCTCCCCGTCATGGACATCGGGTTCGCCGCGGAGACGGTCGCGCTGCTCTTGTCGCGGCTCGACGCGTCGGATCCCGTGTTGCGCGAGGCGCGTGAACGGTTGCGCGCCTTGGAGTCCGCCGAGTCGAGTGTGCGCGAGGGGTTGCTGCCGAGCCGCCTCGGACGCAGTCTCGCCCTCGCGCTCGGCGCGGCGCTCGGCGCACCGCCGGCGGAGTCGTCGGCGACGCAGGGGCGGTGGCTCGCCCGAGTCGCCCACCCCGAACTGCTCGAGGTGCTGGCGCATCGCGCGGCGACGGTCACGCTGCGTGCCGACACGGCCGAGGAGCGTGCCGCCGTACAGCGATGGTCCGAAGCCGCGCTGGATGCGCCCGAGGCGGTCCGCGCCGTGTTCGAGATCGGCAGCGCCCGTCAGTTGCGGCATGCGGCGCCTTTCGACGCCTGCTTCGATGCCCCGCGTCCCGGTGAGCTGCAGGCTCCGGCGCAGCTCGCCGCGTGGCTCGGTCGCCTGCGTGCGGCGCTCCGGCCGGAAGGTCTGCTCTGGTGCGTCGTGCCCTATGAACTGCTGGAGCAGGATGGCACGGCGCCGCCGACACGGCTGCGCGCGCTGCTCGCAGCGCAGGGCCTCGAATGCCTCTCCGTCGCGCCGCTCGAGGCCGACGGCCGCCATGTGCTGGTCGCCCAGGCCCGCGTTTCCAAGGAAAGGACCCCATGAACCGTACACCGCCCTCCGTCTCGCTCGAATTCTTCCCGCCGGGTGACGCCGCGATGGAGGCGACGCTTTGGCAGTCGGTGCAGCGTCTCGCTCCGCTCGTGCCCCGCTTCGTGTCGGTCACCTACGGCGCCGACGGGTCGACCCGCGACCGGACGCATTCTTTGGTGCACCGCATCCAAGCGCAGACCGCGCTGACGGGCGCGCCGCACCTCACCTGCGTCGGCGCCTCGCGCGGCGAGGTGCTCGACATCGCGCGCCGCTACTGGGATGAGGGCATCCGCCACATCGTCGCGCTGCGCGGCGACCCGCCGCAGGGCAGCGACGGCTACCGCCCGCATCCCGAGGGCTTCGCCTACGCTTCGGACCTGGTCGCCGGCCTGCGCAGCGTCGCGCCGTTCGAGATCTCGGTGGCCGCCTATCCCGAGACCCACCCCGAAGCGGTGTCCGCCGAGGCGGACCTCGCCAACCTGCGCGCCAAGTTCGATGCCGGCGCGACGCGGGCCATCACGCAGTTCTTCTTCGAGACCGACGACTTCCTGCGCTTCCGCGACCGTTGCGCCGCGGCGGGGATCGGCGACGGGCTGGTCCCCGGCATCCTGCCGATCACGCGCTTCCAGCAGGTCGCGCGGTTCGCGGCGCGCTGCGGGGCGAAGGTCCCGGTCTGGCTCGCCGAGCGGTTCGCCGGACTGGACGACGATCCGGATACGCGGCGGTTGATCGCCGCCAACGTCGCCATCGAGCAGGTGTCCCGCCTGCGTCAGCACGGCGTCGACGAGTTCCACTTCTACACCCTGAACCGCGCCGAGCTGACCTACGCGATCTGTCACGCGCTGGGTCTGAGGCCCCGGTCATGAGCGCCTGCGCGCATCCCGGCCACGCCCACGCGGACGCTGGTCGTGCGGCGGGTGCCGAGGGCGCGGCGGACGAGGTGTGCGCCGAGGCCGCGCCGTTCGTGCGGGAGCCGGTCGACGAGGTCGCACGCGCCGCGCGCGTCGCGCGGCTGCGGCAGGAGTCGGCGTCGCGCATCCTGGTGCTCGACGGCGCGATGGGCACCATGATCCAGCGCCATCGGCTCGACGAGGCCGGCTACCGCGGTGCGCGCTTCGCCGACTTCGGCCGCGACCTGCGCGGCAACAACGACCTGCTGACGCTGACGCGGCCCGACATCGTCGCCGACATCCACCGCGCCTATTTCGAGGCCGGCGCCGACATCGTCGAGACCAACACCTTCAACGCCACGACCATCGCGCAGGCCGACTACGGGCTGCAGGCCCTGGTGCCCGAGCTCAACCACCGCGCCGCGCGGCTCGCGCGCGAGGTGGCCGATGCGCTGACCGCCGGCGACGGCAAGCCGCGCTTCGTCGCCGGTGCGCTCGGTCCCACCAACCGCACCGCATCGATCTCGCCCGATGTCAACGACCCCGCGAAGCGCAATGTGCGCTTCGACGAGCTGGTCGTCGCGTATCGTGAGGCGACCGCCGCGCTCGTCGACGGCGGGGTCGACATCCTGCTGGTCGAGCCGGTCTTCGACACGCTGAACGCGAAGGCCGCGATCTTCGCGCTGCGCGCCGAGCTCGACGCGCGCGGGCTCGACCTGCCGGTGATCATCTCCGGCACCATCACCGACGCCTCGGGGCGCACGCTCTCCGGGCAGACCACCGAGGCCTTCTGGAACTCGGTGCGCCACGCGCGGCCGTTCGCCATCGGGCTCAACTGCGCGCTCGGCGCGCGCGAGATGCGGCCCTATGTCGCCGAGCTCGCGCGGCTCGCCGACTGCGGCGTCTGCGCCTACCCGAACGCGGGCCTGCCGAACGCCTTCGGCGAGTACGACGAGACGCCCACCGAGACCGCGGAGATCGTCGGCGAGTTCGCCGCATCGGGCCTCGTCAACATCGTGGGCGGCTGCTGCGGCACCACGCCGGACCACATACGGCTGATCGCCGGGTCCGTGCGCGGGGTCGCCGTCCGCCCGCCGGCCGCGCCGCCGGTGCGCTGCCGGTTGTCCGGCCTCGAGCCGTTCAACATCGGTCCCGACACGCTGTTCGTGAACGTCGGCGAACGGACCAACGTCACGGGCTCCGCGAAGTTCCGCAAGCTCATCGAGGCGGACGACTACGGGGCGGCGCTCGACATCGCGCGGCAGCAGGTGGCCGCGGGCGCGCAGCTCATCGACGTGAACATGGATGAGGGCATGCTCGACTCGGAAGCGGCGATGACGCGTTTCCTCGACCTCGTCGCCACCGAGCCCGACATCGCGCGCGTGCCGGTGATGATCGACTCCTCCAAATGGACCGTGATCGAGGCCGGCCTCAAGTGCGTCCAGGGCAAGGCGGTGGTGAACTCCATCAGCCTGAAGGAGGGCGAGGCGGCGTTCCTCGCGCAGGCCCGGCTGGTGCGCGCCTACGGCGCCGCGGTGGTGGTGATGGCCTTCGACGAGCAGGGCCAGGCGGACACGGTGGCGCGGAAGGTCGCGATCTGCGATCGGTCCTACCGGCTGCTGGTCGCGGACGGGTTCCCGCCCGAGGACATCATCTTCGACCCGAACATCTTCGCGGTCGCCACCGGCATCGAGGAGCACGCGCGTTACGGCCTCGATTTCATCGAGGCGGCCGGCGAGATCAAGCGGCGGCTGCCGCATGTGAAGGTCAGCGGCGGCGTGAGCAACGTGTCGTTCTCGTTCCGCGGCAACGACGCGGTGCGCGAGGCGATGCACAGCGTGTTCCTGTACCACGCCATCCGCAACGGCATGGACATGGGCATCGTCAACGCGGGTCAGCTCGCCATCTACGAGGAGATCCCACGCGAGCTGCGCGACGCCGTGGAGGACGTGGTCCTGGACCGGCGTCCCGACGCCACCGAGCGGCTGCTCGCGCTCGCCGCCCGCTACAAGGGCGAGGGCGGTGCACGCCGCGAGGCGGACCTCGAATGGCGCTCGCTGCCTGTGGCGCAGCGTCTGCAGCACGCGCTCGTCAAGGGCATCGACGAGTTCGTGGTCGAGGACACAGAGGAGGCACGGCTCGCGGCCGCGCAGCCCATCGAGGTCATCGAGGGGCCGCTGATGGACGGCATGAACGTGGTCGGCGACCTGTTCGGCGCCGGCAAGATGTTCCTGCCGCAGGTGGTCAAGAGCGCGCGCGTGATGAAGAAGGCGGTCGCGCACCTGGTGCCGTTCATCGAGCGCGGCCGCAGCGGCGGCGCCCGCAGCAACGGCAAGGTGGTCATCGCGACGGTCAAGGGCGACGTCCACGACATCGGCAAGAACATCGTCGGCGTGGTGCTGCAGTGCAACAACTTCGAGGTCATCGACCTCGGCGTCATGGTCCCGGCGGAGCGCATCCTCGAGGTCGCGCGCCGCGAGGGCGCGGCGCTGATCGGGCTGTCGGGGCTGATCACGCCGTCGCTCGACGAGATGGTGCATGTCGCCGCCGAGATGCAGCGGCAGGGGTTCAAGGTGCCGCTGCTGATCGGCGGCGCGACGACCTCGCCGGCGCACACCTCCGTCAAGATCGCGCCGCAGTACCGCGAGCCTGTCGTATATGTGAAGGACGCCTCACGCGCCGTCGGCGTGTGCCAGGCGCTGGTCACGCCGGCGGCCAAGGCGGCGTTCGCCGCCAAGGTCGCGGCGGAGCATGAACTGCGCCGCGAGCAGCACGCGGGCAAGAGCGTCAAGCAGCCGGCGCTCGACATCGCCGCGGCGCGCGCCGCCCGCCGTCGCATCGACTGGAGCGCCTCGCCGCCGGTGGCCCCGCGCCGCACGGGCGTGCAGGTCGTGGAGCTCGGTCTCGAGGAACTGCTCGGCTACATCGACTGGATGCCGTTCTTCAACGCCTGGGAGTTCGCCGGCAGGTTCCCCGACATCCTCACCGACCCGGTGGTGGGCGAGGCGGCGAGCAACCTCTACGCCGATGCGCGACGCATGCTGCGGCGGTTGGTCGCCGAGCGTTGGCTCGTGGTGCGCGCGGTGGTCGGGATCTTCCCCGCGGACTCGGTCGGCGACGACATCGCGCTCTACGCCGACGACGCCCGCGAGCAGCGCATCGCGACGCTGCACCACCTGCGGCAGCAGAAGGCGAAGCCGCAGGGCCAGCCGCAGGAGTGCCTCGCCGACTTCGTCGCACCGCGGGGCTCGGGCGTCGCGGATTGGATCGGCGCGTTCGCGGTCACCGCAGGCATCGGCATCGAGGAGCATGTGGCGCGCTTCGAGGCGGCGCACGACGACTACTCGGCCATCATGCTGAAGGCCCTGGCCGACCGCTTCGCCGAGGCGGCGGCCGAACGCCTGCACGAGCTGGTGCGGCGCGAGATCTGGGGTTACGCCGCCGATGAGACCCTCGCCAACGAGCAGCTGATCGCGGAGCAGTACCGCGGCATCCGCCCGGCGCCCGGCTATCCCGCCTGTCCGGACCACACCGAGAAGGCGACGCTGTGGCGTCTGCTGGATGTGGAGCGCAACGCAGGCATCCGGCTCACCGAGTCGTTCGCGATGTACCCGACCGCGGCGGTCAGCGGTTGGTATCTCGCACACCCGGATTCGCGCTACTTCGCCGTCGGCAAGGTCGACCGCGACCAGGTGGAGGACTATGCGCGGCGCAAGGGCGTGCCGGTCGCGGA
>DAIMYL010000043.1:0-14055 GCA_036734505.1 Steroidobacteraceae bacterium | reverse complement strand
AAGCCGCCTGGAGCAAACTCGAAGAGGTCCTGGCGGAGAAGAAACTCGCCAAGGATCTGCGGGAAATCTACGACGACGAAACCTGAGCGGCGCCGTGAGCGGAGCCGCATCCTCGGGGCGCGTATGGCGGGTGCTGAAGTTCGGCGGCACCAGCGTCTCCACTGAACCCAACTGGCGCAGCATCGCCGCGACGGTCCGCGACCGTCGAGCCGACGGCAGCGCCGTGCTGATCGTCCATTCCGCCCTCAGCGGCGTCACCGACCGTCTCGAGCGTCTGTTGTCAGCCGCCGTCGCCGGTGCCCATGCGCCGGAGCTCGCGGCCCTGCGCGAGCGGCATCTCAAGCTGGCGGCCGAGCTGGGCATCGATGGAGCGCCGGCCTTCGACGCGCAGTTCGGGGCGTTGGAGTCGCGCATCGCGCAGATCGCGACGCGGGGCGCGGCGGATGCGCGCGATCGCGCCGCGGTGATGGCCTCGGGCGAGCTGCTCGCGACCGCGTTGGGCGTGGCTTATCTCCGATCGCATGGTGTGGCCGCCGCGTGGCTGGACGCGCGTGAGGTGCTGCGTGCCGAGCGGCGCGACGGCGCCACCGTCGAGTCGTGCTTCCTCTCGGCCACCTGCGAGTTCAGACCCGACGCCGCAGTGCAGGCCCGGCTCGCGGCGCTCGGACCGGTCGTGATCACCCAGGGTTTCATCGCCAGCGACGAGGCGGGCGATACGGTGCTGCTCGGCCGTGGCGGCTCGGACACCTCCGGGGCCTACTTCGCCGCGCTGCTCGCCGCGCGTGAACTCGAGATCTGGACCGATGTGCCCGGCATGTTCAGCGCCAACCCCCGTGCGACGCCGGCCGCGCGTCAGTTGCGCTCGCTGTCGTACGACGAAGCGCAGGAGATCGCGACCGCAGGCGCGAAGGTGCTGCACCCGCGTTGCCTGCTGCCGGTGCGGCAGCACGGCATCCCGCTGGTCGTCTATGCCACGCAGGCGCCGCAGATGGGCGGCACGCACATCAGCGCGATGCCTGCCGGTGAGGATGCGCAGGTGAAGGCCGTCTGCGCCAAGAACGGCGTGACCTTGGTCGCGATGGACAGCCCCGGCATGTGGCACCAGGTCGGATTCCTCGCCGATGCGTTCGCCGTCTTCAAGCGTCACGGTCTGTCGGTCGACCTCGTCTCGACGAGCGAGACCAACGTCACGGTCTCGCTCGACCCGCAAGCCAACGCCTTGAACGATGCGGTGCTGGGCGCGTTGCAGCGTGATCTCGAACCGCTCTGCCGCACGCGCGTCATCGGTCCTTGCGCGTCGGTGAGCCTCGTCGGCCGGAACATCCGCGGCATCCTGCCGCGGCTCGGCGAGGCCTTGGGGCTGTTCGCGGAGCAGCGGATCCATCTCGTCAGCCAGGCGGCGAACGACCTCAACCTGACCTTCGTGGTCGACGAGGAGCAGGGCGCGAGGCTGGTGTCCGACCTGCACGCGATGCTCATCGAGCCCGTCGCCGACGATGCGGTGCTCGGTCCGAGTTGGCAGACGCTGATGCGCGCCGCCGACGGGCGGCGAGGGGCGGTGGACGGCGCGGGCCTGTCCTCGGCGGTCGTGCCCCGGTCGTGGTGGCGCACGCGGCGGGACGAGCTGCTCCAGCTCATGGCGGGCCGTGACGCGGCCTATGTCTACGACACGGCGACCGTCGGCGAACGCTGCCGCGAGCTCAAGGCGTTGCGCGCCGTTTCGGCGCTGCATTACGCCATGAAGGCGAACCCGCATCCCGCGGTCCTCGGTGCCGTGCGCGCCGCCGGCATCGGGATCGAGTGCGTGTCGCCCGCGGAGGTCGAGCACGCGCTCGCCGCGCTGCCCGGCCTCAAGCCGAGCGATGTCCTGTTCACGCCCAACTTCGCACCGCGCGATGAGTACCGTTGGGCGGTCGCAGCCGGCGTGCGCCTGACCCTCGACAACCTGCATCCCCTCCGGCATTGGGGAGCGCTGTTCCGCGGTCGAGAGGTCTTCCTGCGCATCGATCCGGGCGTCGGCCGCGGTCACCACGCCCATGTGCGCACCGGCGGCTCGGCATCCAAGTTCGGCATCCCGGTGGGCGATCTCGCCGAGGCGGCAGAGCTCGCGCGACGGGCGGGGCTGCGCGTCACCGGCCTGCATGTGCACGCGGGCAGCGGCATCGGCGATGCGTCGCACTGGTCAGGGGTGGCGGAGTTCCTGCTGGGAGCGGCAGCGCATTTCCCGGAGGCGCGCGTGTTCGATCTCGGCGGCGGCCTCGGTGTGCCGGACCGCGAGGGGCGCGCTCCGCTCGACCTCGCGGCGCTCGATGCGTCGCTGCTCGCCCTGTCCGCGCGTCTGGGCGGCCGCGATCTTTGGCTTGAACCCGGCCGTTTCCTCGTCGCCGAGGCGGGTGTGCTGTTGGCGCGTGTCACCCAGCTCAAGGACAAGGGTGCGAGCGCGTTCGTCGGCGTCGCGACCGGCATGAATTCGCTGATCCGTCCCGCTCTGTACGGCGCGCACCACGACATCGTGAACCTGTCGCGGCTCGACGCCGCCGGGCCGTTGCGGGAGTTCGATGTGGTGGGACCGATCTGCGAGACCGGGGATGTGCTCGGTCACGCGAGACTGCTGCCCGCCGAGACGGCGGAGGGGGATGTGCTGCTCATCGCCACCGCGGGCGCCTACGGCGCTGCGATGGCCTCGCACTACAACCTGCGTCAGCCCGCGCCGGAGTTCGCGCTCTGACGCGAGGCATGGCGTCGCGCGAGTTCGCGCTCGACCTCGGCGAGCGGTATGTCCTTGACGCGCAGCAGCACCAACAGGTGGTAGAGCAGGTCGGCTGACTCGCTGACCAGTTCGTCGCGGCCGCCGCCGGTCGCCGCCAACGCGGTCTCGACGCCTTCCTCACCCACCTTCTGCGCGATGCGCTTGACGCCTTGCGAGGCGAGCCGTGCCGTGTAGCTGCCCTCGGGCGCCTCGCGCAGCCGCGCGGCGATCAGGGTCTCCAGCGCGGACAGGAACGCACCTGGCGTCGCCGTGCCGCCGCCATCGCCGAAGCAGGTCGCCGCGCCCGTGTGGCAGGTCGGCCCGTCCGGCATCGCCTGCACGAGCAGCGTGTCACGGTCGCAGTCCGCGGTGACGGACCGCACCACGAGGCTGTTGCCGCTCGTCTCGCCTTTCTCCCACAGCCGCCCCTTGCTGCGGCTCCAGAACACCACGCGGCCGCGGCGCAGCGTCTCGCGGGCTGCGTCGAGGTCCATCCAGCCGACCATGAGCACGCCGCCGTCCTCGGCGTGCTGCACGACCGCGGGCAGCAGTCCGCCGCCCTTGGCGAAGTCGAGCGTCGCCAACGATTCTTCGGTCTCCGGTATGGGTCGCATGGTGGGTCTCCGTGTCGCTGGCGGGCGCGCCGGCTCAGGGGCGGACGACGACGCCCGCCGCGATCAGCCGCGCCTTGAGGTCGGGGATGGCGAGCGCGCCCGAATGGAACACGCTCGCGGCGAGCGCGGCGTCGACGCCGGCATCGCGGAAGACATCGATGAAATGCTGCGCCGTGCCTGCGCCGCCCGATGCGACCAAGGGCACATGGCAGCCCTCCCGTGCGCACCGAAGCTGCTCGAGGTCGTAGCCCTGACGGACGCCGTCGCTCGCCATGCAATTGAGCACGATCTCGCCGGCGCCGCGCGCCTGCGCCTCGCGCAGCCAGTCAAGCGTGTCGCGTCCTGCTTCGCCCGAGCGCGTGGGATCGCCCGTATAGCGATGCACACGCCACCCGTCGGGCGTCGTCTGGCTGTCGATGCCTACCACCACGCACTGCGAACCGAAGCGCCGTGCGAGAGCGTCGATGAGCGATGGGTCCTCGAGCGCCGGGGAGTTCACCGAGACCTTCTCCGCACCGGCGGCCAACACCGCCTCGGCGTCGGCCACCGAGCGGATGCCGCCTGCGACGCAGAAGGGGATGTCGAGAACGCGTGCGACGCGCTCGACCCAACCGCGATCGACGCTGCGGCCTTCCGGGCTCGCGGTGATGTCGTAGAACACGAGCTCGTCGGCGCCCTCATCGCGGTAGCGCGTGGCGAGCTCGAGGATGTCGCCCACGACGCGATGGTCGCGGAAGCGCACGCCCTTGACGACCTGTCCGTCGCGGACATCGAGGCAGGGGACGATGCGGCGGGCGAGCATGCGTGATCAGCCCTGCCGCTCGGCGCCGCCGAGCCAACGCCGCATCGCGGCCTCGTCCACGCGGCCTTCGAGCAGCGCTTTGCCGCTGACCGCGCCGGCGACGCCCGTTACAGCCAGGGCCTCGAGATCCGCCGCGTCGCGCACACCGCCCGAGGCCTGCCACGCGAGCGTCGGGTGGCGGCCGACGCAGGCGGCATAGAGCGCCAGGTTCGGCCCCTCCAAGGCCCCGTCGCGGGCGATGTCGGTGCAGAGCACATGGCGCAGTCCGACATCCGCGTAGCGCTCCAAAGCCTCCCAGAGCGAGGTCTCGGTGGCCTGCGTCCAGCCGCGGGTCTGCACCCTCGGCACACCTGCACCGTCGAGCCGGACATCGAGCGCGAGGCCGATCCGCTCACCGCCGAAGTCCCGCATCCACCGGGCGACCTCGTCGGGCGACTCGATGGCGGCGCTGCCGACGATCACGCGGTCGATGCCCGCGCCGAGGAGATCCTCGACCGTCTCGCGCGAGCGGATGCCGCCGCCCACCTGCAGCGCCATGCCGGCGCTGCGTGCGAGCTCACCGAGCAGTGCGCGGTTGCCGCGGGCGCCGTCACGCGCGCCGTCGAGGTCGACCAGATGCATCCACCGCGCGCCGAGCGCACGATAGCGCGCCACCAGCTGCTTCGGGTCGATCTCGTAGCGCGTCTCGGCGCCGAAGTCGCCGCGCAGCAGCCGGACGCAGAGGCCGCCGCGCAGGTCGAGGGAGGGGATGAGCCGCATCTCGGTCATCGCTCAGCCCATCGCCAGGAAGTTCTTGAGCAGTCGCGCGCCGGCGGCGCCGGAGCGCTCGGGATGGAACTGCACGCCCATGAAGTTGCCGCGGCGGACAGCTGCCGTCACAGCCACGCCGTAGTCGGTGGTCGCCAGCAGCGCCTTGCCGGCATCGGCCGCGGCGACATGGAAGCCGTGGACGAAGTAGACCCAGTCGTCGGCACCGATCCCGGCGAGCAAGGGGTCCGGGCGGACGGGCCGCAGCGTGTTCCAGCCCATGTGGGGCACAGGCCTTCCGGGCGCCGGTACCAACGGGGTCACCCGCCCGGGGATGATGCCGAGACAGGCGGTATCGCCCTCATCGGAGCGCTCGAACATCAGTTGCATGCCGAGACAGATGCCGAG
Organism: Steroidobacteraceae bacterium; assembly: GCA_036734505.1. Classification (GTDB taxonomy): domain Bacteria; phylum Pseudomonadota; class Gammaproteobacteria; order Steroidobacterales; family Steroidobacteraceae; genus UBA964. The sequence continues at coordinate 8,735 of DAIMYL010000043.1, read as the reverse complement.
CAACGGTCGCTCGTAGCGTCGCAGAGCCGCGTCCATCCCGCTCCTCGTCAGGCGGGACATGGCGTCGCCGGCGGCGCCGACGCCGGGCAGGATCGCGCGCGAGGCGCGCTCGAGCGCTTCCGGGCTGCGCGCGAGGCGCGCGCTCGTCCCTTGTCGCTCGAGCGCGTGGACGAGCGAGGCCAGATTGGCGCCGCCGGAGTCGATGATGACGGTGTCCTCCGCGTCGGACATCGTCAGAGCACGCCCTTGGTGCTGGGGAGCTCTTCGCCTTCGCGGCGGATGGCTTGACGCAGCGCCCGGCCCGTCGCCTTGAAGCAGGCTTCGATCATGTGGTGCGCGTTGTCGCCGGTGACCGAGACATGCAGGGCGGCGCCGAGGCTCTCGGCCAATGAACGGAAGAAATGCGGGACCAGTTCGGTGGGGAGGCCGCCGACGCTCTCGCGGCCGAACCGGCCTTCGAACACCGCGTAGGCCCGTCCGGAAAGGTCGAGCGCGACCTGCGCGCGCGATTCGTCCATCGGCAGCAGGAAGCCGTAGCGTGCGATGCCGCGCTTGTCGCCGAGCGCCCTGCGGACCGCCTCGCCGAGCGCCAGCGCGCAATCCTCGACCGTATGGTGTTCGTCGACCGCGAGGTCGCCCTCGCATTCGAGCTCGAGCGCGAAGCCGCCGTGCTTGCCGAGCTGCTCGAGCATGTGGTCGAAGAAGCCGATGCCCGTACGGGCGCGGGGCGTCGCCTCCGAATCGAGGTCGACCCGCACGCGGATACGGGTCTCGCGCGTCTCGCGCAGGACCTCTGCGCGGCGCGCTGTGAGCTCCCGTGCGATCGCCGGCCAGGTCTCGGAAGGCTCGCCGTCGACGCGGACGCGCAGTCCGCGGATGCCGAGGTTGGTGGCGAACTCGAGGTCGGTGTCACGGTCGCCGATCATGGCGCTCGCCGCGAGGTCTACGCGGTTGTCGCGCACCCAGTCGTCGACCAGCGCGGTCTTGGGCTTGCGGCAGACGCAGCCGTCGTGGCGCGTATGCGGGCAGACGAAGACCTCGACGAACTCGATGCCCTGAGAGCGGAAGGCCTCCAGAATGAAGCGATGGGGTGCGTCGAAGCTCTCCTGGGGGAACGAGGGCGTACCGAGTCCGTCCTGGTTCGTGACCATGGCGATGGCGTACCCGGCGTCGCGCAATCGCGTCAGCGCCGCGAACACCCCCGGCAGGAACCGCACCTTGTCGAGCGCATCGACCTGCTCGTCATGCGGCTCTTCGACGAGCGTACCGTCGCGGTCGACGAACAGGACCTTCATGCGAGCACCTCCAGGATCCGATCGTTCTCATCCGGGCTGCCCACGGTGAGCCGCAGCGTCTGGCCTAGCCCGTCGTAGCGGCGGAAGTCGCGTACCAGCAGTCCGGCCGCGCGCAGCCGAGCAAGCGCGTCGCCGGCGTCGAGCCATTCGACCAGAAGGAAATTCGCCGCGCTCGGCCAGACCTTGGTCACGCCTGCGCAGGCGGCGAGGCCCGCTGCGAGCCGGGCGCGTTCGGCGTTCAGAAGCGCGATCCGGCGGTCGGTCACGGCGAGCGCGTCGGGCCGCATCGCCGCGAGCGAGGCGCGCAGCGTGGGCTCAGGCACCGCGTAGGGCGGCACGATGCGGCGCAGCAGCGCGATGATCTGCGGCGCCGCGACGATCGCGCCCATGCGCGCACCCGCGAGGGCGTGCGCCTTCGAGAGCGTGCGCAGCGTGGCGAGATGCGGATACCGCGACACCTCCAGGGTCCATGAGGGTCGGTCGGTGAACTCGACATACGCCTCGTCGACGATCACCAGGGCGCGACCGGCGGCGGCGTCGAGGACGGCGAGGATGTCCTCGCGTGCCAGCACCGTGCCGGTGGGGTTGTTGGGCGTGCACAGCCAGACGATCTTCGCGCCGGCGTCGACGGCGGCGCGGACGCCCGGGACATCGAGCGCGAAACCCCGTGCGGCGTCGAGCGGCACCCGTCGCACCGCAGCGCCCTGGATGCGTGCCGCGACCGCGTACATGCCGAAGGTGGGCGGGCAGACGACGACCGAGTCGCGTCCGGCGACGCAGAACGCGCGTGTCACGAGGTCGATGCCTTCGTCGCTGCCGCGACCGACCAGCACCTGCGACGGGTCGACACCCCACGCATCGGCCAAGGCCCTCAGGAGCTCGGGCGGCTGCGGCTGCGGATAGCGATGCAGCCTGCCGTCGCCGTCCGCGGTGTCGAACGCCGGCGGCCACGGGGACTCGTTGGCGTGCAGACGGGTGAAAGCGGGTTCCCAGCTGGCGTTCTTGTATGGTTCCAGCGCACGGATGTCCTCGCGCGCCAACGCGAGCACGGCCTCGATGTCGTGCGCGGTCGCGGTCACGGCGTGGCTCCCAGCGCATCCAGGCGGAGGTCCACCGCGAGCGCATGGGCATCGAGACCCTCGAGCCGCGCGAGCGTGCTGGCCGTCGGCCCGAGCCCACGCAGACCGTCCTCCGTGAGCTCCTGTACGGTGATGCGCTTCAGGAAGTCGGAGACCGACAGGCCGCTGTAGGCGCGTGCGTATCCGTAGGTCGGCAGCACATGGTTGGTGCCCGAGCAGTAGTCGCCCATCGGCTCGGGGCTCCAAGGACCGAGGAACACGGAGCCGGCGCTCTGCACGCGCTCGAGCAGCGCGCGCGGCTCGCGGACCTGCAGCAGCAGATGCTCCGGCGCGTATCCATTGGAGAGTTCGATGGCGGTGTCGAGGTCCGGCACGAGGATCAATCGGCTGCGCGCCAGCGACCGACGGAGGATGTCGCCGCGGGAGAGCAGTTGCAGCTGGCGAAGCGCGGCGCTGCGCACGGCCGAAGCGAGCTCGGGCGAGGGGGTGAGCAGCAGCGCCTGCGACAACGGGTCGTGCTCGGCCTGCGCGAGGAGGTCGGCGGCGACGAACCCGGCGCGGGCGGAGTCGTCGGCGATGACCAGCACCTCCGATGGTCCGGCCGGAAGGTCGAGGGCGGCGCCCTGCGGATCCTCGGCGACCACCTGTTTGGCGGCGGTGACCCACGCCGAGCCGGGGCCGACGATCTTGTCGACCTTGGGTATGGTCTCGGTGCCGTAGGCGAGCGCCGCGATCGCCTGCGCGCCGCCGACCGCGAACACCTCATCCACTCCGCAGAGGCGGGCCGTGGCGAGGATGGCCGGGTGGACACGACCGCCGCGCGCGGGCGTGCAGAGCACGCGGCGACGCACGCCTGCGAGCGCGGCCGGGACGGCCGACATGATGAGCGCCGAGGGCAGCGGTGCGCTGCCGCCCGGGACATAGAGCCCGACCGAGTCCAGCGGTCGCGTGATCCGCTCGCAGCGCACCCCGGGCATGGTCTCCAGCGACAGCGGCGCCGGCAGCTGCGCAGCATGGAAGGTCCGGACATTGGCGATTGCACGCTCCAGCGCCGCACGATCCGCAGAGGGCAGGGCGCCGAGGGCGGCATCGAGCTCCTGCGGCGGCACGCGGAGCCGATCTGGAGCGCCGCCGTCGAAGCGTCGGGCGTAGTCGAGGACTGCGGCATCGCCGCCCGTCCGCACCGTGCGGACCGTCTCGCGGACCAGCGCCACGATCTCCGCGCGGTCCTCGCTCGCCGGACGCGCGAGCAGTCCGCGACGCGCCGCGGCATCGAGCGCGTCGATCGCGACGATGGGCAGCAGCGCTTCGGTCGTCATGCGAGCATCTTCTCGACGGGCAGCACCAGCAGCGCACTTGCGCCCGCCGCCTTCAACTTCTCGAGGGTCTCCCAGAACACGTTCTCGCGGCAGACGGCGTGGACGGCGACGCGGTCCGGGTGGCCTTCGAGCGGGATGATGGTCGGCGACTCGCTACCCGGCAGCAGCTTGCGTATGGCGGGCAGCGCCGATCGCGGCGCGTGCAGCATGATGTACTTGCTCTCGCGCACCTGTTGCACGCCGTCGATGCGCATCAGCAATCGCTCGACCCACTCCGATTTCTCCGGCGCTAGCGCCACCGGGGTCCGCACCAGCACCGCGTGGCTCTCGAGCACGGTGGTCACCTCGCGCAGCCTGTTGGCGACCAGGGTCGAACCCGTCGAGACGAGGTCGCATACCGCGTCGGCGCGACCGAGACGCGGCGCGATCTCGACGGCGCCCGAGAGCGTGACGATGTCGGCGGCTATGCCGTTCTGCTCCAGGTAGCGCGCCAAGGTGTAGGGATAGGTGGTCGCGATGCGCTTGCCGGCGAGCGAGCCCACACCCTGCCAAGGCGCGTCGTCCGGGACGGCGATGGCGAGCCGACAGCGACCGAAGTCGAGGGAGCGCAGGACGCTGAAGCGCACCTCGTGGCCCCGTGCGGCGAGCTCGAGGCGTTTCTCCTCGACCACATTGAGACCGACCAGTCCGAGGTCGCAGACATCCTCCTCGACGAGGTCGGGGATGTCGTCGTCACGGACGAACAGCAGGTCGAGCGGCATGTTCTCGCCGTAGCCGACCAACTGGTCCTTGCCGCGGGAGAACTTCAGGCCGCAGCGGACCAGCAGATCGGTCGAGTGTTCGGTCAGCCGTCCCGACTTCTGCACCGCGAGCTTCAGGCGTCCCGCGCCGCGGTCCGGCGCGCTCATCGTGCAGCCGTCCCGACGGGGCGGGACGAGCCGCCGCCGATGCGGCGTGCGGCCGTCGCGTAGCCCCCGCTGCCGCCGGAGCGGTACCGCGCGACCCGCGCGATGGTGGTGACGCTGACGCCCGTCAGTCTGTGGATCTCGCGGTAGGGCAGGCCGCGCTCGAGACATTCGACCACCGCCCATCGGTCGGACATCGCCTCGATCTCCGCCGGGGTGCAGAGGTCGCGGAAGAACGCGCGGAGCTCATCGACGCTGCGCAAGGTGAGCATCGCGGCGTAGAGGTTGCGCTCGGCCCGCGCTTCCTGGCGCGGCGTCAGTCCGTCGTGGGGCTTCATGCGGGCTCCGGCAGGCGCGGCTGCAGCGCGCTTTAATGTATTAACGCGTTAACACATTACAACAAACATGCGGCCGCGGCAAGCGCCCGGGCTTGCGCGGCGGCGATCGAGCCCGTAGGATTCGCGCTCTCATCGAGACCGGCTGAGGGACAGGCCCTTTGACGCCGGGGCAACCCACGGGCGACCACCGCCCGGAAGGTGCCAACTCCGGCGCGCGGCCCTGTCCGCGCGCGAGATGAGCGGGGCCTCACGGCCCGGGCTGCAACGCCGCGGAGGCGGCGCGTGGGCGGCCCCGTCGCATACGCGGCCGCTCGTCCCCGGAGCCCGGTGGGCGAGGACGAGACCGACCATGGCGAACCGACCACAGACCGCTATCGCACCCGCCGACGCGACCGATGTCGTCGAGGGAGTCCTGCGTCTGCCATCTTTGGCGCTGCATCACGGCGGCCTGCTGCGCGATCTGCAGCTGGCTTGGCGCATGACCGGGCCTGCCGACGCGCCCTGCGTGGTCGTGATGGGCGGCATCTCGGGACACCGGCGCGTGTTCGGGCCGCCGGGGGAGGAGCGAGGCTGGTGGCAGGAGGTCGCCGGCGAGGGAGGCTCGTTCCCGAGCGACCGGGTCCGGATGCTGGCCTTCGACTATCTCGGTGGCAGCGGCGCGACGACGGGCCCGCGTCCCGACCATGAGCCGGGCGCCTTCCCGACGGTGTCCAGCCACGACCAGGCGGCGCTGCTCGCGCTGCTGCTCGATCATCTGGCCATCGACCGGGTCGACGCGATCGTCGGCGCCTCCTACGGCGGGATGGTCGCCCTCGCGTTCGCCCAGCGCCACGCGGCGCGCGTCCGCCGCCTGTTGGTGGTGAGCGCCGCGGACCGAACCGATCCCATGTCCACGGCATGGCGCAGCATGCAGCGCGAGGTGCTGCGCTTCGCGATCTCCTGCGGCCGCGGCGCCGCCGGCCTGCGGCTGGCCCGTGCGATGGCCATGTCCACCTACCGCAGCCGCAGCGAGTTCGCGCAGCGCTTTGACGGCGAGGCGCGGCGTGCGACGCCCGATGCGCGGCTCACCTTCCCGGTGGAGGAGTATCTGCTGGCGCGCGGCGATGACTACGCCCGCCGCTACTTCCCTGGCGGTTTCCTCGTCCTGTCCGAGTCGATCGACCTGCACCGCGTCGATGCCGCGAGCATCGTCGTGCCGGTCGACGCGGTCGCGGTGGAGGAGGACCAGCTCGTCCCGGTCGCCGATGTGCGCGCGATGGTCGAGCGTCTGCCGCGGGGCAGGCTGCATGTGATGTCCTCGCATTACGGTCACGACACCTTCCTCAAGGAGAGCGACAAGCTGCGGCCGTTCTTCGATGTGCTGCTCCCCGGCGGCCGATCCCGTCACGCCGAACACGAGACCCCTACATGACCGAACCCCTCGATCCGCGCACGCTCGCCGTGCGCGCCGGACTGGAGAGCGACCCCTCGACCGGGGCCGTTGTGCCGCCGATCCACCTCAGCTCCACCTACGCGTTCCCGGCGTTCGGCGAGAAGGGTCGCTACGACTACTCGCGCTCGGGCAACCCCACGCGCGACCTGCTCGCCGACGCGCTCGCGAAGCTGGAGGGCGGAGCCGGCGCGGTGGTCACCTCGTCCGGCATGTCCGCGATCGCGCTGGTGGGGCAGATCCTGCCGCAGCGGTCGCGCATCGTCGCACCGCACGACTGCTACGGCGGCACCTACCGGTTGTTCAACGCATGGCGGCTGCGCGGCGATCTCGATGTGGAGTTCGTCGACTACGGAGATGCCGCTGCGGTCGCCGCCGCGCTCGATCGCCCGGCGGCGCTGGTCTGGATCGAGACCCCGAGCAATCCGCTGTTGCGCATCACCGATGTGGCGGCCACGGTCGCGTTGGCGCGCAAGGCCGGGGCGAAGGTGGCGGTCGACAACACCTTCCTGTCCCCCGTGCTGCAGCAGCCGCTCACGCTCGGCGTCGACATGGTCGTGCACTCGACCACCAAGTACCTCAACGGCCACAGCGATGTCATCGGTGGCGCGGTGGTCGCGGCATCCGCCGAGGACCATCAGCAACTGGCCTGGTGGGCCAACGCGACCGGCGTGACCGGCGCGGCCTTCGACAGCTTCCTCACGCTGCGCGGTCTACGGACCCTGCACGCCAGGATGGCCTTGCACGAGGCGAACGCGAACGCGCTCGCGTCCTGGCTCGAGGGGCGCAAGGGCGTGCGCCGCGTGCTGTATCCGGGGCTCGCCTCCCACCCCGGCCACGCGCTCGCCCGCCGGCAGCAGCGTGGCTTCGGCGCGATGGTCACCATCGAGCTCGAGGGCGGCACGCCCGCGGTCGCGCGGTTCGTCGCGGCGATCGAGCTCTTCTCGCTGGCGGAGTCCCTGGGCGGCGTGGAGAGCCTCGCGGCCCACCCGGCGACCATGACCCACGCGGCGATGGCGCCGGAGGCGCGGGCGGCGGCCGGACTGGTGGACGGCCTGCTGAGGTTGTCGGTGGGCATCGAGGCGCTCGATGACCTCCGGCGCGACCTCGAAAGAGGTCTTGCGGCGCTCTAGGCGCGACGCGAGCCGCCAGGGCGCAGGTCAGACCCGCGCCAACTCCGCGAGCACCGCATCACCCATCTGTCGGGTGGACATCGGCGTCATGCCCGGTGCGGCGATGTCGGCGGTGCGTGCGCCGCCCGCGACCGCTCGCTCGACCGCCGTTTCGATGCGCGCCGCCTCGACCCCGAGGCCGAGCGAATGCCGCAGCAGCAGCGCGACGCTCAGGATGGTGCCGCAGGGGTTCGCGATGCCGCGCCCGGCTATATCGGGCGCCGAGCCGTGGATGGGTTCGTAGAGCCCACGGGGACCGTCGCCGAGCGCGGCGGAAGGCAGCACGCCGAGCGATCCGGCGAGCATCGACGCCTCGTCGGTGAGGATGTCGCCGAACAGGTTCTCGGTGAGCACCACATCGAAGTCCCGCGGGCGGCGCAGCAGATGCATCGCCGCCGAGTCGACCAGCATGTGTTCGAGCGTGATCGACGGGAACTCGTCCCGCAGCACGCGGCTGCTCACCTCGCGCCACAGGCGCGAGGTCTCGAGCACGTTCGACTTGTCGACCTGGGTGATCCTGCCGCGACGCGCCGTCGCGAGACGGCCGGCGACGCGGGTGACGCGTTCGACCTCGGCCACGGAGTACTTGCACTCGTCGAACGCGGTCGACCCCTCGCGCCACTTGCGCCCGAAATAGATGCCGCCTGTGAGTTCCCGGACGAAGAGCATATCGATGCCCTCCAGGATCTCCGGCTTCAGCGGTGCGGCATCGCGCAGCGCAGCCATGACGGTGATGGGCCGCAGGTTGGCGTAGACGCCGAGTTCGGAGCGCAGTCGCAGCAGCGCGGGCTCCGGCCGCACCGGCGCGCTCGGCCCCCACTTGGGTCCCCCGATCGCACCCAGCAGGATGGCGTCCGCAGCGAGGCAGCCCGCGAGCGTGTGCGGCGGCAGGCCGTCGCCGTGCGCGTCGATGGCCGCGCCGCCGAAGGGGAGGTGTTCGAGCCGGAACTCGTGGCCGCCGCCACGCTCCACCGCCTGCAACACGCGCAAGCCCTCGGCCACCACCTCGGGTCCGATGCCGTCGCCCCCGAGCACCGCGATGCGCGCCTTCATGCGGGGCGATGCGCCTCGTAGGCCTTGATGGCGGCGTCCTGGGAGAGCAGGAACCCGAGCTCGTCGACGCCGTGCATCAAGCAGTGACGCGCGAACGGGTCGATGGGGAAGGGGACGGGATCGGCGCCCGGACGCCGCAGCGTCG
>DAIMYL010000042.1:11849-14081 GCA_036734505.1 Steroidobacteraceae bacterium | reverse complement strand
CTGCGCCGCGAACGCCCACTGGTCCGCGAAGTCCTCGATCTGCATCCAGGTCGGCTTGCCGGCGCCGTGGCCGGCGCGCGTCTCGACTCGCAGCAGCACGGGCTTAGGGCAACCTTGCGCGCGCTGCAGCTCGGCGGCGAACTTGTAGCTGTGCCAGGGCACGACGCGGTCGTCGCGGTCGGCGGTGGTCACGAGCGTCGCGGGATAGCAGGCGCCCGGCTTAACGTTGTGCACCGGCGAATAGGCCTGCAGCGCGCGGAACTCGTCGGCATCCTCGGAGAGGCCGTAGTCGGAGGACCACTGGCGGGCGTTGGCGCTCGCGGTGTGGTAACGCAGCATGTCGAGCACGCCGACGCCGGGCAGCGCCGCGGCGAAGAGGTCCGGCCGCTGCAGCATGGTCGCGCCGACCAGCAGGCCGCCGTTGCTGCGCCCGGAGATGGCGAGCCGCGACGGCTTCGTCCAGCCGTCGCGCACCAGGAACTCGGCGGCGGCGATGAAGTCGTCGAACACATTCTGTTTCTTGAGCTTCGTGCCCGCCTCATGCCAAGCGTCGCCGTACTCGCCGCCGCCGCGCAGGTTGGCCTCGGCGTAGATGCCGCCCATCTCGAGCCAGGCGAGCACGGTCGGCCGGAACGCGGGCGTCAACGAGACGTTGAAGCCGCCGTAGCCGTAGAGCATGGTCGGCGCGTCGCCGTCCTTCACCAGGTCCTTGCGGTGCGTGATGAACATCGGCACGCGCGTGCCGTCCTTGCTGGTGTAGAACACCTGCTTCGTGACATAGACCGAGGTGTCGGCCGAGATCTTCGGCTCGCGCCAGGTGCTCACCGCCAGCGTCGCGGTGTCGAGCCGCATCACGCGGCCCGGCGTGGCGTAGTCGGTGTAGGCGAAGAAGGTCTCGGTGTCCTTGGCGCTGCCGCCGAAGCCGCCGATCGTGCCCATGCCGGGACCGGCGACCTCCTGCAGGAACTTGCCGTCGCGGTCGAAGACGCGCGCCACGCCCTGCGCATCGCGCACATAGGTCGCGATGATGCGGCCGCCGACGAAGTTCGCGTTGTCGAGCGCGTTGTCGGCCTGCGGCACCACCTCGCGCCAGCGCGCGGGAGACGGATCCTTGATGTCCACCGCGATGATGCGACCGCGCGGCGCGGCGTTGGTGGTCTGCACATACGCCGTGTCGCCCTCGCTGCCGAGGATGTCGTAGCGCGCATCCCACGCGCCGAACAGGCGCCGCGGCGCAGCGGCGGGATCGCGCAGGTCGATGACATCGACGCCGTTGGCGCGGTAGCCGTCGAACAACGACACGAAGAGCCAGCGTCCGTCGTCGGAGACCTGCGCGCCCGGCGCACGGCGCGGATGGTCCGTGACCTGGTAGACCACGCGGTCGGCCGACTGCGCGGTGCCCATCTTGTGGAAATGGACCACGGGCTGGGCCTGGTCGTCGCCGCGGCCGGCGTCGTCGGGACGCGCCGGGTAGCGGCTGTAGTAGACGCCCGAGGCGTCCGGCGCCCAGGAGAGGCTCCAGAACTTGGTCTGCCGCAGTTCGTCCGGCAGGTCTACGCCGTCGGCGACGCGCCGGAACTTCCAGATCTCCCAGTCGGTGCCGCCGTCGGACAAAGAATACGCCACGATCTTGCCGTCGGGCGACGGTTCGAAGCGGGCGAGCGCCACCGTCGCGTCGCGGCTCGCGGCGTTCGGGTCGAACAGCACCCGCGGCGTCGCGGTCAGCGAGTCCGCCACATAGAGCACGCTCTGGTTCTGGCTGCCGTCGTTGCGGGTGAAGAAGTACTTGCCGCCCTTGACGCGCGGCAGACCGACGCGCTCGTAGTTCCAGAGCTGCGTCAGGCGCTGCTTGATGCGCTCGCGCTGCGGCAGCGCCTCGAGCCAGGGCTGGGCGAGCGCGTTCTGCGCGCGCACGAAGTCGCGGGTGGCGGCCGCGGCGGGGTCCTCCATCCATCGGTAGGGGTCGGCGACCTTGGTGCCGTGGTAGTCGTCCACCACCGCGCCGCGTTCGGCGGCCGGGTAGACGAGCGCGGAGGACGCGGCCGAAGCCGTGAGCGTGGTCAGGGTCATGGCGATGAGGGCGTATCCCAGGCAGGTGGGCAGGATGTGGCGATGCAGCATGTTCCTCTCTACACTCCGGCGAAGCCGGGCGAGCCGTTCAGGACGCCCATGTTAACGGAACACGCCCATGCTGAACCGCCCGCCCGCCGCCCTCGCCGCTCTCCTCGCCCT
>DAIMYL010000042.1:0-11749 GCA_036734505.1 Steroidobacteraceae bacterium | reverse complement strand
CATCGCCGCAGCGTCTTACCCTGGAGCGCCTCTTCAGCGGCCCGGACCTCGCCGGCGCGTCGCTGCGCGGCGCCCGCTTCTCGCCGGACGGCAAGCTCGTCACCTACCTGCAGGGCAGCGCCGAAGCCAAAGACCGGCTCGACCTCTGGGCGCATGACATCGCGACCGGCCGGAACGCGCTGCTCGTCGACTCGCGCCGCCTCGTCGCCGACGAGGGTCAGCTCTCCCCCGAGGAGGAGGCCCGCCGCGAACGGCAACGCACCGTCGCGCTCGCCGGCATCGTCGATTACCAGTTCTCGCCGGACTCGCGGCTGCTGCTCATCCCGATCGCGGGCGACCTCTTCCTCTACGACCTCAAGGCGCCGCGCGGCGCCCAGGCGGTGCGGCGTCTGACGAGCACCGCCGCGGCGGAGACCGACGCGCGCTTCTCGCCGCGTGGCCGCTATGTGAGCTTCGTGCGCGAGCAGGACCTGCATGTCATCGAGGTCGCGAGCGGCCGCGAGACCGCGGTGACGCAGGGCGGCGACGGGCTCGTGTCCTACGGCATGGCGGAGTTCATCGCCCAGGAGGAGATGGACCGTGACACGGGCTACTGGTGGTCGCCCGACGAGCGGATGATCGCGCTCGCACGCGTCGACGAGTCGACGGTGGACGAGGTCGAGCGCTTCGAGATCCTCGCCGAGAGCGTGCGCGTGATCCGGCAGCGGTATCCGGCCGCGGGGCGCCCGAACGCGCGCGTCGATCTTTGGCTCGCGACGCTGACCGATGGCGCGCCCGCGCTGCGCGAGCTGCCCGCCGCCGCCGCGGGCGACGGCTACCTCGCGCGCGTGGCGTGGTTCCCGGATTCGCGCGCGCTCGCCGTGCAGCGCCAGACGCGTGACCAGAAGCGTCTCGCGCTGCTGAAGGTCGACGCGGCCACCGGCGCGGCGCGGCAGCTGCTCGAGGAGCGCAGCGATACCTGGGTGGAGCTGCACGACGAGCTCACTTTCCTCGCGCGGCAGCCCGCCTTCATCTGGGCGTCCTACCGCAGCGGCTACAAGCACCTCTACCTCTACGATCTCGAGGGCAAGCTGCTGCGGCCGATCACCGCGGGCGCGTGGATGGTGGTCGGTGATTCGCGCGAGCGCGCCATCGAGGGCGTCGACGAGGCGCGCGGCCTCGTCTATTTCACCGCCAACCGCGACACGCCCATCGAGCGGCATCTCTACTCGGCGCCGCTCGCCGGCGCCGGCAGCGCACAGGGCGGCGACGCCCGCATCGAGGCCGGCATCCGCCGCCTCACCACGGGCGCGGGCTGGCATTCGGTGTCGATGGCCGGCGACGCGCAGCGTTGGCTCGACACCTTCTCGACGCCCGACTCGCCGCCGTCGCTGACCCTGCGCCATACGACCGGCAAGGCGCCGAGCGTGCTGGTCGCGAACACGCTCGACGCGGGTCATCCTTATGCGCCCTATCTCGCCGCGCACCGCTCACCGGAGTTCGGCACGCTGCGCGCCGCCGACGGACAGTCGATGCACTGGACGATGTTGAAGCCGCTCGGCTTCGACCCCGCCAAGCGCTACCCGGTGATCGTGGAGGTCTACGGCGGTCCCGGCGTGCAGCGGGTGCAGCGTGCTTGGGGCGGCTACTACCGCCAATACCTCGCGCAGCAGGGCTTCGTGGTGTTCATGCTCGACAACCGCGGCTCCGGCAACCGCGGCCGCGCCTTCGAAACGGCGCTCTACCACCGCATGGGCAGCATCGAGATCGAGGACCAGGTGAAGGGCGTCGAGTACCTGCGCAGCCTGCCCTTCGTCGACCCGGCGCGCATCGGCGTGTGGGGCTGGAGCTACGGCGGCTACATGGCGCTGATGGCGATGATGCGCGCGCCCGACCTCTTCGCGGCGGGCGTCTCGGGCGCGCCGGTGACGGACTGGCGGCTCTACGACACGCATTACACCGAGCGCTACATGGGCGTACCCGAAGCCGGCTCGCCCGAGAGCAACCCAGAGGGCTACCGCGACGGCAATGTCATGACGCATGCCGCGGCGCTGAAAGGGCCGCTGCTCGTGATGCACGGCATGGCCGACGACAACGTGCTCTTCACGCACAGCACCGCGCTCTTCAAGCGCCTGCAGGACCTCGGCAAGCCCTTCGAGGTGATGCCCTACCCCGGCAGCAAGCACGCGCTGCTTCGCTTCCCGTCCACCGGCCTGCACGGCTACCGGACGATCAGCGATTTCTTCGAGCGTACGCTGCGGCCGGAGCCGCCCCCCGCATCGGTGGCGCCGTGAGGAGCCTGCGGCCGCTCTTCGACCGCAACCGAGCCTGGGCCGACGAGGTCAAGAGCCGCGACCCGCATTTCTTCGAGACCCTGGTCGGTCAGCAGTCGCCGGACTACCTGTGGATCGGCTGTGCCGACAGCCGCGTACCCGCCAACGAGATCGTGGGGCTGCTGCCGGGCGAGCTCTTCGTGCACCGCAACGTCGCCAACGTCGTGGTGCATACCGACCTCAACTGCCTCTCGGTGCTGCAGTACGCGGTGGATGTGCTCGATGTCGACCATGTGATCGTCTGCGGCCACTACGGCTGCGGCGGCGTGCAGGCCGCGTTGCGCAACAGCCGTCTCGGACTCATCGACAACTGGCTGCGCCATGTGCAGGACGTGATGAAGAAGCACCGCGAGCGGCTCGACGAGCTGCCCGACGAAGCCTCGCGCCTGCACCGGCTGTGCGAACTCAACGTCATCGAGCAGGTGCTCAACGTCGGCCAGACGACCATCGTGCAGAGCGCCTGGGACCGCGGCAAGCCGCTCGAGGTCCACGGCTGGATCTACGACCTGCACGACGGTCTGCTGAAGGACCTCGCGGTGTGCGTCAAGGACGCCGTCGAGTACGCCGAGGTCTACCGCTCGGTGCTCGACGCCTGATAGGCCGCGAGCCGCGCCTCGGCGGCGCGCAACCGCAGCCGGGCCGACACCAGCTGCTCGCGGGCCTGTACCCACGCCCGTTCCGCCTCGAGGCGCTCGAGCAGCGACAGCCGCCCCGCTTCGTACCCCCTCGCCGCGAGCTGGGCCGCCGCGGTCGCTGACGGCAGACCGCTCGCGACCAGCGCCTCCACCTCGAGACGCGCCGCGTCGAGATCGGCGCGGGCCGACTCGCGCCCCGACGCGAGGTCGCGCGCCGCGCGCTCCGCGTCGAGCTCCGCCGTCTGCAGCGCGGCCCGGGCCTCGGCGATGCCGGCCTCGTTGCGGTCCCAGAGCGGCAGCGGCATCGCGAGCCCGAGCACCCACGCACGGCCGGCGTCGGGCGTCTCCTTGAGGCGCCGCGTCCCGGCCGTCGCCTCGAGGCCGCCGGTGCGCGCGCCGCGCACCGCCTCGAGCAAGGCCTTCGACTGCGCGACGCGGGCGCGCGCGACGGCGAGCAGCGGGTGCTCGTCGTCGGCGGTCGGCATCGCCTCCACCGGCCGCGGCGCTGCATCGAACCAGGCGTCGTCGAGCGGCGCGGTCACGGTCTCTTCACGCCAGTGCGCGGCGAGCGCACGACGCTGCGCCAGCGCGGCGGCCGCGGCCCGTCGCGCCTCGGCCTGCATGGCCGCGGTCTCGACCTCGACGCGGGCGCGCTGCAGGTCGGACTCGAGCCCGGCCGCGTGCCGCTTCGCGACCGCGTCGCGCGTCGCGCCACCGAGGGCCGCACGCTCGCGCGCGATGCCGGCCAGCCGGTCCGCCGCCACCGCTTCGGCGTAGGCGACCGTGAGATCGCGGCGCATCTCGAGCGCGGCGAGCGCGATGCCGGCTTCGGCGGCCGTCTCCTCCGACCGTGCGGCGCGCAACCGCGCGCCGCGACCGCCGCCCACCGGCAACGGCTGCGTCATCGATACCGTGGTCTCGGCCGCATCGAAATCGCGGTACGACCCCTGGCCGAGCACGTTCTCGACCTCGATCGACAGCGTGGGGTTGCCCCACGCCCTCGCCTGCCGCGCCCGCGCGGCCGCCACATCGCGTTCGCCCTGCGCGATGCGCACCGCGGGACCGTCCGCCGCGGCCCGCTCGAGCGCCTGCTCGAGCGTCAGCACGGAAGACGGCTCCGCCGACTGCGCTGCGGAGGGCATCCACGCCGGCCACAGCGCGACGGACGCGACGATCAGCGCGCGGCGACCAGCGATGGTCTCAATGCCCATCGTGATGCGCATGTCCGGCGTGGCCCGTCGCCTTCGCCTTGTCCGCAGGCTTGGCCTCAGACGGCTGCGTACCGGGCTTCATCTTCGACGAGTAACGCACCTGCACCGGCGCGCGTCCCGGCGCCTCGACACGGAACAGCAACACCCAGTCGCCGCTCGGCACCGGGCGGCCGGTCAGGATCCCGGACTTCGAGGCCGTGAGCGGTACCGTCGTCGTCTTGCCGCCCGCGAGCAGCGTCGCCGTGTAGCGGCCGCTCGAGGTGTCGACGATGCCGTGGGTCGCCTTGTCGTGCAGGTGCAGCTCGAAGCGGTCACCGTGGAAGATGAGATGGGTGTGGTAGCTGCCGGCCGTCATGTCCCATTGCTTGGCCGATGCCGGAGCGGACGAGAGCAGGAGCGCGGCCAGCGCGGCCGTGGCGAGAGCCTTGAGTGAGAAAGTACGCATCAGTAAGCCTCCGCGGGGGTTCCCGCATCTTTTTCATCATCCCGCAGCCGCGCGAGCGCGGCCGCACCATATCGTTCGATCAGCACGGGGGTGACCACCGCATCGAGCAGCGTCGCGGTGATGAGTCCGCCGAAGATGGTCACCGCCACCGGATGCAGGATCTCCTTGCCCGGCTGGTCGCCGCCGATCATCAGCGGCAGCAGCGCGATGGCCGCCGACACGGCGGTCATCAGCACCGGCGTCATGCGCTCCAGGCAGGCGCGGCGGATAGTCGCGCGGGCGAAGGGCTGGCCCTCGCGCAGCACGAGGTTCAGGGTGTGGCTGACCTTGAGGATGCCGTTGCGCGCCGTGATCCCGGCGAGCGTGATGAAGCCCACCATCGCCGCGATCGAGAGGTCGAGGCCCGCCAGCAGCAGCGCCGCCACCGAGCCGACGAGCGCCAGCGGCACGTTGCCCATGATGATGAGCGCGAGCGCGCCCGACCGGTACCTCGAATAGAGTACGAGGAAGATGAGCCCGAGCGACACCACCGACAGCAACCCGATCAGGCGGGAGGCCTGCTGCTGGGCGCGGAACTGGCCCTCGATGTCGAGCGAGTAGCCGATCGGCAGCGGCAGTGCGGCGAGCCGGCGCTGCATCTCGGCGACCACCCGGTCGGCGCCCGCGCCTTCGATGTTCCCCGAGACGACGATGCGGCGACGGCCGTCCTCGCGCTGGATCTGGTTCGGACCGTCCGACTCCTCGACGACCGCGAGGCTCTCGAGCGGCACCGCGCCGCGCGGCGTGTCGATGAGCACGCCGGCGAGCCCCGCCCGCGTGCGATCGGCGTCGGACAGCTGCAGCGACACCGCGAACCGTCGCGGCCCGTCGATGACCTCCGCCACGCGTTCGCCGCCGGCCAGCATCTCCACCTGCTGCGACACGGCGGCCGGCGTCACCCCTTGGAAGCGCGCCGCATCCTCGTCCACGCGCACATGGATCTCCGGTGCGCGCACCTGCTTCTCGAGCCGGAGGTCGACGAGCCCTGGCACGCCCACGAGCGCCTGCTCGGCCTGCGCGCCGAGCGCCCGCAGGGTGTCGAGATCGTCGCCCGAGATCTTGACCACGAGGGCCGCCTGCACGCCCGACAGCAGATGGTCGAGACGGTGGCTGATCGGCTGGCCGATCGACACCGACCCCGGCAGCTGCCCGAGACGGCGGCGCACCTCGTCGACGACCGCCGCGCGCGGCCGGTCGCCCGCGCGGAGGTTCACGTCGAGCTCGCTCATGTGCACGCCCTCGGCGTGCTCGTCGAGCTCCGCGCGGCCGGTACGGCGGCTCACCGAGACCACCTCCGGGATGCCCTTCAGCAGCCGCTCGGCCACCGCCCCGAGTCGCTCCGACTCGGAGAGCGCGATGCCGGGGTTGAAGGCGAGCGACACCACCAGCGAGCCCTCGTTGAAGGGGGGCAGGAAGGCTTTCGGCATGCGCCATGCGCCGACCGCCCCGAGCAGCACCGCGAGCGCCGCCACCGAGAGCACCAGCCGTCGGCGCGGCAGCGCCGCGTCGAGCAGCCTCGAATAGGCGTCCTTCAATGTGCGCACCACCCGCGATTCCGGCCGCTCCAGGGTCGCCAACGACGGCAGCAGGTAGTGGCACAGCACCGGCGTGATCGTGACGGACACGACGAGGCTCGCCAGGATCGAGACGATGTAGGCGATGCCGAGCGGCGCGAACAGCTGCCCCTCGATGCCGGTGAGCGCGAACAGCGGGACGAACACCAGCACGATGATGAGCGTCGCGTAGAAGATCCCCGAACGCACCTCGATGCTGGCGTCGGCCACCACCTGCAGCACGGGGCGCGGCCGCTCCGCGGCTCGGTTCTCGCGCATGCGCCGCAGGATGTTCTCGACGCCGACCACAGCGTCGTCGACCAGCTCGCCGATGGCGATCGCGAGGCCGCCCAGCGTCATGGTGTTGATGGAGAGGCCCGCGGACCAGAACACGACGGCGGTCACGAGCACCGACAGCGGGATCGCCACCAAAGAGATGAGCGTGGTGCGCACATCCATCAGGAACAGGAAGAGCACGATGCCGACGATCACCAGCGCCTCGAGCAGCACGGTGCGGACGTTGCCGATCGAGTTCTCGATGAAGGTCGCCTGCCGGAACTGCACCTCGAGCCGGGTGATCCCCGAGGGCAGCGTCGTGCGCATCGAGGCGAGCGTGCGCTCGAGCTCGCGGGTCAGCGCCAGCGTGTCGACGCCGGGCTGCTTCTGGATGCCGAGGATGACCGCCGGTTCGCCGCCGAAGCCGGCGCTGCCACGGCGCGGCCGCGCGCCGAAGCCGACCTCGGCGACCGCCGACAGCAGCACCGGCATGCCGTCGCGGACCGCCACCACGAGCCCGCCGAGCGCGGCGGGGTCGCGCTCCCGGCCGAGGGTGCGGATCACGAACTCCTGCGCGCGGTCGTCGATGAAGCCGCCGCCCGCGTTGGCCGAGAACCCGCGCACGGCCCGCTCGATGTCGTCGAGCGTGACGCCGAGCTGTCGCATGCGCGCGGGCGACGGCGTGACCCGGTACTCGCGCACGAGACCGCCGATCGGGATCACCTGCGAGACCCCGGGCACGGCGAGCAGACGCGGCCGGACGACGAAGTCGGCGGTCTCGCGCAGCACCATCGGATCGGCCGCCTCCCCGGCCAGCGCGACCAGCATGATCTCGCCCATGATCGAGGAGATCGGCCCGATGCTCGGCCGGATGCCCTCGGGCAGGGCCGCCTCGGCCGCGGCCAGCCGCTCCGCGACCAGCTGCCGCGCGCGGTGGATGTCGGCGTCCCAGCCGAACTCGACGTAGAGGAACGACAGGCCGAGGCTCGAGGTCGAGCGGACGCGGGTGACGCCGGGCAGACCCTGCATCGCGGCCTCGATGGGCACGGTGACGAGCTGCTCGACCTCCTCGGCGGCGAGACCGTGCGACTCGATCTGCACGCTCACGGTCGGACGGTTGAGGTCCGGCAACACATCGACATCGAGCCGCGGCACGGTCCAGAGACCGAGCCCGATCAGCAGCACCGACGCCGCGAGCACCGCGACGCGGTTGTGCAGGCTGCCGTGGATGATGCGGTCGAACATGGCCGGCCGTCAGCGGATCTGGCCGATGAGGTGTGCGCCGCGCACCACGACGCGCGCCTGCGCGGTGAGCCCCGCCAGCACGAGCACCTGGTCGGCCGACACCTGCTCGATGCGGACGGGCCGCGGCACGAAGCGCTCCGCCGACACCTTCTCGAACACCACGCGCTCGCCGTTCGGTGCGCGGATGACCGCGGCGCTCGGCAGCAGCAGACCGCGCGTCGACGACGCGCGCTCGAGGAACACCGTCACCGGTTGTCCCACGACCAGCCCCGGGGCGACGGACACGAGGTCGAGCCGCACCGGCACGGCGCCGCCGCGCGCTTGCGCGCCGACCCCGACCAGCCGCGCCTCGAGGGCCGTGCCGTCCCGCAGCGCCACGCTGGCGCGCGTCACGCTGCCCGCCGCCACGGGCTCGAACGCCGCGGCCTCGACCGACAGCCGGGCCGGATCGATCACCGTCAGCAAGGTCTCGCCCGGCGAGACCACGGCGCCCGCGCGCGCGTCGATGGCGGCGATGACGCCGTCGATCGGCGAAGCGATGGTCTCGCTGCCCGCGGCCAAGGGCGCACGCAGCGCGGCGCGCTGCGCGATGAGACCCGTCACGAGGCTGCGCTGGGTCTCGACCTCGGCGCGCGACACCACGCCCGCGAGGCCCTCGAGCCGCGCGAGGTCGGCGCGCGCCTGCGCGAGCTCGGCCTCGACGCGAGCCGCCTCGGCGGCGGTCGATGCGCGCTCGCTGCCCGACCCGCTCGGCGTGAGGCGCAGCAGCACCTGCCCGCGACGCACGCGGGCGCCGAGCACGGGCCACGCGCCGCCTTCGCCCGACACCCGCCCGCCCTGCAAGGTCTGCAGCACCGCGCTCGCGCGCGGATCGCCGACAAGTTCGCCGCCGAGCCGCAGCGACCTCGAGGCCGCGCCCTCCTGCACGATGAAGGTCCGCAGCTCGAGCAGCCGCTGCGTCGGCTTCGGCACCGCGATGCTGCCATCGGGCAGCCGCGCCGGCCGGTCGCCGGCCGCTGCGGCGGGCGCGACGGCGGCTGATCCGTCGGCGTGGTCGTGGCCTTCGTGGGCCGGGAGCGATGCGGGATGGCCGATCAGCGTCGCCCCGAGCAGCGCGGCCGCGGCGATCGGCGACGCGGACGGCAGCGCGAGCGCCGAGGCCGCGATACGGCGCCGCGCACGCCACCGCAGCATCATCGCACCGGCGAACACCGCGAGCAGCGCACCGAGCAGCCAACGCCAGCCGTCCTGCAACGCATGCAGCAGGCGCGCGGCGAGCGGCGCGGTCGGCGGCGTGGCGTCCGTGAGCGTGCCGCCGAGCAGATCCTCACCCGGCGCCGCACGGATGGAGAGCGCGAGCGCCGCCGAGGCTCCCGGCGGCAGCGGCTTGATGGCCGCACGGTACTGCCCCGGCGACTCCTCCTCGGCGATGACCTCCGCCGCATCGCCCACCGTCACGCCGATGCGGGCACCGGTCACGGGCTCGTTGGTGTCATACCGGTCGAGCCAGATGTCGATGTGGTCGCCGTGCGGTTCCACCACGGCTTCGTAGAGTTCCGAAGCCATCTCGACCACCGTCCGCCCGGGCACGCCCGGCGCGGGCATCGCCGCGGACGCGCCGATCGGTTCCTCCGCGTGGTCATGCCCTTCATGGGCCGACAGCGCGGCGGGGAGCATGAGCCACAGGCACAGCGTCAGGGCGCGTCCCGCACGGGGGACGGCGGACATCAGGACAGCATGGACGGAGCGGGACATGACGGACCTCGGACACGGCAACACGGACGCGGTCCCGCACGGGACCGGCATTCGACATCGACGGGGAGGTCGGTCTAGATCAGGAGACGGACGGAACGGCCGGCGATAGCGCCGGCGAGGCTGCATGTCGAGGCGCGTTCAGGTGACGCGCCTCCGTAGGCATCCCGGCGGATCGGCAGCAGGTCGGGTGATGGGGGCAGTAACCCGCCCACCGACGCGAAGAGGACGACGCCCTGCGCGGGTGTCGGCACCGCGGCAGCCGCCGCGGCCGTGCCGACCGCCTCGTCGGCGGCGGGCAGATGCATGGCGCCCGGAGCCTTGGCCAGGGTCTCGCAATGGCTGGCCGCCGCCACGACCCGGGGTGGGTCATCGCCGCGCAGGCAATATGCGAGCGGCCCCGCCACGGCAGGGGCGGCGAACGCGACGAGCGCCAGCGCGATGATGACGCGTGGCGCCCGGACGGACCATCGACGGAGGCGTCGCAGCATCTGACGACCGTATCGGAGGCCCCGCCGACGGTCAACCGTCAGGGGAACTTGATCTTGCCGGGACCCGGCATGCCGCCGGCATCCGGTACCACGATGCGCGAGGCGGCCTCACGGCGCATCTCCTGGGCCTCGTTGATCGCGTCCTCGAGCGCCTGCTTCACGGCGTCGGGGAACTTCTGGACCGCCTCGGCGAGGTCCTTGGCATCGATCTCGAAGCCGAGCGGCAGCACGCCGCCCGGGGTCATGAGCTGCGTCTGGCCGAGCCAGAGGATGGGGCGCGACGCGTCGGGCGAACCGTCGGCGAGCACCGGCACCATGCGGCGCAGCGTGCCGGCACGGCGGTCTGTGTAGACCTCCTCGCGGCAGAGCGAGGTGGTGTCGATCTTGATCTCGGGCAGACCCATGTCCTGCGTGCTCATGCTTCAGCTCCTGGCGAGTGATTCTTTGACGCTGTCGATCGTGGCGGGGGCGCCGTGCTGGCGGATGATCGCCTTGCGGCGGAAGAACCGCGTGTAACCGGCGGGCCCCATGCGCGAACCGCCGAGGCCCGACAGCTTGAAGGAGTTCTTCTCGGCCTCGTGGCACATCGCGGTCAGCGAGCCGTCGTTGAGGCTGATGCCGCCGGCGTCGAGCCGTCGGCCGATGGCCTCCGCTTCCTCGAGCGTGCCGGCGATGACACCCGCGGACAGGCCGTACACGCCGTCGTTGGCGAGCGCGACGGCCTCGTCGACGGTGTCGTAGGGCATCACCGGGATCACCGGACCGAAGGTCTCCTCGGTCATCACCGTCATGCTGTGGTCGACATCGACCAGCACCGTGGGACGGAGCCACTTGCCGCCGTGGTCGAGGATCTCGCCGCCGCAGAGCACCCGCGCGCCCTTGGCGCGCGCATCGGCGAGCTGCGCGGCGACGATGTCGGCCTGCTTGCCGAAGATGAACGGGCCGATGGTGCCCTCATGGATGTCCGGCCAATTGATGTCGACCGCGCGCGCCTTCTCGACGAGGCGCTCGATGAACGGCGCGTAGATGCGCCGGTCGACATAGACGCGCTCGAGGCTCTGGCAGGCCTGGCCGGTGGCGAGGCAGGTCGCGCGCAACGCGACATCGGTGGCGCGCTCGAGGTCGGCGCTCGCGGTGATGATCAGCGGATCCTTGCCGCCGAGCTCGAGGAACGCCGGCACGAAATGCCGCGCCGCGGCCTCGGCGACCTTGCGGCCCGTCGCGACGCTGCCCGTGAAGCACACGGCATCGACGGCCTCGACCAGACGCTCGCCGGTCTCACGGCCGCCCGGCTGCACATGCAGCACGGCGGCGAGCTCGGGCACGGCGGCGATGCTCTGCATCGCGGGGACGGCGAAGCGCGGCGTGACCTCGCTCGGCTTGACGAACACCGCACAACCGGCGAGCAGCGCCGGGATGGCGTCGATGAAGCACAGCGACACCGGGAAGTTCCACGGACTGATCGCGCCGACGAGCTGGTAGGGGATGTACTGCGAGCGGTAGGAGATGTTCGGCAACGCGGCCGAGCGCGCGTCCTCCTCCCGGGCGAGCGAGGGCGCGAGCCGGCTCCAACGGTCGATGGTGGGCGGCAGGCCCATCACCTCGACGCGAGAGATGAGATGCCGTCCGGTGTCGAGCGTGAGTGCGTCGATGATGTCCTGCTGGCGACGGATCCACTCCGCACGCCAGCGCGCGAGCACCTCGATGCGGTGCGTGAGCGGCGCCGCCGCCCAGGCCGTCTGCGCGGCGCGCAGCCGCGCCAGCGTCGCGGCGAGCTCGTCGGCCGACGG
>DAIMYL010000041.1:10779-14707 GCA_036734505.1 Steroidobacteraceae bacterium | reverse complement strand
CCATGCCGAGCGAGCGCATCATGGCGTAGAAGTAGCCGTTGTGCGTCTCCATCGGTTCGCCGTCGAGGATATCTTTGAGCTGCTCGAAATAGCGGATGTCGCTCGGCTGCCAGGAGGCCCAGTCACGCCCGCCGACCGGGATGAAGTTCGTCACGCCAGGCGTGGCGCGCTGGTTCCAGCTGTAGACACGATGCTTGCGCAGCGTCGCCTCGGCCTCGACCGGGTCCGGCGCGAGACCGCGCGAGCCGAACCAGATCTGGTTGGTCTTGGAGCGCACGACGAAGTAGCCCGCCGGGTTCAGGTCTTCACCGCCCGGCGGCAGGATCAGGTACTTGCCGCCCTGCCCCTTGTCGGGACCGGTCTGGCCCATGTCGATGACGGGCCGCTGCCAGATGTCATCCACGCCGCCGGCGGTCGCGCCCGCGGGAACTTCGACGACGAGCGGTCCCTGCGTCACGAGGTTCCAGAAGGTGAAGGCATAGACCGTGGTGAGGTTCGGCGTCAGCATGCCCGCCTTGTCCTTGAGCGACTGGTACACCACGACCTCGCCGTCGCGCGCGCCGAAGTTCTTGCGCTGCGCTTCGCGCAGGCCGTAGAAGCCGACCGCGGGCAGGCCCCAGAGGAAGGTCTGCGTGGCGCGCTGGAACTCCATCTCGTCGTAGAGCTTCTCGAGCGCGTCGCGCGAGGGGTAGCCGTTGTCGAGCTTCATCGGCCCCAGGCGGGTGTCGACGGTCTGCGCCTCGGCGGACAGCGCGCCCAAGGACGCGACCGCGAGGGCCGCGAGGGTGACGCTGGAGAGGGCTCGGGGATGCTTCTTCATTTCGACCTCTGGATATCGCCGGGTTTCCAACTGTTGTCGAGCGCGGCCTCGGTCGGGCCGTAGAGACGCAGGATCACGAAATAGCCTTTGCCGGGGACGGTGGCGAGCCAGTTGCGCTCCTTGCCCTTGGGGGCCCTCGGTCCGAGGTAGACATCCGTCGTACCGTCGGCGTTGGCGACCGGCTTGTCACGCGACCCGAGCGAGGGGAACGGCTGACCGTTGGCGAGTCCGGAGGCGTTCTCGGCCTCGTAGAGCGTCACCGACCAAAAATTCGCGGCGGGGATATCGGCGGGCAAGGTCAGCCGGTAATCGCCGCCTCCCGAGAGATCCGCGCCATCGGCGTCGGTGAAGGCGATCATGTACTTGGCGCCCTTGCCGGGCACCTGCGAGAGCATGCCGGGGCTCACCGAGTAGTAGTCGGTGAAGAACCAGATGCGGGTGTCGAGGTCGAGGTAACCGCCGTCCGTGCGCCGCCAGCCGAGATCGAACGGTCCGGCCGGGTCGGCGGCGGTCGCACCAGCCATGGGATTGAGCCAGCGACGGTCCGGGTAGATGCGCAAGGAACGGCCGCTGACCTCTTCCTTGAAGCCGATCACGCGGCTCATCTTGTACGCCGTTCGGGCCGCGGCATCGAGGATGGCGCGGGTGCGCGCGTCGGGGTTGAACGGCCGGTCTTTGATGATGCCGAGGGCGGCCAGCATGCCGAGCGAGTCAGACTCGGCGAGGTGGCTGCCTTCGGCGTCGAGCAGGCGCTTGAGCTGATCGAACGCGCGACCGTCACTCACCGGCAGCAGGTCCGCCGGCACACCGGATGCGTCCGGGAACACCATCGGCTTGGCCGTAGCCTTGCCGTTCAAGGGGTAGATCTTCGACTGCTCGATCAGCGCGACAGCGGGCCTGAGGTCGGCAGGATCCTTGTAGAACGAGCGCAGGAAGATGAAGACGTTGTTGGTCGATGAGCGGTACACGAAGTGACCGGCCGGCACTTCGCCGCTGTACCCCGGCGGCAAGAGCAGGAACTTCCCTCCCTTGCCTGCATCGGGACCCGGCAGCCCGACATCGCCGGCGAACTTGCCTCCGTCCACCGGGATGGGCCGCTGCCAGAAATCCATGAGGATGCCCTGCAGGTTCGGCGGTGCCTCGAAGACCAGCGGACCGTCCTTGCCGAGGTCCACATAGCTCATCGCGTAGATCACATCCGAGTTCGGCGTCGTGACCAGGGTCCGCGCATCGAGACGCCGCTTCCAGATCGGCAGCACGTTGTAGCCGGCGCCGAAGACCCGCTCCGACCCTTCCTTCATGCCCAGCGTGTTGATCAACGGCAGCGCCCAAAGATAGGTCTGCGTGGCGCGCTGGAACAGCAGCTCGTCCATCAGGGTCTCGGCCGCCTGCGGGGTGGGCCGGTTCTCGGACATGGGGCTGGCCGCGAGGGCGTCGAACCGCGCCTGCTGTGCGTCCACCGCCGGCGATGCCAGCACGGAAGCGACGGTGACGAGCAAGCCGACGAGGACATCGTATGGGCGACGAAGTGACATCGTGACCTCTGACTGATGGAACACCGTGGCACGGTACACGCCCGACCCTCGTCTCCTTGTCCTACCTTGGGCGAATGATCATGCGCAAAACGCATAGATTTCATGCCCGGGGCCGACTACAGTGACGCCCATGCGCTTCGAACTCCGACTGCTGCAATACGCCCAAGCCTTGGTCGAGCACGGGAGCTTCAGCCGCGCCGCCGAGGCCCTCGACATCGCCCAGCCCTCGCTCAGCCGCGGCATCATGGAACTCGAGTCGCGGGTCGGCGTGCCGCTCTTCCACCGCAACCGGCTGGGCAACGAACTCACCGACTTCGGCCGCGTCTTCATGCAGCACGCCGAGGAGGTCCTGAGCAGCGCGCAGGGGCTCGAGCGGGAGGTCGATCAGGCGAGAGGCATCGCGACCGCGGAGGTGTCCGCCGCGCTCGGCCCATATGTCGTCGATGCGATCGGCGCCGAGGCGGCCGGGCTGTTCAGCGTATCGAGCCCCGACATCCGCTTGAGGATGGTGATGACCGATCCCGCGTCGGTCGCGCGGGCGGTGCGGACGCGCTCGGTGGACCTCGGCATCGCGGAGAGCAGCGTGGTCGCGGAGGACGCCGATTTCGAACCGATGATGACGCTGGCGCCCCTGCGCGGCTGGGTGCTGGTGCGCGCGGGGCACCCGCTCGCGGGACGCCGCCATATCGGTCTCGCGGACATCCTCGACTTCCCCTTCGCGCAGGTCGTGATGCTGCCGCCCCGCGTGCTGAAGCCGCTTTTGAAGAACCGTCGCAAGCCCTCCGGCCGGCCGGCACCGCCCTTCCCGGCGATGGAGTGCGCGACGGCGGGCATGGCGGTGGGCGCCGTCATGAACTCGGATGCCTTCACCATCGGTTCGCTGGGACAGGTCCGCGCCGCACTCGAGCGCGGCACGATCGTCCCGCTGCTGCAGCCGCCCTGGCTGACCTCCTCATGGTCCGTCGTGCGCCTGCGCAAGCGCGCGGTGTCGCCCCCCATGCTGGCGCTGATGGCCGCCTTCCAGAAGGCGGGTGAGACCGCACTGCGCGAAGATGAAGCCTTGCAGACGCGGTACCGCACGCCCGCATGAGCCGCACCGGAGAGACCCGATGTCCTTGAGCACCGACCGCAACCCTCGGACCCTGCCGCTCTTGCTTCTGCTCTTCGCGACCAGCTTGGTCGGCGACCTGGCGGCGGCGGCCAGCACACCGCCGCCCGCCCTCCCCGACGCCCGCGCCAGCGACCCGGTCGCGATGCGATGGATGGTCGGCGACCCGCCGCCGCCCGAGCGGCGCATCGCGTTCTACGACCGCTCGTACATGCAGTTCCCGCAGCTGCGTTGGAGCTTCTCCCATTGGCGGGCGTTGATCCCGACCGTCGATGTGCCGCGCGGCGACGGACCCGTGAGCGCCTTGCCGCGCGCGCTGCGTGACGATCTCGACGCGGTGACCTTCACACCGATGGGCGGCGCGCAGCCGATGACCTGGTCGGACTCGCTGCTCGCCAACTACACCGACGGCATCGTGGTGCTGCACCGCGGGAAGATCGTCTACGAGCGCTACGCGGGCGCGCT
>DAIMYL010000041.1:0-10679 GCA_036734505.1 Steroidobacteraceae bacterium | reverse complement strand
GCCGCGGGCGCGCCGCCGGACGGCGCTGACGCCCGGCAGGCGGAGCCGACAGCGCCGCCCCGTCAGCAGAAAGCGCCGCCTTCCATGGCGGCGCCCCTGCCTCGGGGTACTCGACAGGATCACGGACGGGTGATGTCCACCCGACGCGCCTCACGGTCGTTCAACGCACCGGTGACGAACATCGGCGGCTGCATCACGATGCCACTCTCGGCGACGCCTGCCGCCATGAGCGCATCACGCACGGCGAGCGCGCGCTGCTTGGCGAGCTCCTCGTTGGCCGCCGCATCGCCGGTCTTGTCGGTGTGGCCGGTGAGGGCGATGTTGCCGCCCTCGGCCGCGACGATGGCCGCAGCGCCGGAGATCGTCGCCTTGCCCTCGTCACCGATCGCCGCCGAGCCGGTCTCGAAGTAGACCGAAGCCGGGAGCGTGACGGCGGCCGCGGGCGCGACCGGCGCGGCGACCGGCGCCTCGACGGCGGCCGGTGCGGGCACCGGAGCGGTCTCGGTCTTGCGGCCCGAGAACCAGTTCCACAGCAGCCACAGCAGCAGCGCACCGATGATCCAGGGCAACAGCCGACGCAGACCGGAGGCGCCCGCCGTGGCGGCGGCACCGGTGGCGGCCGCAGCGTTGGGCAGCGCGCCGAGCATGCTCGACATGCTGTTGAAGCCGAGCGCGCCGGTGATGCGCGGGTCGAGGTTCACGCCCTGCAGCGCGGACTTCTGGCCGAGCAGCGCGGAGGCGAGCCCGGAAGCGTCGAGTCCGCCGTCGCCGACCATCTTCTTGACGACGCCCATCACGAGCGGCGCACCGATGCTGAGCAGCGACGAAGCCGACGACGGCTTGATGCCCGCCACCGACGACAGCGCGCTCGCGAGGTTGTTGGTCTTGTCGCCGCCCAGCAGGCCGCTGAGCAGCGTGGTGCCCATCGACTGCAACGCGCTCGCGCCGCCGCCGCCGCCCGCGGCGCCGGCGAGCATGCCCGCGATGTCGCCGAGCGATCCGGTATCGATGTTGAGGCCCTGCACCATCTTGAACAGATCGCCCGCACCCTGCGGCGTCGCGGCCTTGCTCATCATGCCGCCGAGCAGCGCCGGCATCATGGAACCGACGGCCGACTGGATGCCGGAATCGCTCTCGCCGAGCATGCTGCCGGCCTGACCGATGAGCTGCTTGCCGATACCGCTGTTCAGTAGTTCGAGAATGTTGACAGACATCTTTGACCCCCCCTGCCCGACATCGGGCTCCGGAATGCTAACACCGTAAAGAACGGACGAACCATGCGACGACCTCGGTCCGACCCGGACGGCCGCGCGACATCAAAGATCACGGCTTGAAGACGCCGCCCAGCATCTTGGCGGCCGAACCGCCGCCGTTCTTGCCGAGATAGTCGGTGATGTAGTCGCCGAACTGACCGACCTGCTCCGGCTTCATGCCGAGCTTGCTGAACGCGGAAGCGGCACCCGCCATGTCGGTCGGCAACGCGCCGAGGCCGGGGATATTGGCCGCCTGTCCGAGCATGCTGTCCATGCCCGGCAGCAGTTTCGACACCGCTCCGAACCGGTCCGCACCCAAGGCGGACTTGGCGACGTTCATCAAAGAACCGGCGCCGCCCAAAGCTTGCATGGGCGAAACGCCCAGCCCACCGAGCCCCTTCAGCAGTGCGTCGGTGCCGCCGCCGATGGGGTTCAACATCTTCGAGGCGGCACAGCCACCGAGCACGACCGGCGTCAGCGCGACGGCCGTCAACAGAAAACCGCGACGTGAATGGTCCATGGAGATCCTCCTGGTTGGAATGGCCTGCCGGAGACGCTAACGGCATAGCCCGCCCCGCTCTATCCGAAGGATGCACATCGGCGGGAACATACCGCCCGATGCAACGAAGGTAGCATCCGCACCTCGTCGACCCGGCCCTGGACCGGCGCCACGAGGCGGCGCAGACGCAGGTGCATGACATCCCATCGCCACGCTACCATCGCCCGCATGACCGGAACGCCCCGCCTGCGCAGCCCCTCGCACCGTATCGCCCGACAGCCGATCACCGCGCTGCTGCTCTGCCTCGCCGCCGCAGTCGGCGGGCACGCCGCGGCCGCATCACCC
This sequence comes from Steroidobacteraceae bacterium, assembly GCA_036734505.1. Taxonomy (GTDB): domain Bacteria; phylum Pseudomonadota; class Gammaproteobacteria; order Steroidobacterales; family Steroidobacteraceae; genus UBA964. The sequence goes on along the minus strand of DAIMYL010000041.1, from coordinate 8,582 downwards.
GTCGGTCTCTGGAAGACCGTCGACGACGAAACGGGGGAGGTGCGTTCGCAGGTGCGCATCACCGAGGCCGGCGGTGTGCTCTCCGGACGCATCGAGCGCGTGCTCACACCGGGCAAGGGCGATGCGAAGTGCGTCGCCTGCACCGGTGCGCGCAAGGACAAGCCCGTAGCGGGCATGACCATCATCGAGGGCGTGAAGCGCGACCGCGGCGGCGCCCACTGGGAGGGGGGCAGCATCCTCGACCCCAACAACGGCAAGGTCTATCGCGTGCGGCTCACGCCCCAGGATGGCGGCCGCAAGCTCGAGGTGCGCGGCTTCCTGGGTCCTTTCCACCGCAACCAGTACTGGCAGCGCGTCGAGTGAGCGACGCAGCATCGCCTCCGCTGTGGCTGGGCCTGATCGCGCTGCTCGGGCTCATCGGCCTCGCGGGCCTCATCGGGCTGCGCCATCCGGTCGCGCGTGACATCCCGGGCGCAGGCATCCGGCTGCTGAGCCTGCTCGGTTTCCTCGGCCTCGCCGGCATCTGGATACCGGGCGCGGGCGCCGCCGGCGCGTTCGGCGCGCTCGGGCTCTGGAACCATCCGCGGCCCGCGCTGCACCGCATCGCGAAGTTGGGTTGGCTAGGCGTGCTCGGGCTGCCGCCGATCCTGCGGTCCCTTCTCGGCGCATGAGCGTGGCGATCACCACCCTGCGTCCCCGCGGGCGTCTACGGCGCGCGCTGCTGCTCGCGGCATCCACCGCGGCCTGTGTGCTCGTCGCCGGCGCTGCGACTCCGCCGGCAGAAGGCCTCTCGACGCAGGGCACGGAGGTCGTCTCGGCGCCCGCCGACCGGGTCGAGGTCGCCGTGGCGCTGAGCGCCGTCGGCAGGACGCCGGAAGACGCCGTGCAGGCGCTTGAGGCCACCGGTCGTGAGCTGCTCGGGCGCCTCGCCGCCGCATCGCCCACGGTGAGCGGAAACCCGGCGACACCGCAGGTCGCCGACCTGCCCGCGACTCCCGTGGCGGACGGCGGGTCATGGTCCGCCGTGCGCGAGATACGGGCCATCGTCGCAAGAGACACAGCGCAACCGCTGCTCAGGGAACTGGCGGCGCTGCCGGGCGTGAAGGTGCGCAGCGTCGCGCCGGCGCACGGCGATCTCGACGGGCTGCGCCGCGCTGCGATCGAACGCGCGACGGCGGCGGCGCAGGCGCGCGGCGATGCCGCCGCGCGCGGTCTCGGATTCGTGCTGGGCGCGGTGCGCGATGTCACGGTCAAGACCGAGGAGCGCTATTCGGAGGCGATGGTGGATGTCGAGGCGCGGGTCGACATCCGCTACGCGCTCACGCCGGCGACCACGCGCGCAGAGGTGCTGGCGATCGCCGCCGCCGCGCGTCCGGCCTCGGGGTCGGCCGCCGCGCCGATAGCCGCGAGCGCCGCGCCCGCTGCCGCCACCGGAGTCGCCGGCGCCAGCGACGCGGACCGGGCGCCGCAGCCGCTCGCGGTCGAAGTCGTCGCCGCCGTCTACGACGCCACAGGCCGCGGCCGATTCACCACGGCCACGGGCACCGTGTGGCGCGAGGTGGTGCCTGCGCCCGCCGACCAACGGCTGCGGCCCGGTCGGCGCTACCGCGGCACGATCACTCTCGGCATCTTCAGCGGCTACCGGATGCAGCTCGAGGGGGTGCCGCGCATCCTCAAGGTCGAGCCTGCGGAGGCGAAGCGGCCGTGACTTCGACCGCACCGGGCCGTCCACCCACCCGCGACCAGGTCCAAAGATTGCAGCGGGCCGCAGGTCTGCTCGCACAGGGCAAGAAGGCCGAAGCCTTGGCCGAGGCGCGGACGCTGGCCATCGAGCTCCCCGCGGTCGGCAAGGTGCAGCATCTGCTCGCGTTGACGCTGAAGGCGGAAGGGCAGCTGGAGGCGGCCCGTCGCGCGTTCGAGGTGGCGCTGACGCTCGACCCGCAGGACCCGCAGCTCGCCGCGAACCACGCCAACCTGCTCGTCGCGCTCGGCCAGACCGACGCCGCGATAACGCGCTACCGCGCGGCGCTCGCGCTCGATCCCGGCAACGCCGAGGCCTGGATCAATCTCAGCGTGTCGCTGCTGCGCACCGCCGACATCGCAGGCGCGCTCGAGGCGGCCCGTCGGGCCACCGTCGCATCGCCGAAGTGGCCCGCCGGCTGGCATGCCTTGGGCGCGGCACAGCGGGCCGCCGGCGATGTCGAAGGCGCTGCCGCCAGCCTCGGCACGGCGGTCTCGCTCGATCCCGACAATCCGCCGCTGCGGCTCGCGCTCGGCGTGGCCGAGCGCATCCGGGGCCGGCCGGCCGCGTCGCTCGGACACTACGAGGTCGCTGAACGCCTCGGGATGCGCTCGCCCGAACTCCTCGATGCGCGCGCCAGCGCGCTGCTCGATGTGGGCGACACCGCGGGCGCCATCGCCCTCGCCCGCACGCTCTGCGCGCGCCACCCGGACTACGCGGCCGGCCACATCATGCTGGCGGAGATGCTGTGGGAGCACGGCGATGCGCCGGAGACCGCGTTCGAGGGGCTGGTGCGCGCTAGCGCGGCGCGTCCCGCCGACCGGACGCTGCAGCTCGGCGCCGCGCAGCTCTTCCTCGCCGCGCGCAAGCCGCAAGCGGCGATCATCGTCATCGACGAGCTGCGCAGACGCGAGGACAGCGCGTCTCTCGCCGCGCTCGCGGCGGAAGCGCATCGGCAGGCCGGCGACATCGTGGGCGCGCTCGAGCGTCTCGCCGACGCACCGGAGGTCTGGCGACGGGATGTCGTCTGGCGCCGCGCGCAGGTGCGGGTGCTGCTCGCCGCCCGGCGGCCTGAGCATGCCGCGAAAGCCGCCGAGGAGACGCTGGCCTGGATCGGCTACGACCAGGAACTGCTCGCGCTGATCGGCACGGCGTGGCGCATGTCGGGCGACCTGCGCGAACGATGGCTCTGCGACCACGAGCGGCTGGTCCAGACCGTCGACCTCGATGTGGCGTCGTGGATCGACGGACTGCGGGCACATCTGCTCGCGCTGCACCATGCACGCCACGCGCCGCTGCGGCAGAGCCTGCGCAACGGCTCGCAGACCTCCGGCAACCTGTTGGGCGGTGATGCGCCCGTCATCGTGCAACTGCGTGAGGCCTTGGAACAGGCCATCCGGCAGGCGCTCTCGCGCCTGCCTGAGGATCCGTCGCACCCGTTCCTGTGCCGCAACACCCGCGGATCCCGCTTCGTCGGCTCATGGTCGGCGAAGCTGCTGGCGAGCGGCCGCCACGCCAACCATTTCCACCAGCAAGGCTGGCTGAGTTCGGCGTTCTACGTGCAGTTGCCGCCGTCGATGGGCGGCGACCCCAAGGACAACGCAGGCTGCCTGCAGTTCGGGCAGCCGGACGAGGACCTCGGGCTGACGGGCCTCGCGCCTCAGCACATGGTGCGGCCCAAGGTGGGCCGCCTGGCGCTGTTCCCGTCGTACTTCTGGCATGGCACGGTGCCTTTCGAGGACGACACCCCGCGCCTCACCGTCGCGTTCGACGCACAGCCCGCGTGAAAAAGGAGCGCCGCCCGAAGGCGGCGCATCCCCGAAACAGATGCGCCGCCCGAAGGCGGCGCATCCGTGACCCAGAAGGTCTATCCGATCACAGGCGGTAGTCGATACCCACGTAGTAACGACGGCCGAGGACGTCGTACAGCGAAGGATCGGTGTTGGCCTGCACGTTCGGCGAGTAGAGACGGGGCTTCTGGTCCGCGAGGTTGTTGACGCCCGCGCGGATGGTCAGGTTGCCCGTCACCTCGTAACGACCGATCAGGTCGAAGTACCAGGTCGCCGGCACGCCGGTGTTGGTGATCGGCGAGCCGCCGGTCACCGTCTGGGCGTTGACCATCGAGTCGATGTAGCGGCTGCTCAGCGTGAGCTTGAGCGGACCGCGCGAGTACACCGTATCGAGGTTCATCTTCCACTCGGGCACCGAAGAGCCCGTGCCGCTGCCGATGGTGCCGACATAGTCGAACACCGGATCCACCGCGGTCGTCTGCGACTCGTTCTTCTCGGTCCAGGTGGCCGTCATGTTGAAGTCGAGCGCACCGGCGGTATCGCCGAGGTCGAAGCCGATGCCGGCCACGATGTCAGCGCCGCTGATGTTGTTGAACGCCTGGTTCTGCGAGAGCTGCAGCAGACGCTCGACACCGCCGTTCGTGGCGCTGCGCTGGAACAGTCTGCACCACGAGTTGTTGATGTCGTAGGTCGGGTTGGCGTTGTCACGGTTGTAGCAGCGCTGCACGATCGTGGTGGCGCCCACCGCGGCGATGACCTTCTCGAGCTCGACCGACCAGTAGTCGACCGAGAAGTACGATCGGTCGAGCGCCGAGATCGGCTGGTTCAGCACGAAGCCGACCGTGAACGAGTCCGCGACCTCGGGGATGAGGTTCGGGTTGCCGCCCACGATGGCGTTGGCCTGCGAAGCCGGCTGCACGAAGGTCGCGCCACCGGCGACCGACGACTGCGCGGCGCAGAGCGCACGGACCTGCGCACCGTTCGGACCGTTGCGGTAGGTCGCCGCGATGGTGCCCGTGGTGTTGCAGGGGTCCGCGTTCGTGAAGGTCGGGAAGCTGTTCAGCTGGGGCGAGAACAGCTCACCGATGTTCGGGCTGCGCACCGAGTGCTGGTAGCCGCCGCGGAAGCGCAGGACATCGTTCGCGGTCCAGTCGAACGTCGCCTTGTAGGTGTCGTCCGAGCCGGAGCGGCTGTTGTCCGTGATGCGGTAGCCGAGGGTCAGCGACAGCGACTGCGCGAACGGCATGTCCTTGAGCAGCGGGATCGCCACTTCGGTGAACACATCCGTGAAGTTCAGCGCACCGGCGACAGGCTTCTGCTCGTTGAAGCCGGCCACGATGCCCGGCTGCAGGCCACCGTCAGGCTTGAAGTCGAAGTCGACTTCGCGGTAGCTGGCACCGACCGCCGCCTGGACCATGCCCGCCGGCATCGCCACCACATCGCCCGAGGCCGTGGCCTCGAAGATCGACTGCTGGATGACCGTGAGGTTCTTGGCCTCGAGGCTGATGTAGTCGCGGCAGGACTGGCTGATCGGCGCGGAGCCGAACAGGTTCAGGCCGTCGGTGCAGAGCGAGCGACCGCCATCGGCCGCGTTGAGCAGCGTCTGGGTGCGGTCACGGCGGACATTGCCGCCCTGGATCTCGTTCAGGACCGAGCGGCCGTAGGACGCGTAGGCGTCATAGCGCCAGGAGCCCATGATGTCGCCCGTGGCACCCGAGGTGAGCTGCCACACATCGTGCGTGTTGAAGCCCGTGCGGCCGCCCAGCGCGTTGAAGCGCTTGGCGAGGTCGAAGGTCGCACCCGGGGTCGGACGCGAAGCGAGCAGCGTGCGCAGCTGCGCCGGGATGAACGGGTTGGTCAGCGGGACCGTGAAGCCCGTCGAACCGCCGGCCGGCGTCGGAGCGAGCTCCTGCAGCGCGTTGTAGTTGGTGTACATGAACTGCATGTACGGCTCGAAGTTGTCGCTCACCTCGAGGCCGACGCGACCGTAGACGTTCCAGCGCTCCATCGGGAGCACGAGGATGTTCGCAGGCTCGAAGTTGTACGAGAAGAAGTCCGGGAAGAAGTTCGTGGCGATGTCCGAGGCCGGACCCGTGTAGCCCACCACATCAAGCGGGTTGCCCGCGACGCCCGTGCAGAAGAGCGTGCCATCGGGGTTGAAGCCGAAGCCGGTCGAACCACCGTTGGGGGCACAGCGGCCGGGGCCGAAGACCGCATCGACCGCGGCCTGGGTCGGGACGTTTGCACCGGCGGTGTACGAGCCGCCCGGGAAGGTCCCCGTGGTGGTGCTCGCCTGCGCCGCGAAGGCACGGGCGTCCTTGTACATGTCGTCACGGTTGAAGTAACCGGCCGACAGCACGGCGCTGCCGCGCCCGTCGGCGAAGGTGCTGCCGAGGGTGATGTCGGTGCTCCACTCCTGACCGTCTTCCTGCTCGGTCAGACGGTACTGGCTGCTGACCGCCATACCTTCGAAGTTCTTCTTCATGATGAAGTTGACGACACCGGCCACCGCGTCCGGTCCGTAGGTCGCGCCGGCACCGCCGGTGATGACCTCGACGCGCTCGATGAGCGCCGACGGGATGGTGTTGATGTCGACCACGCCACCGCTGGTCGAACCCATGCCGCGACGACCGTCGATCAGCACGAGGTTGCGGTTGGAGCCGAGACCGCGCAGGTCGATGACCGCGCGACCGTTCGCCGACGGGTTGTTCGACTGCGAGCTCGAGCTCGGCGTCACCTGCGGCAGGGTGTTCATGAACTGTTCGACGGTGGTGTAGCCGGACTCGACGATCGCCTCGGCATCGACCGTGAGGATCGGGCTCTCGGCCTCCGCGTCGCGCTTGGCGATGCGCGTGCCGGTGACGGTCACGGTCTCGAGGGCATCCGCTGCGGCGGCCTGCTGGGCCGGTGCGACCGACGAAGCGGCGGCAGCGGCACCGATCGCGCTCAGCAGGAGGGCCCTGCGGACAGCGACGGGAACGGTCGAGTTGCTCATTGGATTGATGACTCCAGTGGTGGGAAAGGTACAGCCGATGGATCCACGCCGGACCCCACAAAGAATCCAGCACGCAACCATGGGCGCAAGATTAGGCCACAAAGCGCCGAGCGGCACAAGATTGCCGCCCCGCCACACCGCCGTCGCCTAAATACAACAACGGCGTAGAGGGCGGCCGCGGGAACCGGGGCCGACTAGCGTCGCATCGCGCGGCGCAACTGGTCGTAGGTCTTGGGTCCATAGGGCGGCTCGAAGCCGAGCGCCCGGCGCGGATCCCACCAACCGCTGCGGTAGACGGTACGGGCGTGGCTGAACTCCTCGAAGCCTTCGCGGCCGTGGTAACGGCCGAAGCCCGAGCCACCGACGCCGCCGAAGGGCGCATCGAGGGCCGCCACATGCATGACGACGTCGTTGACGGTCACGCCGCCCGAGCGCGTGCGCTCGATGACCCGCCGCTCCTCCGCCGCGTCACGACCGAAGTAATAGAGGGCGAGCGGTGACGGTCCGCGCTGGATGCGGGCGACGGCATCGTCGGCATCCTTGCAGGTCTCGATCTGCATCACCGGACCGAAGATCTCCTCGCGCGCAAGCCGGGACGCAGCCGGCGGATCGACCACCAACGTCAGCAGCGGCCGCCGGCCCGCGGCCGGATCGACGCTGCCCGCGCCATCCGAAGCGCCGAGCGTGATCAAACGCGCGCCGGCGGCGGACGCTTCGGCGACGAGCCCCTGCACGCGCTGGTGATGGGCATCGTTCACCACCGCAGTGTCCTGCACGCCGCCCGGTACGAGCTGCGCGTACGCGACGCGGCAGGCCTCGATGAAGGGCTCCAGCTGCGGCGCGGGCACATAGACCGTGTCGGGACTCACGCAGATCTGGCCGGCGTTCATCACCTTGCCCGCCAGGATGCGGCGCGCGGCGAGGCCGAGATCGGCGCCGCTGCCGAGGATCACCGGCGACTTGCCGCCGAGTTCGAGCGTGAGCGGCGTGAGGTGCTCGGCCGCCGCCAGCATCACCTTGCGCCCGGTGCGATCGCTCCCGGTCAGCACCAGATGGTCGAAGGGCAGCGCGGCGAAACGCGCCGAGACCTCGGGTCCTCCCTGCACCACCGCGATCTCGTCGGCGGCGAACGATGCCGCGATCGCCGAAGCAAGCAGCTCCGAGGTCCGCGGCACGGTCTCCGACGGCTTGATCATCGCCCGGTTGCCGGCCGCGAGCACGAACGCGAGCGGCGAGATCGTCGTGAAGAGCGGCACATTCCAGGTGCCGAGGATGCCCACCACGCCCTTCGGCACGCGCTGCACCTCGACCCGCGCGCCGAACAGGTTGAAGGGGAACACGCCGCGCCGGCGCTGCGGCTGCATCCAGCCGATCACACCCCGCTTGGCGTAGCGCAGCGCATCGGTGGTGGCGAGCAGGTCGCTCATCAGGCTGGTGAGCCGCGAGCGGCCACCGAAGTCGGCCTCGAGCGCCTCGCAGAACCGCTCGGCGTTGTCGTCGAGCAGGCGGATCATGCGCTCGAGACGGTCGAGGCGCAGCGCGGCATCCGGCGGGCCGGCGTCGCGCTGCGCGCGCTGCATGGATTCGAGAAGGCTCAGCATGGGGTCGGACATGGTCGGGGCTCCGGGTGAGGTCCATGCCGATACTGCCCGGATGAGGCGTTACGCGGAAGCGCATCGGGACGGAGGGCGAAGCCCTCGGACCCGCGGCTGGCGCGCTCGACCGAGGCTGTTGGAGGGACCCAATCGCTTTGTTATCATTAATGATAATCATTCTCATCTGGAAACACCGAGGCTCCCATCGATGAACGCCCTCCGCGCGTGGATCCTGCCCGCCGCCGCCGCACTGCTGGTCGGCTGCAGCCGCCCCGACTCTCCTGAGGCGTCGGCCGTCGCGACGGCGCCGACCACTGCTCCCGGCGGCGAAGTCGTCGTCTACACGGCGCGCAAGTATCAGTTGGTCGAGGACCTCTTCGCCGAGTACTCGCAGGCCACGGGCACACAGGTCCGCGCTGTGACGGACGATGCCGGCCCGCTGATCCAGCGGCTTCGTACCG
>DAIMYL010000040.1:3127-15296 GCA_036734505.1 Steroidobacteraceae bacterium | reverse complement strand
GGCCGCCGAGCACGGTCTTGCCGAGCATCCGGCGCCCCTCGACGAGCGACGGATTGCCCATCTGCGGCGCCCAGTTCACGACATCCACCGGATAGCCGGCGTAGGCCTCGAGCCGTTGGTCGGCGCCGCAGACATGCAGCAGGTTGAATGTGGCACCCGCGGCACGCGCGGCGTCGAGCACCACGCGGTCCGTCCGACCGATGTGGTGTTCGAACTCCTCGTCGCTGAACCGACCCCGCTCCGCACCGTTGGCGGAGAAGAAGACGCCGGCCGCACCGGCCTCGATGCAGTCCACGGCGAGCAAGGCCAGGCTCTCGGCGATGACCTCGAGGCCGGCCGACGTCGACTCCGGGTCCTCCCGAAGATGCGCGCTGATGCCGTCGAAGCCCACATCGCTGAAATCGAGCGAGCCGCTGCGGTTGTCGTTCGCGGTCGCGAACGGGTTGAACACCGTGACGATCACCAAAGCCTCGTGACCGACCGCGTCGAGGATCGCCTTCACGCCGTCGAGGTAGGCGAGACGACCTTGTGAACCGCGCGGTTCCGGCCGCAGACGACGCCAGTCGGACGGCCTATCGATCCGGTCCAGACCGACCAACCGGTAGGGGTTGTCGTTCATCACCTTGACGAAGTCGACCCCGGAACGGCGGTAGAAATCGAGATGGGCGTCCGCCATGGCCCGACCGGTGCTGGCGGCGGACGGGAAATGCGTCCAGAACCCGGCCGGGATCCGGTCGACTTCGTGACCCGCGATCGCGCGCCGTACCCGTTCGATCCTGTCCATCCCGGCCTCCTCAGGGATCGCCCGCAGCGGCTCAGCCGCCCTCGCCCGGCTCCTCGGAGAAATGCGCCTCGAACTTGCCCGGCACGCCCGACCACGCGTCGGCGTCGGCGAACGGCCGTCCGCGCGTGCGGATCACCGGCCACACCGGCGCATACTTCGCGTTGAGCGCCACCCAGCGCGGCTCGACCAAGGAATCGGGCAGGATCGCGCCCGCGGGACACTCCGCCTCGCAGACGCCGCAGTCGATGCAGCCGTCGGGGTCGATCACCAGCATGTTCGCGCCCTCACGGAACGCGTCCACCGGACAGACATCGACGCAGTCCTGGTACTTGCAACGGATGCACTGATCCGTCACCGCATAGGTCATCGCATGCTCCTAGATGAACCGGGCGATCTCGGTGAGCGGCTTCTTGATCGTCGCATGCACCGGGACGGTCGCGTCGGTCGCCGGATAGCCGACCACCAACAGCAGATACGGGCGCTCGGTGTCCGGTCGTTCGCAGATGCCGTTGAGGAAGTTCATCGGTTTGGGCGTATGGGTGAGCGTCGCGAGGCCCGAGTGGTGCAGCGCCGCGATCAGAAAACCCGTGGCGATGCCGACCGACTCCGTCACATAGTAGTTCTGGCGCTGGATGCCGGCGCGCACCCCGCCCTGCCGCTGCGCGAAGATGGCGATCAGCCAGGGCGCGGTCTCGAGGTAGGGCTTGCTCGCGTCCGTGCCGAGCGGCTTGAGGGCGTCCAACCACTCCTCGCCCGCTTTGCCGGCGTAGAACGCCTGCTCCTCGCGCTCGGCGGCCTCGCGCACCCGGGTCTTGGCCTCCGGCGAGCCGATGACGGAGAAGAACCACGGCTGATGGTTGGCGCCGCTCGGCGCCGTGCCCGCAGCGAGCAGACAGCTCTCGATGACCTCGCGCGGCACCGGCCGGTCCGAGAACTGGCGGACCGTGTGCCGCTGACGGATCTCCTCATAGAACTCCTGCGCTCGCCGCACCATCTCCGGCTGCGGCAGTTCGCGGTAATCCATCAACGGCAGTTTGTCGTGTTCCTGCATATCCAGACCCTCGGATGAACAGTGTTCAGATGACCCGACCGGGGTTCAAGATGCCCCGCGGATCGAGATGTCGTTTCAGGGCGCGCATGGTGAGGATCTCGGCGTCGGACCGGGTCACCCCCAACCACCTCTTCTTGCCCGTGCCGATGCCGTGCTCCGCGGAGACCGACCCGCCCCGCGGCAACTCACCATAGACGATGGCGTCCAGCGCCTCGGCATCCTCCGCCGATCGCAACGCCGTGAAGAAGTGCAGGTTGCCGTCACCAAGGTGCCCGAAGACGCACAACGCACGGACGCCCAGTTCGGCGTTGCACCGATCGCGCACCGTCGCGGCGTAGGACTCCATCAGCCCGATCGGCAACGAGACATCGTGTGCAGCCGTGGGCGCCAGCTTGCCGAGCATCTCGCCCGCCGATTCACGGATATGCCAAAGCCGCGCGGCTTCGGCCCCCGAGGACGCCACGATGGCATCGGTGACACCGCCGCTCGACAGCGCCTCGGTGAGCACGGCTTCGGTCGCCTCCCGATCGGAGCGCTCGTCGAGCAGTTCGACCTCGATGAGCGCGTAGTAGGGATGACGGGTGCCGAACGGTCGCGGCAGGCCCAACACGGACAGCGCGCACTCGAGATAGCTGTCCCACATCGCCTCGAACGCCGAAAGGCGCGGACCCAGGCGTCGTCGCAACGAACCGAGCAGCGACAGCAGGTCGGCGTAGCTGCCGATCGCGACCAAGGCGGTCATGCGTTCGCGCGGCTCCGGGTAGAGGCGCAGCGATGCGCGCGTCACCACGCCGAGGGTCCCTTCGGTGCCGATGAAGAGCTGCTTGAGGTCGTAGCCGGCGTTGTCCTTGAGGACCGTGTTCAGCGAACTGAGGACGGTGCCGTCGGCGAGCACCGCTTCGAGACCGAGCACCAGGCTCCGGGTCATGCCGTAGCGCATCACGCGGTTGCCACCCGCGTTGGTGGCGATGTTGCCGCCGATGGTGCAGCTGCCGCGCGAGGGCAGGTCGAGCGCGAAGCAGAGCCCCTCACCGAGCGCCGTGTCCTGCACCGTCGCGAGCGTCGTCCCGGCGGCGACGATCATGACCGACGCAGTGGCATCGAACTGCTCGACGCCCGTGAACCGCTCGAGCGACAGGGCGAGTTCGCCGGGCCGCGGCGTCGCCCCGCCGACGAGTCCGGTCAAGCCGCCTTGCACCACCACCGGCCTCGCCGCGGCGTGGCAGTACCTGAGCACCGCGGACACCTGCTCGGTGGTACGGGGCCGTGCGACGGCGATCGGCGGGCATCGCTCCTTGCCTGCCCAGTCCCGGCTGTGACGCTCGAGCAGCGCGGGGTCGGTCACCAACCCGTGGGCATCCAGCAACGGCGCGAGCCCCGACAGGAACATGTCGGCGCCGGGCCGTCCCTCCGCTGCAGTGTGGTGTCGGGTCGCCATCGTCCTATGTCGACAGGGCACCGGCCTCGGCCGGCGCGATCAGTTAAGTATACTTGTTTCGTACACCATGTCGACTTGTGGGTAGCCGCCCGTTTGACGGGGTTCGCACCGGTCGCTAGTCTCCCTGCATGCAACGAGTCGACGAGTTTTTCCCCCGCGACTACGCCGACGGGCGCGCCCGGTTCCTCGCGCTCAGCCAAGCCGCCGGCTTCACCGTCACCACTTATACACACCCGACGCACCGGGCGCCGGACGGCGGGGAACTGGCCTGCGATGTGGCATGGTCCGGCCCGACCACCGCCTCCCGTCTGCTGGTCATCAGTTCCGGCACGCACGGCGTGGAGGGGTTCTGCGGCTCGGGCGCGCAGGCCGCCCTGCTCGCTTCCGGCGCCTTCGACGGGATGCCGCCGGACGCGTCGGTCCTGCTCGTGCACGCCGTGAACCCCTACGGCTTCGCGCATCTGCGGCGGACCAACGAGGACAACATCGACCTCAACCGCAACTTCATCGACCACAGCCGTGCGCCCGCGAACCCCGGATACGACGAGATCCACGGCTGGCTCGTACCCGGATCCTGGGACGGCCCCGCACGCGAGCAGGCCGACCGGGAGATCGAGCGCTATCAGCAGGAGCGCGGCATGCGGGCCTTCCAGGAGGCCATGACCGGCGGGCAGTACAACCACCCCGACGGCCTCTTCTATGGCGGTGTGGCGCCCGCCTGGTCCAACGTCACCTGGCGACGCATCCTGCGCGAGCATTGCACGCGCGCGAAAGAGATCGTCGCTTTCGACCTGCACACCGGACTCGGGCCGTGGGGCGTCGGCGAAGCGCTGTGCGTCGCGTCCGAGGACGAGCACAAGCGGGCGGTCGCGCTGTTCGGCGAGCAGATCAAGTGGACCGGCGCGGGGACCTCCGTCTCGGCGCAGATCGGCGGCACGCTGGTGCACGCCGCGCACCAGGAACTCGGCCCTGGGAGGCTGACCATGATCGGGCTCGAGTACGGCACCTACCCCATCCCGGAGACCTTGGAGGCGCTGCGCGCGGAGACGTGGCTGGTGGCGCGCGGCCGGACGGACTCGCCGGAGGCCGCCCGCATCAAGCAGCGCCTCAAAGATGTCTTCTATGTCGACGATCCGGCGTGGCAGCAGGCCATCGTCGATCGGTTGATGGAGTTCGTGACCGCCACGCGGAAGGCGTTCCGATGACCCGCAGCGCCCGGGTGCTGGAACGCGCGCCGCTCGCGCCGGATCCGCGATCGTTCATCGCCTTCGGCGGCGAACTGGGCGCCGAGATCGCGCGGATCACCGAGGAGGCCGTCGCGGCCGGCCGCTGGCGGACCCCGGAGGACATCCTGATCACCAAGGCCCCGCTGCCGCTCGCCTACTGGACCTACAAGTCCTGGAATCCGATCGTCCGCGCCATGCCCGGCAGCGGCATCGAGGCGCGGCTCGGACCGTTCCGTCGCACGCGGTTCGACCTCATGCCCGAGGGCTTCGAACCGATCTCCGAACGCAGCATGAGCCTCTCCGGCGACCTCATGTGCACGAAGGGCCTCGACGACGCGAAGGACCGCTTCTACGAAGAGGTGGCCGACCTGATCTTCGGTGTCGACATCGCCTATGCGAACCTCGAGTCGACGCTCACCACCGCGGATATCGAGGCGACGACCTTCACGGAGGACGACACCCCGAAGATCAATCTCACGCCGCAGCAGTACGAGACGGTCATCGGGCATCGCGGAAGGCGCTACGACGTCGTGCAGCTCGCCAACAACCATATCCTCGATTGCGGCGAGGAAGGCATCCGCACCACCCTCGCGCGCCTTCACGCCGACGGGATCGAGCAGGTCGGGGTGAACGGGACCGAGGCCGACGCGGCGCGGCCGCGCATCACGGCGCTGGCCGGGCTGCGGATCGGTTGGGTCGCACACACCTTCAGCGTCAACTTCAAGCCGTTCCCGGAGGACAAGCCGTGGATGGTGAACATGACGCCCATGCATCTGGTCCCGGACCCGGATGTCTCCGACATCGAGGCCCAGGTGCGCGCCTGCCGCGAGGCGGGCTGCGACCTCGTGTTCGTCGCGCTGCATTGGGGTCTGGAGTTCGAGTTCTACCCGCATCCCGACCAGCTCCGTTGGGCGCACCGTTTCGCGGAAGCCGGCGCGGATGCCGTGATCGGCCATCATCCCCATGTCGCGCAGCCGGTGGAGATGTACCGTCCCGAGAGCGATCCCTCGCGTACCGTCCCCATCCTCTACAGCCTCGGCAACCTCACCTCGCTGATCTCGCATCCTTCCAACATCGCGAGCCTGGTTGCCCGTCTGCGGCTGTCGACCGGGATGCTCGACGGCGTGCGCAGGACGCTCGTCACCGGGGTCGATCTCACGCCGGTGGTGCTGCTCGCCGAGAGAGGTCCGGCCGGCAGCACGCTCAAGCTCTTCCCGGCGACGGCGCTGCTGGAGAGCAGCGACGACGAGGCCACGGCCGTCTATCTCTCGGAGGTCGCCGGGTACATCGATGTCGTCATCGGCGACGGCTGGCGCGCGCGCTGACGGGCGGCGTCGTCCCCGGCGCCGGCGCGCGCTACGGTCGACCGCGGTCGACGATCGGATGCTCGGTGACCACCATGCGCGCCATGCGGCTCACATGGGCCATGACATCGGCACGGGTTTCGGGCGCCGACGGCAGGGAGAGCGCACGCCGCGCGATCTCCTCGCTCTCGAACCACTCCTCCGCGATGCCGTCCCACTCGCAAGGGGTGCCCGCGGCGGCCGGCAGATCGTCGTGGTCGGTGCGGATGTCGACGATGTAGCGGTGGAGCAGGTCACCGAGCTTCTCGCGGATCATCGGCGCGTGGCCGTCCAACCACCAACGGCGGAACTCCTCCATCGAGAGGTGATCGGCCTTCTTGAGGAACCACACGACCTTGACCATCGAATCTCTCCGTGCGCTGCGGACCCGACGGCGCGAAACTGCGCCGGAATCATGTTGACACGATGTAGACAAGATTAATACAGTGCTTCGACGATGCGCAGCGTCCCGGAAGAATGTGATGTGTTGGTCGTCGGATCGGGTGCCGCAGGACTGTCGACCGCCCTGACCGCGGCCGCGCTCGGGCTCGAGGTGGTCGTCTGCGAGCACGCCGATGTCCTCGGGGGTACCAGCGCCCTTTCGGGCGGCGAGGTCTGGATCCCCCTCAACCGCCAGAACGGCGGCGGCGCCTCGGACAGCCACGCCGAAGCGCTCGACTACCTGCGTGCCGCCATCGGCCCCGGTCTGGAGATCCCGCGTGCGGAGGCCTTCGTCCGCCACGCCGCCGAGGCGCTCGCCTTCCTCGAGGACCACAGCGAGGTGGAGTACGAGGCCCTCGCGCATGTGGTCGACTACCGCAGCGGTGCGCCCGGCGCGAAGAACGGCGTCCGCACGCTCGGCGCGCTGCCCTTCGATGGTCGCAGGCTCGGTCGGCACTTCGCGTCCATACGCGCACCGTTGGCCACCGGCACGATCTTCGGCGGCATGGCGATCGGCCGCGAGGACTTCCCCCACCTCTACAACGCACACCGCTCGCCGCGCTCGTTCGCGCATGTGGCGAAGATGCTCCTGCGGCACGCGCGCGACCGGCTCACGGGGCATGCGCGCGGCACGCGCATGGTCATGGGCAACGCGCTCATCGGGCGTCTCGTCTGCTCGCTGCTCGAGCGGCGGGTACCGATGCTGCTCGGCTGCAAGGTCACGCAGCTGCTCATCGAGGACGGGCGCGTCACGGGCGCAGACCTCACCGTGGACGGCAAGCCGCATCGGATCGCGTGTCGACGCGCGGTGGTCCTCGCGAGCGGCAGCTTCTCGGGCAGCGCAGCGATGCGACGACGACACTTCGCCCATGTCCGCGCCGGCCGATCGCATCTGACCGCACTGCCGTCGACCAACGACGGTTCCGGACTCGACCTCGCGCTCGCCTGCGGCGGGGTGTTGGACGACACGATCGCCGAACCTGCGGCCTGGGCGCCGATGTCGGCGGTGCCGCTCGGTCGCCGCGGCGAGGGCGTCTTCCCCCACTTCGGTGATCGCGCCAAACCCGGCGTGATCGTCGTCGGACCGGACGGGCGACGCTTGGTGAACGAAGCGTCGGACTACCATGACTTCGTGCGCGCGATGATCACCGCGGCCGAACGCGACGGCCGCCGCGATGCCGAGGCCTTCGTGGTCACGAGCCACGGGCCGCTGCGCAGATACGGCCTCGGCCGGGTGCCGGCCTCCCCCGGCCGCATCGGTCCGTTCCTGCGCAACGGCTATCTGCTGCACGGCAGGACGATCGCCGAACTCGCCGGACGGATGGGCGTCGACGCGGACGCATTGGAGAACACGGTCCGCCGCTTCAACACGCATGCCGCACGGGGCGAAGCCCCCGACTTCGGCAAAGGCAGCACGCACTACCAACGCGCGGCCGGCGACTCCGCGGTGAGGCCGAACCCTTGCGTCGCACCGCTCGATGCTGGTCCCTGGTACGCCATCAAGATGCTGCCGGGTGACATCGGCACGATGCTCGGGGTCCGGGTCGACGCGGAGTCACGGGTGCTGCGCGCCGACGGCACGCCGGTCGACGGCCTGCATGCCGTCGGCACGGTCGCCTCGAGCCTGATGCGCGGCACCTATCCGGCGGCCGGCGTGATGCTCGGCCCCGCGCTCACCTTCGGCTATCTGACCGCACGCGCCATCGCCGGAACGACCGTCACGGCGCCGACGACCACCTAGCGCGGCCGCTCAGCGCGGCTTCGATGTCAATCTCACCACGCTCGAGGGCCGCGCGCCGAACCTGTCGCGCATCTGGTTGGCGATCGTCTCGGCGTCCCGCATCGCCGCGACCTCCGCGGCGTCCACATCCTGCGCTTCGATGGCCTTCAGGATCGACAGATGCGTGCGTGTCCAATGTCCCGACAGCTCATCGTTGGGTTTGCCGACATCGTGCAGGTAGAGCCCGAGGATGCGCTGTCCCTGGTCGAGCAGCTGACGGGTCCAGTTCGCGTAGAAGGAGTTGCCGCTCGCCTTGGCGATGGCGAGGTGGAACTCGCGGTTCAAGCGGATCATCTCGGCCATGTCCGCGCGGCGGGTGGCCGCCGTATGCTCGCGGTGGATCGCCTCGATCTCGGCGAGCTGTGCCGCGGAGCGGTTCTTCGCCGCCAAACGGGTGGTCAGACGGTAGAACAGCTCCAGGGCATCGAGATAGCTCGGGATGGCGACGATGTCGAAAGGCGCCACGATGGAGCTGCGGTTGCGCAGCGTCTGCACCAAACCTTCCGCCGACAGCCGGATCAGGGCCTCGCGGACCGGACTGCGGGAGAGCTTGAACCGCGCGGCGAGCTCGGTCTCGTCGAGCAGGGTCCCGGGCTCCATCCGCAGCTCGAGGATGTCCCGCCTCAGTTCATCGTAGACCGCGACGGCACCCGAGCCGCGCGCCCGCTTGCGTGCCGGCCTGACGGTCTTGCCGGAAGCATCGGATGAGCGCTGGCGTGCCATGTGAACTCCCACGGGGTGACGGACCCGCCCACATTATAGGCAGGCCGCTCGGGACTACGGCTAGCCTCGCGGAGGCCCATCCGTCCGAAAAAAAACGGCCGGACCCCCGCAGGAGTCCGGCCGCCCGGTTCGGACCTCAGCGGAAGCTGTAGCTCGCGCCGACGCTCCAGGAGCGGAACTGCCCCGGATAGCCGAAGTTGCGCCCGTCGTAGAAGGCGAAGTACTTCTCGTTGGTGAGGTTCCGTCCACCCGCCCAGAGACGCCACTGACCGACATCGACGCTGGCGAGGAGGTTCAGGAACTTCGTCGACGGCAGGACATACAGGTTGTCGGCGTTGTCGAACGCGTCGCCCCGGTACTGATACTCGAGCCGTACCGACCCGTTGGCGCTGCCGATCGCGAGGTCATCGAGCACCAAGGCCACGGCGCCGGAGAACTCCGGCGCGCGCGGCAGGGTGTTGCCCGAATAGTCCACCGGCGCGCCCGTATCACCGATCGATTTGTACTCCTCGAACTCGGCGTGGAGGTATCCGGCGTTCAGATCGAAGCGCAGGTGGTCGGTGATGTAGGCCGACAACTCCGTCTCGAGGCCGTAGATCTCCGCCTTGCCGGCGTTGAGCGTGGTGTAGAACGGCGGCTCGCCCGGGATCGGGGAGCCGTCGGCACCGATGGGGATACGGCCCACGCGGATCTGCATGTCCTTGTAGTCGTAGTAGAAGCCCGCCAGGTTGAAGATGCCGCGGCCATCACCGAGGGTCGACTTCATGCCGGCCTCGAACGCGGTGAGCGACTCGGGCTTCACGGTGGCCGGACTCGGGTTGCCGGCGGTGTCGAACCCGACGGTGTTGTAACCCGCCTGGAAACCCCGGGCCACCGAGGCATAGAACATGGTCCCGGCGCTGGTGGTGTAGTCGATGCCGAGGCGTCCCGTCGGCTCGCTCTGGGTGCTCGAGAGGTCGAAGGTCTGACCGTCGAACGGACCCCGGCCGACGAACTTGTTGCGGACCTCGTCACGGTTGTAGCGCAGACCGAGGTTGAGGCGCATGGCGTCCGTCAGCTTGTAGTTGATGTCGCCGAACAGCGCGGTGGTCTTCACCGTGTTGTCGGTATCGCTGTCGAGCGCCCCCGGGATCGGCGGCAGGATGTCGACCCTGCGCGTCTCGCCTTCATCGATGTCCATGTAGAGCGCACCGACGATCCAGTCGACGCGATCACCCTGGTACTGCAGCTGCAGTTCCTGGCTGATCTGCTCGGCATACTGCGGGAAGCGGATGGTCACCCGCACCGGCGCGACCACCGGATTGACGTCCAGGAAGGACTTCGGCTCGCTGTAGTCGAGGTAGCCCGTGAGCGCCTTCCACGAATAGCCGTTGCCGATGTCCCCGGACAGCGACAGGCCTAGCGCCGAGTAGTCCCTCTGCCCTTCCGGCTTGGTCGGCTCATCGTAGTTGCCGATATCCCAACCGTAGAGCGGCTTGGGAACACGCTTGCCGGCACCGTCGAGCGCGATGAGCTCACCGACGCCGCCCGTCTCTTCGGTCTTCTGGCCGAAGACCTCCACATCGACCGCCCCCAGCTTGCCCGCGAGCGTCAGACGGCCGCCCGTGAACTCGTTGCCGTCGATCTTCTTGCCGGTCACGCGGTTCGTGATGCGGCCGTCGGCCCGGGTCGCGGTACCCGCGAGGCGCAGCGACCAGTCGTCTCCCAACGGCGAATCCAGCGCCGCCTCGAACCGGCGCAGGTTATCGTTGCCGAACTCCACGCTCACATCGGTCCCGAACTCCTTGCCCGGGCGCCGGGTGATGATGTTCACCGCGCCGCCGGTCGAGTTGCGC
The DNA here is from genome assembly GCA_036734505.1 of Steroidobacteraceae bacterium. Taxonomy (GTDB): domain Bacteria; phylum Pseudomonadota; class Gammaproteobacteria; order Steroidobacterales; family Steroidobacteraceae; genus UBA964. Next base: position 4,675 of record DAIMYL010000040.1, on the reverse strand, counting down.
CCGTACAGCGTGCCCTGCGGCCCCTTGAGGACCTCGACCCGCTCGACATCGAACATCCAGCTGAGCGAAGCGGCCGTCGAGGCCTGGTAGATGCCGTTGATGTGCGAGGCGACCGACTGACCGCCGCCCGGCACCTGCGAACCCACGCCGCGCACCGCGATGGTGGCACGGGTCTCGTAGTTCTGGATGTAGAAGCCCGGGACCTCGAACTGCAGGTCCTTGAAGGTCACCTTGCCGAGCTCCCTGAGGTCGAGGCCGCCCAACACCTCGATGCTCTGCGGCACGGACTGGACATCTTCGTCGCGTTTGCGCGCGGTGACGATCACTTCTTCGAGCCCGGCCGCCTTCGCGGCGGTCTGTTGGGCGGCCGCCTGCGGCGCGCCGACCGACAGGCCGAGCGCAGCGGCCACCGCCGCCGCCACGGCCCCTCCCCGACGCGGCAGGACGCCGCAAGCGCTCGCAGTGGTCTTCGCGGTAGGACGCTGGTCTCGCATGACGATCTCCCCCGGTGGGTGGCGTTGTAGTGAAGTCGACATTAAGTCTACACAGGAAATACTTCAAGTGCGCCGACAGCGGTCGCCCGTATGTCCCCCTCCGGCGTGGCGGCACCGCCACGCCATGGGCCCGGTCACCGGGCGGTGCGGTCAGGGCGTCGCTGGATCGATGGCGGGGTGGCAGCGGCCTGCTTGCGCGCCGCGCGCTGCTCGAGACGCCGCCGGATGACCCGATGCTTCTCGGCCGTCAGCGGATAGCGGAGAGCCAACCACGTCGCCAAGACGAACAGCAGCGCCGGGAGGTACCCGTTGGCGGTCTTCAGGCCGAGGATGCCGGAAGCATCGTTGCTGGCCGCGGTCGGTTCGTACCCCGCTTCGCCGGCGATGAAGAAGCCGATCGCCGGACCCATCGCGTAGGTGAGCTTGCGGATGACCATCCACGCGGAGGTGAACTCGCCGGCCCGGTTGGTGCCGCTGCGCCATTCGCCGTAGTCGACGATGTCACCGATGATCGCGTAGAGCGCCACTTCACGGCCGGCGGACAAGGTGTAGTAGAGCGCCATGTAGGCGATGAAGGCGGGCAGCGCCCACGGCCCCGGCTCGAGCAGGTGGATCAGCAGCCCCCAGAGCACCATGCCGCCCGCACTGACGATGAACAGGTTCCGCTTGGAGGTGCGGCGCAGCAGCATCTGCCAGGGCTTGAGCGCCACGGTCGATACCGCGACCGCCGTGATGAAGATCAGCGAGAACGAGGCGCCGATGCCGAGATAGGTGTCGAGGAACAGGAAGAACATCGCACCGCCGATGCCGAGCGCGAGATCGGACAGGAAGGCGACGCCGAGGAAGATCTGCAGCGGCGGGTTCTCCCGCACGGCACGCACGGTCTCCTTGAGGCTGAAGCGCGGCACCGCCGGGACGAACTCGCCGTTCGGCACGCGGAACACCGCGTAGAGCACGCCGATCGGAAAGGCGATGGCGATGAACCAGAACATGACCTCGAGCGTGTCGAAGTTCATGCTGGTGGACGGCAGGAACGGCAGCAAGGGCGCGAGCG
>DAIMYL010000040.1:0-3027 GCA_036734505.1 Steroidobacteraceae bacterium | reverse complement strand
AGCGTGTCGAAGTTCATGCTGGTGGACGGCAGGAACGGCAGCAAGGGCGCGAGCGCGAGCAGGATCAGGCCGATGTTGCCCCAGAACTGCCGCGACAAGGACAGCCTGGAGCGCTCCTCGTAACTGCGGCTGAGCTCCGCCGACCAGGCGGTGTAAGGGATGTCGAAGAAGGTCCACGCGAGATAGAAGAAGAAATAGCAGACCGCGAAGTACCAGATGCTCGGGTCCTCGCCCGGTACGTAGAGTCCCCAGGCCGACAGCAGCGCGAGCGGGATGCTGGCCAAGAGCCAGGGCTTGCGCGGACCCCAGCGGCTGCGCGTACGGTCCGACAGCACGCCTACCGCGACATCGGTGAGGCCGTCCGAAAGCCGCAGCAGCAGCATGGCCAGGGACAACGCCGTCAAGGCGAAACCGAACTCCTTGGCGTAGAGCGCAGGCAGGATCGCGACGCCCGGGCCCCGCAGCATCTCGAAGGGCCCGGAGGCCGCGCCGTAACCGATGACCGCCGCCCGCGAGAGCGCCGGTCGATCCTTGCCGAGGTCATCGCTCATGTCGAACTCCTGCGGGCCGGGCCCGGACTGCGCCCGCTCAAGGCTTGAAGGTCACCGATTTGAGCCGGGTGAAGCTGCGCAGGCCGCCGAGACCGCCCTCCACCCCGAGACCGGACTGCCGATGCGGCTCGAACGCGCCAGTCGTCGCGTCGACACGGCCGCCCGTCGGATCGGCGCCGATGGTGACGGCACCGGCGCTGATCCGCCGCGCCAGACGCAGCGCACGCCCCAGATCCGCAGTCCACACCGTCGCCGTCAATCCGTAGATGGTGCCGTTGGCGATCGAGACCGCTTCGTCCTCGCTGTCGAATGTCATCACGGACAGCACCGGCCCGAAGATCTCCTCCTGGGCGACTCGCATGCCGGGCGTCACATCGGCGAACACCGTGGGCGACCAGAAGCACGCCCCGCCCGCCGAAGCCGGAGTCCCGTCGAGCAGCATCGCAGCGCCCTGCTCCGTCGCCGCCGCGACATGGCTCCGGACCCGATCGAACTGGGCGCGGCTCGCCAACGGACCGAAGCCGGTGGACTCCTGCAACGGGTCCCCCGGCTCGACCGCGCGCGCACGCTCCACCACCCGGGCGACGAGCGCGTCGGCGATCGAGCGATGCACCAACAGCCTCGAACCGGCGACGCATACCTGCCCGGTGTTGAAGGTGATCCCGCCGACGATGGCCTCGGCGATGCGGTCGAGATCCGCGACATCCGGGAACACGATCTGCGGCGACTTGCCGCCGCACTCCAGGATCAGGCGCTTCATGTTCGACTGTCCCGAGAACTCGAGCAGCCGCCGACCGGTCGCGGTGGAGCCGGTGAAGGTCAGCACATCGACATCCTTGTGCAGCGCGAGCGCCGCCCCCGCCTCGCCGCCGAGGCCGGGCACGATGTTGAACACACCGTCAGGGATGCCGGCCGCCGCCGCCAGTTCACCGAGCTTGAGGCAGCTGAGCGAGGCGATCTCCGAGGGCTTCAGGACGACGGAGTTGCCCACCGCGAGCGCCGGCAGCACCTTGGATATGCCGATGTAGGCCGGGAAGTTCCAAGGCGTGATCGCACCGACGACACCATGGGGTTCGCGGATGTTGAGCACCCACGCCGAGGGATCGTTCGGGATCACCTCATCGAGCAGCTTGTCCGCCATCTCGGCGATCGCCTCGACATGGCCGCCCGCCTCCTGCATGTCACCCAAGGCGTTGGCGATGGGCATGCCCATCTCGAGGGTGTCGAGCAGCGCAAGTTCCTGGGCGTGCGCTCGGACCTGCTCGGCGAAGGCACGCACCTTACGGCCACGCTCGCGCGGCGAGAGCTGCGACCACGCGCCGCTCTCGAAAGCCGTCCGCGCGCTGCGCACCGCGGCATCGATGTCGGCAGCGCCGCAGCAGGGCAGTTCGGCGACGGTCGCGCCGGTCGCCGGATTCTCCGACCGGAAACCGCGGCCGGTATCGACCTCGACCCGTCGACCGCCGATCCAGGGCCGGGGGTCCGGTCTCAGCGCCGCGGCAGCAGCGGACCAATCGGTCGGTGTCGTCTCTGGCTCAGGCATCGTTCGTACCCCCATCACGGATCAGGTCTGCGGCGCGCTCGCCGATCATCACGGTCGGTGCATGGAGATTGCCGGACGGGATGACCGGCATCACCGAGGCATCCGCGATGCGCAACCGCTCCACGCCCCGGACCCGAAGCTGCGGATCGACCACCGCACGCGCGTCGGACCCCATCCGGCAGGTGCCGCTGGCGTGGTAGCAGATGCCCGCCGTCCCGCGGACGAAGGCCTCGAGCGCGACATCGTCATCGAGGTCGCAGACCGGCGAGATGCGCCGCACCACATCGCGCGCGAACGGCTCGGTGCGGGCGATCCGGTCGAGCAGCCTTACGCCCCGCATCAAGCGCATCACATCGTCCGGATCGCCGAGCAGGTCGGAGTCGATGCGGGGCGGATCGCGTGGGTCGGCCGATCGCAGGCTGACCCGCCCGCGCGACTTCGGATGGCAGATCGAGGGCGACAATGAATACACATCGCGGTCGCGCGCGAAGGCCACCGTATCGTCCAGGTATCCCCATGGCCCCGCGAAGACCAGCAGGTCGGGCAGCGGCTCGACAGCACTGCTGCGCAGATAACCCAGCAAGTGGCTCGCCGGCGAAGTCGCGCGACCGCGACGCGCGATGATGAAATCGAGACCGGCCTTCAGCAGGCTCGGCCAACGCATCGCGGTGCTGTAGGTCGGCCGACGGAACTCGTACTCGAGATAGAGCTCGGGATGCTCCTGCAGATCCGCGCCCACGCCGGGCGCATCGTGCACCACATCGATGCCGAGTCCGCGGAGCGGCGCTGCCGGTCCGATGCCGGAGAGCATCAGCAGTTGCGGGCTCGCGAAGGCGCCCGCACAAAGCACGACCTCGCGCCGCGCGCGCACCAGCGAGCGCTCGCCGCCGCGTGCGCACTCCACACCACGCGCGACCCGTCCGTCGAGATGGA
>DAIMYL010000039.1:0-15476 GCA_036734505.1 Steroidobacteraceae bacterium | reverse complement strand
GCGGCACCGTCGAAGGCGTGGTGGTCGGGTCGGCGTTGGTCGAGGTGCTGGAGCGCGGCGAGGACCCGACCGCGTGGCTGAGGGCGCTGCGTCAGGGCTGAGCGCGGGGATTCACGCCGACCCGTGATCGCCCGCCAGCAGTGCGCTGCTGTGATCCATGAGGTATTCGGCGAACTCGAGCGGGGCAGGCAGCGGCGGGCGACCGACGTTGGTGTTCATCAGCACGATCGCCGCGACGCCGTCCGCGAAACGCAGCCGTAGGTTTGCGTTGATGCCGGGGTCGCTGCCACCGTGCCCCCACAACAGCTCACGGCCTTCCCGCCGCTGCGCGTTCCAGCAGAGACCCATCACGCGGCTGTCGTCCCCCGACTCGATGCGGAACATCCGCTCGATGGTCTGCGCCTGCAGCAGCGGCCGGTCCGCACCCGCGGCGGCGGCGAGATAGGCGCGCGCGTAGCGGGCGAGTTGGTGCACGCTGCTGCGCAGGAACCCATCCGGGAAGTTCGGGTGGTTGTACAGGCAGTTGGCGGCGTAGCCGCCATCGATCCGCGTCGCCGCCCCGGGATCGCCGACGACCGCGGGCGGCACCCCGCCCCAAACAGGACCACGAACCGCGCCGCCGCTGACCCAGCTGTACGGGACCGCGTGACGGGTGGTGTCGATGTCCCGCAGGTACCAGGAGGTCTCGCCCATGCCGAGCGGCATGAAGATCCGTCGGCGGCAGTAGTCGGCGAAAGGCAGGCCCGAGATCCGCTCGACCAGATGGCCGAGCACTCCGTAGGGCACGTTCGCATAGTAGAAACCTTTGCCGGGCGCCCAGCCGTGGAAGTTCCGCGCGTCGTGGAACCGCCCGCCCGGCAGCAGGTAAGCACGCAACCACTCCTCCAGCGACATCTGCGGGTCGCCGCAGGCATAGGCGTTCGCGTAGGCGGGGCCGTCCGCGATCGCGGACTGATGCGTGAGCAGATGACGGACGGTGATCGGCTGCGAGCGGAAGCCCGGGTGGACGACCTCGAAGCCGAGGTGGCGGTTGATGTCGTCATCGAGCCCCAGTCGACCGGCATCGACCAGCTGCATCACGGCGGTCGCGGTGAACGTCTTGGAGACCGAACCGATGTTCTGGATCGTGTCGGGCGTCATCGGCAGACGGCGCTCGAGGTCCGCCCAACCATAGCCGCGGGACCACATCGGTCCCGATCCCCGCAACACGGCGACGGCGAGACCGGGGATGTGTTCGCTGGCCATGCGGGAGGCGAAGTGGTCGTCGGCGGCGGACCGGGCAGCGGCGGCCTCGTCGCCGGGCACCGCGGGCACCGCGCGCGCGCCGGCCAGCGCCAAGCCCGTGCCGGCGAGGGCGAGCAGGGTGTCACGGCGGGTGATGTCGATCGGCGCGATGTTCCGTGTCCGTGGCTTCATTTTTGACCTCGACCGATCAGGTCCTGCCGCGGCCGAGATAGAGCAGGCCGCCGCAGGCGACCCAACCGAGGAAGATGCTCCATTCCACCGGACTCAGCGCCGACGGTGACCCCGGAAGATACAGGGCGCCGAGCCCGATGCAGCAGGCGATCCCCAGCCAACCGATCGCCATGCCGTGTCCCAGACGGAAGGGGCGCGGCAACGCGGGCTCGATGCGCCGCAGGCGGACATAGGACGCGGCCACCAGCAGGTAGGCGACCACAGCCCCGAAGCTGCCCGCGTTGACCAGCCAGATCAGGGCCTTGTGACCGAGCAACGGAGCGGCGCAGCCGAGCAGTCCGATGAGGGCGATCGCCGCATGGGGCGTCCGGTACTTCGGATGCAGCCGACCGAGGAAGCGCGGCAGCATGCCGCTGTGCGCCATGGCGTAGATGGCGCGGCTGCCGCCGATGATGAAGGCGTTCCAGCTGGTCACGATGCCGGCGATGCCGCCGATGACCATGATGAGAGCGCCGTTGCGGCCGAGCGCAGCGGCCGCCGCGTCGGCGGTGGTGAGGCGGGAGTTCTCCAGCAGAGCGTCGTCGGCGAGCAGCGCGACGCCGGCGATGACCAGGCAATACCAGAGGATGGCGGCGCAGACCGAGACGATGGTCAGGGTGCCCAGCTCGCGTGCAGGCAGGTCCACCTCCTCGGCGATCTGCGGGATGACGTCGAAGCCGACGAAGAAGAAAGGCACCATGGTGATCACGCCGATGATGCCGACCAGCCCTGCCGCGAACAGCGGCTCGGCACGCTCGATGGAACCGTGCAGGCCGGCGCCGGTCAGCAGCACGATGCCGCTCGCCACGATCATCAGCGTGACGACCACCTGCAACACCGCCGACATCTTCACGCCGATGATGTTGATCGCCGTCAACACCACGCTGGTGACGATGCCCACCATCGCCCAACCGAGGTAGACATCGTAGCCGGCGACGGTCCAGAGGAAGACATGGTGCAGGTCGATCTTCAGGTACTCGAGGGCGACCGCCAGCGCCACGGCCTCGAAGCAGCAGATCGAGACGTAGACGAAGACGATCGCCCAGGTGCAGGCGAAGGATCCGGTGCGGCCCAGCGCACGCAGGCTCCATACATGTTCGCCGCCCACCTGCGGCATCGCTGCGGCGAGTTCGGCGTACATCAGGGCGACGATCAGCATCACACCGCCGGCGACCACGAAGGCGAGCATGGCGCCGAGGCTGCCTGCACGCTGGATCCAATCCCCGGTGAGGATGACCCAGCCCCAGCCGATCATCGCGCCGAAGGCGAGGGCGAGCACATCCCGGCGCGTCAGGACGCGCGACAGACCGCCGCTGGAGCCGTTGTCCACCGTCAAACTTCAGGGCCCCGCCGCGTGGTGGCCCACGCGGCGGTTCCCATGGCGATCAGCAGGTCACCGGCCATCGGCAGCGCTGAAGTTCCAGGTGAACTGCAGCGCCAACGAACGCGGCGGCTCGAGGAAGAAGAAGTCGGAGCCGCTGCCGGCGTCGTTCGCGAAGTTGGAGGTCATCTTGTCCGTCAGGTTGCGACCGACGAGGGCCAGGCGCCATCCGTCGGTGCGGCTCGATATCGCGACCGTCGCATCGACCTTGGTGTAGGCGCTCTGGTAGTGCAGCGGATCGTTGTCGAGCTGCATGGAGTACTCGTCCGAATAGTAGACGCGCCCCAGCAGCTGCAGCTGCAGCCCGGCGCTGATCGGCACCTCGTAGCGGGCATCCACCGCGGCTTTCCACTGCGGCGAATACTGCAGCGGCTGACCCTTGAGGTCCTGACGGGCCGGCTGGCCCGGGGTCGTGGTGCAGCCTTGGGCGACGGTCTGCCCTTCCCAGCAGGGTGCGTTCGGGAAGGAGCTGTAGGTCGCGTCGAGATAGGCCGCGGCGACCGACAGCGAGAACCCGCGGGTGACGCGCCAGAACGCATCCAGCTCCACGCCGGTCGAATCCGCACGCGCGGCGTTGGATGTGCGGAACGCCAGCAGCCCCGTGGCTGCGTCCGTCGTCAGCGAAGTGACCTGCAGGTCCTTGAACCGGTTGCGGAACACGGCGCCGTTCAGGCGCAGCCGTTGCTCGGGGAAGGACAGCTTGGCGCCGAGCTCGAGGGCCTCGACCTGCTCGTCCTTGAAGCGGATGTTGTTGAGGATCGTGGCCTGCGGCTCGGCGATGAAGTAGTCGAAGCCGCCGCCCTTGAAGCCCGACGAGTACGTCGCATAGGTCATGACGTCATCGTTCGGACGCCACCGCAGCGCGAGGTTCGCGTTGGTCTGGTCCTCCTCGACGCGGTCGGTGACGTTGTGCACGTTGGTGGCGGGCGGCGGGCCTGCGGGCGCCGGTGCGATGACCGGCGATTCGCGGTACAGCGGCGTCTGGAACTGCCGCTTGACGATCTCCTTGTCCTCCATCGTATGGCGGACGCCCGCGGTCAGGTCCCAACTCTCGGCGAGGCGCCATGTCAGCTCGCCGAACGCGGCGATGGTCTCCATCTCCTGGTCGGCCAGACGGTTGCTGCGCACACGGGCCGCCGGCGGGGTGACCGAGAGCGGTGCGGGACCCTGCGCGTTCAGGTCGAGGTCCCAGTCGAGGTCCTGGTCCGGTACATTGAGGTAGAAGAGACCCACGATGTAGCTGAGATCCGAGGTCGTCGTGGATGCGAAACGGAACTCCTGCGAGTACTGCCGGTAGGTCTCCCGGAAGTTCGAGATGTTGCCCTGCGTGCCGCCGGTGGTGGCGCCGGTGAAGTCGTTGCTGTTGAAGCGCGCGAAACCGGTCATCGACGTGAAGGTTCCGCGGGCCGTCTCCCAGTCGATCGTCACGCCGCCGAAGTGCGAGGTGGTGTCGCTGGTCCAGGGCAGCTCCTCGGTGCCGCGGACGATCTTGCCGGTGGTCCGGTAGTCGAGCTTGCAGTCCTCGTTGAACTGCGCGTAGAAGGTCAGCAGCGCCTGCGGACAGTTCGCCAGCTCATAAGTACGGCCGAGCCGCTCCTGCTCGCTGTACTGGTAGACGGCCGATGCCGTGACGGCGTCGCTGATCCGCCACTCCAGGCTGCCGCGGATCGCCGGCGACTTGAGCTGCATGACGCTGTCTTTCAGGTCGGTGTTGTACATGAAGCCGTCCTTGTCCTCGTAGCGGACCGCGAGGCGTCCGCGGACGGAGTCGGACAGCGGACCGGCGACGGCGCCCTGGACGGTCCAGCCCTCGTCACCCTCGAACTCCCAGACCGGTGCGATGTAGCCGGACAGCTCCGCCGTCGGCCGCGCCCAGGTGGTGTTGATCGCGCCGGCGGTGGTGTTCTTGCCGATGATCGCGCCCTGCGGACCCTTCAGGATCTCGACCTGGTCCACGTCCATGAAGGCGGCACGACCGAACCGGGCACGGCCCAGATAGAAGCCGTTGAACACCTGGCCCACGGTGTTCTCGAAGCCGAAGTTCACGCCGGAGCCGAGGCCGCGGATGAACACCTGGTCGTTGCCGGAGATCGACTCGGCGTACTGGAACGTCGGGACGATGGCGGAGAGGCTTTCGAGGTTGCGGATGTTGTCGGCGAGCAGGTCCTCGCCCGAGACCACCGAGACGGAGACCGGTACGTCCTGCAGGCGTTCCTCGCGCTTGCGCGCGGTGACCACCACCTCTTCGAGGTCGGCGGCGGGCGCCGCCGCGATGTCCGCGGGTGTCAGCGCGCCGAGGGCAACAGTCGACATGACCGCGATTGCGATGTGTTTCGTCACAGCTACAGCCTCCGTTCGGGAGAGATGGAAGTACAGGTCGGGTTCATGGGCCGAGCGGCGTCTCGATGCCGGCTCGCCAGACCCTGATCAGGTTCCGGGAGTCCGAGATCGCGCGTGTCGGGTCGCCGCGCACGAGTTGCATGTCGGCCCGCATCCCTTGTGCGATCCGGCCGCGGTCGGCGAGACCGAAGGCGGTCGCGGCGTCCGCGGTGGCGCTCCTGAGCGCCTCGACCTCGCTCAGCCCGCATCGCACCAAGAGGGTCAGCGTCCGGTGCATGCTGGCACCGTGCACGATCCCGGGGCTGCCCGCGTCGGAGCCGGCGGCGATCAGCACGCCGGCGTCGCGCAGGCGGGTCACGGCGCCGCACGACACATCCATCGATACGGTGGTGAAGACCGGGTTGCGCTCCGCGAGGCGCGCCTTCGCGGCCGCCGAGAGACGCGGGCCGATCCTGTCGTCGCGCAGCAGCTCGGACTGCCCGTCGTTGAGGCGGTCGGGCGCCGTGAGGGTGGGCACCACGAAGGCCCCGCTCCGGGCCACCTGCGCCGCAAGGGCTGGCCGCTCGCCGGCGTCGCGCCAGTGATGCGCGAAGCCGTCGACCCCGGCCGCGACGCCGAGCAGGAAGTCGTCCTCGTTCTCCGCGTGCAGGTACACCGGCATCCGTCTCGCGTGGCCCGCCGCGACCAGTGCGCTGACGGTCGCGGCGTCGAGCCGCGGTGTCCCGAAGCGGATGTGGCGGACGCCGTTCAGGACGACCTTGATGTAGGTCGCGCCCTCGGCCGCGCGCTCGGCGACGAACCTCTCGGCCTCGGCCGCCGCGCTGATCGGCGCGTCGAGGCCGTACTGCGCGCCATGTCCTTGCGGCGCCGTCGCGATCAGCGAGGGCGAACGCAGATCGGCGACATCGGTCCGCGTCGCTGCCGCCGCCGCGAGCTCGCGCAGGTGCTCGGGGCGGGTCCCCATCTCGAGCACGGTGGTGGTGCCGAAGGCGAGCGCCTCCTGCAGTTCGGTGGCGGAGCGGGTATGCGTGTGGCCGTCTATGAACCCGGGCAGCAGCGTCGCACCGCTGCCGTCGATGACCGGCAGGTCGCCCGGGTCGAGCCGGTCGCCGATGGCGGCGATGAGGCCGTCCCGCACCAGCACCGTCCGCTGCGGCAGCAGGTGCCTGCCGTCGAACACCGCCGCGTTCGTTATCGCGAAGCTGTCACGCCGACCGCCGTCCGCGGCGGCATGCGGCGCGCAGGTCAGGGCGATCGCGAGGGGGATGACCCCGCAAGCGGCCCTCCGGGCGGCGGAACGCACGGGTCGGCGGCGCGGCACGGCGAACCCGTGCCCGGCATGCGCCACCGGTTGCGTCCCGTTCCACCCCATCCTCAGACCTCCCGTGGGGATCATGGCGAAGATGATCCATCCTTTTACTTGCAGCAGCATATGTTCTGCTCGATAGCGGGTCAATCGTCGCGTATCGGTCGCGGTCGGCGGGTCTCGCGGGAGGGTGCGGCGTACGGTGCGAGCCCACCGCCGGGGACCCGTCGGCGGACCGCAGCGCCCCCGGCGGGCCCGGACCGAGGATACATGCGTTTGCAAGTATCGGTTCAAGCGGCTAACTTCGCAGGGAGCCCTCCGCCTCCTCCGCGACCCGCCGTCCTTCGAGGTGCAGATGTCCTGCCGTCCGTCCGTCTTCGTGCTGCTGGCCTGCCTTTTCGTCACCGATGTCCACGCGGCAGCAGACTGTCGGTTCGCCGACCTGCCGGCGGGCGCGGATACGACCGCCGCCGGCCGATGGGTCACCGCCGAGGCGACGGCACCGGGGCTGCGCCGGCAGATCATCGACAGCGCGGCGGTCGGTGCACCGGCCAGCTACCATGTGCTGCTGCCACCGGGCTATGCCGATGAGCCGTCGAGGCGATTCCCCGTCCTCTACTGGCTGCACGGCACCGGCGGCGGGCTGGCCGGGCTGCCGAGGGTCGCCGGGCGCTTCGAGGCCGCGATGCGAGCCGCCGACCTGCCGCCGATGATCGTGGTCTTCCCCTACGGTTTGCCCTCGGGCATGTGGCTCGACTCGAAGGATGGCGGCAGCCGGGTCGAGTCCCTGCTGATCGGCGACCTCATCCCGCATGTCGATGCCTGCTACCGCACCGTGGCGGCGCGCGAGGGGCGTATCCTCGAGGGATACAGCATGGGCGGCTACGGCGTCGCGCGTCTCGGGTTGCGCCATCCACAGCTGTTCGCGGGAGTGATCATGCTGGCCGCGGGACCGCTGCAGCGCGAGCTTTACGAGACGCCGCGCGCCTCCGCGGCGGAGCGCGCACGTCTCATGCAGCAGGTCTACGGCGACGACATGGAGTTCTTCCGCCAGCAGAGCCCGTGGCAGCTCGCGGAGCGGGCGGTGTCGGCCGGCGCGCCGCTGCCGCGGCTGCGGTTGATCGTGGGCACCGGCGATGAGACCTACCCGGCGAACCGGGCGTTCCACCAGCACCTGACCCGGCTGGGCGTCGAGCACGAGTACATCGAGCTGCCGGGCGTCGGCCACAGCCTGCCGGCGGTGTGGACCGCGCTCGGCGGTGGGTCGTGGGGGTTCTACGCGGAGTTGCTGGCGCCTTGAGCGCGGATCAGTAGGAGAGGCCCGCGGCGCGTTTCGGCGGCGGCAGTTCCGCGAGCAGCTTGCGTGCGATGCGCACGAAGCTGTCACGCTCGGCCTGGGTGAGCACGCCCAGCTCCCGGTCGCAGGCCTCGCGTACGGCCAGCGAGGCGCGCTCGCACAGCGCGCGTCCCGCCGGCGTGATCTCGATGTTCATCAGCCGCGCGTCGTGGGTGCGGCGCGAGCGGCTCACCAGCCCTTTCTTCTGCATGCGCACGATGGCGCGGCTCAACGAGGACTGGTTGAGGCTCGTGAACTCCACCACCTCGGTCAGCGTGTAGCTGCGACCGTCGAATACGCAGAGGATCACGCGCCATTCGGCGATCGAGATGCCGAGCGGCGCCAGCGCCTCGGTCATGACACCGTGCAGGTAGCGGGTCATCGAGGTCGCCAGCCAGGGGATGAACCGTCCCAGGTCGAGCCCCGGCACGGGGCTGCCCGCATGTGCCGGCGACGGCGATGTACGCGCCGATCCGGATCGCGGCGCCGCGACGGCGGAGCGGGTACGGGCGCGCGGACGACGGCGGATTTCGCGGCTTTTGGCCATGCAGGCCCCTGCGTTTCACGGGAGTCGGGCGGGCATGCTAGCCGCGAGCGTCCTGCCTGTGCAAATGCGTGTCACCGACCGCTCGCAGGCGATGGGCGGACCTCGCCGGCGACCGTGAGGCGCTGTGCTAACCTCGGCAGGCGGCGCGGACGAGGTCCGCGCGACATCTTCCCGATCCTTCGGATCCGCCAGACCAGCAGCGAGTAGCCGTGCGCGCTTGGGCCTCACTGTTCGACGAATTCCGCGGCTATCCGCGGCGCCTGTGGTTGGTGTGCCTCGCTGCGTACGTGACCGTGCAGATCGAGTTCGCGCTCTGGTCCCTGGCGCTGCCCGCGCTGCGCGCAGAGTTCGGGCTCTCGAGCGGCGAGGTGGGCTACCTCACCGGACTCACGTTCGCGCTCGGCGGCCTGCTCGTGGTGGTTTTCAGCATCCTCGCGGACCGCTTCGGCCGTCGCCTGATGCTGATGGTCGGCACGCTGGCGGCCGCCGTCTTCTCCGCGCTGCATGTGGTCGCGACCGGTCTGGTCGCGCTGGCCGTGGTGCGCACCTGCGCGATCGGCTTCAGCGGCCTCGTGTTCCCGACGACCGGTGCGCTGGTGGCCGAGGAAGCACCGGCGCGCATCCGTGGCCTGATGGTCGGTCTGTTGCAGATCGCCGTGCCGCTCGGCTGGCTGCTGGCCGCCATCATCGGTGCCGTGGTCCTCGACGACTGGGGCTGGCGCGCGCTGTTCCTCGCCGCCATCCTAGGTCTGCCGGCGGCGCTCCTCGTCCGCATCCACGTCCGCGAGTCGCCGCTGGTGCAGCCGTCCACCGGTGGGACGTGGCGCCTCGGCCGCCTGTTCGCGGCCGGCATGTGGCGGCGTACCGTGCCGCTGTTCCTCGCGCAGGGCTGCTTCGCGCTCGCCTTCGGCGGCGGCTTCATCCTCATGCCGCTCTATCTGCACGACGAGCTCGGTTTCGGACCGGCCGAGTCGGGCGTGCTGGTGGCCGTCGCCAACGCCATGGGGCTGCTCGGCTACCTCGCGACCGCATGGGTCGGCGAGTTCCATTGGACGCGGCGCAACACCATCGCCGTCGCCACGTTCGCCGCCGCGGTGGCGTTCGCGGTGTTCGTGCTGTTCGCACGCGGGCATCTCGCGGTGCTGGCGGCGTATGCCCTGCTGACCTTCTTCCTGCTCGGCACCTCAGCGGTCAAGTTCCCCTACATCGCCGAGCTCTACCCGAGCGAGCTGCGCGCCACCGGCATCGCCTTCGCCTCCTCGCTCGCGATCCACTCCGGTCTCGCCTTCGGCCCGGCGATCGTCGGGGCCCTCGTCGATCATGTCGGTTGGTCGCAGGCCCTGCTGCTCGGCGGTGCTTTGCCGCTGCTGCTCGCGTCGGGTCTCTTCCTGCTGCTGCAGCCCCTGCCTTCGGGGCTCGAGATGCGCGAGATCGAGTCGCGCCTGCGGCGGGAACGATGAGGCCGGCTCAGATCCGCATCTTCGGCAGCGAGTTGCCCCACAGCGTGTAGAGGTCCGGCGGATTGGTGCCGGCGATGCCCATCAGCTCCTCGATGGTGATCGTCTCGTCGCCTTGGCGGCCGTAGAGCACGACCTCGTCGCCCGCCCGCACCGGTCCGGGCAGGTCGGTCACATCCGCCACCAGCACGTTCATGGTCACGAGCCCGACCACCGGCACGCGCCGTCCCTGGATCAGCAGCTGCGGCGGCCGCGCCCCGGCGGCGGCCTGCCGGTCCGTCGTCGAGAACACGCGGCGATACCCGTCGGAGTAACCCACCGGGATGTTGGCGAGCCGCGACTCGCGCCGCAGCGTGTAGGAGCGCTCGTAGGAGACGGTCGCTCCGGCCGGAAAACCGCCGACGCTGGCGACCCGCGCCTTGAAGGTGCTGAAGAACTTGAACTCCGGGAAGCCGCTGCCGCCATGCCCGTAGACGGCACGACCGACGCGCATCAGGTCGAGGCGGTTCTCCGGCAGGTTGAGCGAGCCGAAGGAATTGGCGCAGTGCAGCAGCACGTCGCGGCGTGCGATGCCGGCCGATGCGAGCAGACGGTCCGCATCGTCGACGAAGCGGCGTGCGCCGTCGCGATGTTCCTCGATGGTGTTCACCGGGCAGTGGTCCATCACGCCGGCCAAGCGCAGCTGCGGAAGCGCCAGCAGCTTCAGCGCCTCGGCGCGGTTGCTCCCGAGCCGCAGGTCGAGGCCCTCGCGGCTCATGCCCATCGAGTTGAGCGCGAGGTGCACCGGCAGGCGGACCCCGCGTCGCGCGGCGATGCGCGCGGCGTTCTCGGCGACCTCCAACCCTCCCACCATCTCCTCGATGCGATGGCGCAGGCCGTCCTCGACCTCATCGGCGGTCGCGACCCGCAGCCGCAGGATGCGCCCGCGGAAACCATGTGCGCGCACCACGCGCGCCTCGTCGGTGGTGGTGACGCCCAGCCATGCGATGCCGAGCCGGCGGATCGTGGGCATCAGCAGGTCGAGACCGTGGCCGTAGGCATCGGCCTTCACGACGAGGCACACGGAACGCAGATCGCCGACCTGGCGCTGCAGCTCGCGGAGGTTCGATCCGAAGCGCGCGGCGTCGACCTCGAGCCAGGCGTTGTGACGGGTGGCGTCGCGGCCGTCTTCGCCGCGTGGTCGCGCCGCGCGCGGCGGCGCCGCCGCGGCCTCCCGGTGCGCGAGCGCCGCCGCGGTGAGCGCGGTCCCGGTCAGCAGACCTCGGCGGCTGATCGACATGACGGCTCTCCGGTCGCCCGAAAGCGGGCTCGTCCGCTACTTTACTGCGCCCGACTGCTCGAAGGTCTCGCGATCGCGCCGTGGCGCGATGTTGACGTCGATCTGGTCGCCGATCACCAGCGTCATCAGGTCGAAAGCGGTGAGCAGCGGGCCGTCGTAGAAGGGGCGCGTCGCCGCGCGCAGCTCCTCGGAGGTGGTCTGCGGCGGGATGATGTGCGAATAGACCGCCAGCCGCGGCTTCATGACGGCGAACGCGCGCCCGGCCTCCTCGGGCGTGGAATGCACGGAGAGGCTGACGTTGGCGCGCACCGCCTCCGGCGAGTTGCCCGGCGACGGTACCTGCACTTCGTGCACGACGACATCGGCGCCGCTTCCGTGCTTGATGAGCTCGGAGCCGGGGCCGACCCGCAGGTCGCCCGAGAACGCCACCGAGCGGCCCGCGTAGTCGACCCGGAACCCGTAGGTGGCGCCGTCGAGGTTGCCGACGCGGGTGGTGCCCGGGATGATCGGCATGTGCGCCACCTTGAACGCGGTGATCTTCACGCCGTCCTCGTCGAACACCACGCCGGTGCCGATCTCGTTGGGTTCGATCGGGCTGCCGGGCGACGGTATGCCGACGATCTGCCGGTAGGCGATGTCCCAGCGGTATGCGCGCTTGAGCCCGTCCACGAACTCCGCGGTGCCGGGCGGACCGAACACGCGCAGCGGCCTCTTGCGGCCGTACATCCAGCCGGTGATCCAGAGGTCGGCGACCCCGGCGACATGGTCGTAGTGGAGATGCGTGATGAAGATGTCGGTCACCGTCGTCAGCAGGCCGAAGCCTCCCGCCTCGAACATGCGCTGGCGCACGCCCGGGCCCGCGTCGATGAGGATCCTGCGGCTTCCCGCCTCGACGAGGATGGATGGGCCATGGCGGTCCGGCGAGGGCCGCGGTGCCCCGGTGCCGAAGAAGGTGAGCTTGATGACCTTCTCCGGCGCCGGCGCCGCAGGCTCGGCGGTCGCGGCGGCCGGGGCGATGACGGCGCCGAGGAACATCAGCAGCGCGCTCCGAAAACCCTTCATGGCATACCCCGTTCAGCAAGCGATGGACCGTCGCGAGGATAAGTCGGAGCGCCAACAGTTGCAATTGCATATGCTGGCGACATCAACAACAATGGACCGCCGACGGGAAGACGATCCGCCGCGCCGCAACCCCACGAACATGAAACTCCTGCCGCTCGTCCTGATCGCCGCCGCGCTCGCCGCACCACCGCTCGCCGGGCAGGTGCCCGACCTCGTCCTCGCCAACGGCAGGGTCATCGACCCCGCCTCGGGCACGGATGCCATCCGCCATGTCGGCATCGTCGATGGACGCATCACCGTGGTCTCCGAGGAGCCGATCACCGGCCGCCGCACCCTCGACGTCAGCGGTCTCGTGGTGGCGCCCGGGTTCATCGACCTGCATGCCCACGGCCAGGACCGTTTCAGCTCGCGCTTGCAGGCCCTCGACGGCGTGACGACGGCGCTCGAGCTCGAGTTCGGCGTCTTCCCGGTCGCCGCGTGGTACGCGGCGCGCGCGGGCAAGGCCTACATCAACTACGGCGCGAGCGTCGGCCACATCGCCGCGCGCGTCAGCGTCATGCACGGCATCTCCGCGACCTCCGGCGAGGTCACCGATCCGACCGGTGAATCCACTTCGTCCGGCGGTGCTCCGCCGCGTCCTGCGCGCTGGGCCGACGATGTCATGACGGCGGAGGAGGTCGGATCGCTGCAGCAGCGGCTGCAGCAGGGCCTCGACGAGGGCGCGCTCGGCATCGGCTTCGGGCTCGCCTACACGCCGGCCGCCGGCCGCGAGGAGGTCTGGCGGGCGTTCGAGGTCGCCGCCCGCAACGGCGTGCTGACGCATGTGCACCTGCGGAGTTCCGGCGGCATCGAGCCGCGCAGCACCATCGGTGCGCTGCAGGAGGTGCTGGCCGACGCAGCGTCCACCGGCGCCGCGCTGCATGTCGCGCACATCGCGACCACCGCGCGCCGCCAGTTGCCGGTGGTGCTCGAGATGATCGATCGCGCCCGCGAGCAGGGCATCGACGTCAGCACCGAGGTCTACCCCTGGGAAGCCGCGCAGACCGGCCTCGCGTCCGCCATCTTCGACGAAGGCTGGCAGCAGCGGACGGGCGCGACCTACGGCGACCTCGAATGGGCCGCCACCGGCGAGCGCCTCACCGAGGAGACCTTCAAGCGCTATCGTTCGCAGCAGCCGCCCGGATCGGTGATCGCGCACATCATCCCGCCCGAGATCGTCGAGCTCGGACTCGCCCACCCGGGGGTGATGGTGGTCAGCGACGGACCGGTGTACGTCATCGGACGCGGGCATCCGCGCGGCGCGGGCAGCTTCGCGCGGACGCTCGGCACCTATGTCCGCGAGCGGCAGGTGCTGACGCTCGCGGATGCGCTCGCCAAGATGACCATCCTGCCCGCGCGACGGCTGGAGCCCGCGGTGCCGCAGATGGCGCGCAAGGGCAGGCTGCAGCCCGGCGCGGATGCCGACATCACCGTGTTCGATCCGCGCACCGTCGGCGAGCGCGCCACCTTCCGCGACCCCGTCCAACCTTCGAAGGGGATCGTCCATGTGCTGGTAGGCGGCACGTTCATCGTGCGTGATTCGAAGTTCGTGCCCGATGTGCATCCGGGCCGAGGCGTGCGCCGCACTCCGGGGGAAAAACCGTGATCGACATCATCTCCAGGCAGGCCGGCGCGCCGGCACGACGCATATCCGCCCGTCCGGGCGCCGCGGTGCGCCTGCTGCAGACGGCCGTGGTGCTGGCTGCCCTCGTCTGCGCCGCTGCGGCGCGCGCTGCACAGTGCCCGACCCCCGCCGCGCCGCCGCCGCCGTGGCCGCGACTCGCCGAGGTCGACCGCGTCGCCGAGGAGGCGCTCGCCCGTCTGCCGATGAGCGGCCTGTCGATCGCGGTGATGCGCGACGGCAAGCTCGTCCATGCCGCGGGCTACGGCAAGGCGAGCCTCGAACTCGACGTGCCGGCGACACCGCAGACCGTCTACGGCATCGGCTCGGTCACCAAGCAGTTCACCGCGGCAGCCATCCTCCGGTTCGTCGAGCGCGGCGAGCTGCGGCTGGAGGACGACCTCCGCAAGCACCTCCCCGACTACGACACCGGGGGACGCGTGATCACCATCCGGCAGTTGCTGGACCACACCTCCGGGATCCGCAACATGACCACGATCCAGCCGTTGATGGCGGATCGACCTCGGGATGTCACCCGCGAGCAGGTCTTCGGCTGGCTCAGCCGCGCGCCCTTCGATTTCGAGCCGGGCGAGCGCTACCTCTACAACAATTCCGGATTCTGGCTGCTCGGCGCGGTGATCGAGAAGCTGGCCGGTGAGCCTTACGAGACCGCGATCGAGCGCCTGCTGCTCGAGCCGCTCTGCCTGCAGTCCACCCGCTACGACGTGCCGGGCGAGATCGTGCCGCACCGTGCGGCCGGGCATGTGCGTGAGGGCGGTCGCTTCCTCAACGCGCCGCCGAACAGTCCGACGCGCCCCTACGCCTCCGGGGCGCTGATCTCATCGGTGCTCGACCTCGTGGCCTGGCAGCGAGCGCTGTTCGGCGGCGAGGTGCTGTCGGCCGAGTCGTTGAAGCTGATGACCACCCCCGGCCGGTTGAACGACGGCAAGCCGACCTCGTACGGCCTCGGGGTCGCCGTGACGAACTTCCGTGGACACCGCAAGATCGCCCATCCGGGCGGGATCGTCGGATTCTCGAGTTTCCTGTCCTACTATCCCGACGAGCGGCTCGTGATCGCGGTGCTGACCAACACCATGGGCGTCGAGATGCGATCCGAGGTCGAGGAGCGGATCGCCGGCCTCCTGCTTCCGGCGGCGGCGGACTCCGCCGTCGATGCGACGGGTCAGCGTCGCCGGACGCGCCAGTAGACGACGCCCGCGGCGACGAACAGCAGCGTACCGATGATGCGCGGCTCCATCTCGAAGCCGAGCCACAGCAGCGAGCCGAGACCTAGCGCGACGCCGACCAGGGTGCCGTTGCGGCGCCGCTCCGACCGCCGCATCTCCTCGCGCAGCGCGGCGATCTCGTCGGAGCGCACGCCGAACGCCAGCTTGCCGTCCTCGGCCTGCTGCACCGCCACCTTCACCAGCGACGGCAGCGCATGCATCGCCGTCAGCATGTCGGGCAGGTTCTTGCGCAGGTGCTTGAGCTGCGCGCGCGGGCTGATGCGGTCCGACATCCACTCGCGCAGGATCGGCGCCGCCGTCTGCCAGATGTCGAGCTCGGGGTAGAGGTCGCGGCCGAGGCCTTCGATGTTCAGCAGCGTCTTCTGCAGCAGGATCAGCTGCGGCTGGATGCGCATGTCGAAGCGCC
>DAIMYL010000038.1:8331-15763 GCA_036734505.1 Steroidobacteraceae bacterium | reverse complement strand
GCACCACCCGCCGCAGCCATGCATAGACCGAGCCCGATGATCCACATACGGTTACGCCCTGCACCTCCGCCTCATGGCCGCCGACGAGGGCGACCTCGTCCTTCGGGGAAAGCGCGATGTCGGCGAGGCGCTCGAGGTGCACGTCGAGCAGCCGCCAGGCACAGACGGTCGCGATCGCGCGCCGTCAGCTAGGTTCGTACAACGCCGGCAGCTCGTGCACACCCGTGGCAGCGAGGAACGGGTTCACGGCGCGCACGCTGCCGTAGTGCCGACCGTGCTGGAAATCTTCGGACAGCAGTTCATCGAGGCCGTGGACTTCGGCCGTCGCCCAGATCTGCGCATCGAACCACGGCAAGCCGTACATCGTCGTGCCGCGCATCGCGGTCGAGAGCACTTCGCGCGAAGGATAGAGCACGGGCAGTTGCAGGCAGAGCAGCTCGGCCTCGAGCAATGCCTCGGAACGCGTCAGGAGGGCGCCGCCCTCAAGCGATTTCCTCGGACGCGTGACGACGGACACGAACTCGAGTACGGACTGGTGCGCGATGCAGAGGGAGCGGTCGGCGATACCGGCCGCGATCAGGGCCTTCGCGCGGCGCTGTTTCTCCGGTGCGAGCGGATCGAACCGATAGACGAGGATGTTGGTGTCAACCAGGCTCGCCACGGCCACCGTCGCCCCGGGTGTAGAGATCCTCGCGGGTCCACTCGCGGTCGGGGCTGGTGAGGCCGGCGAAGCGTTTGTCGCGCTCCGCTTGCCGTGCGCTCGCCTCGTGGAAGAGTCGCAGCCGCTCGGCCGTGCTGAGGTCGGCGCCCGCCCGCTTGCCCGCCGGGGTCATGCGGATACCCTCGCCCACCACGGCGAACTCGACATCGGAACCGGCGCTGATGCCGACCTGCTCGGCGAGGCGCTTGGGGATCGTGATCTGCAGCTTGGAGGTGACCTTGGGCACGGCCTTACTTTAGCAAGGAGTTTTTCCTTGCTCAAGCAACCGAACCACCTCCCGCGCCGACCCCGCCGCGCCCTCGGTGCCGATGGTGCCGGGTGGGGTGCAGCCGTCGCCGACATTGAAGAGGTTCGGGATGGGCGTCGTCACCGGCATCATGTGGCCCGCCCAACGGTGCATGCCGGGGCTCTGGCCGGAGTGGC
Source organism: Steroidobacteraceae bacterium (assembly GCA_036734505.1). GTDB lineage: Bacteria > Pseudomonadota > Gammaproteobacteria > Steroidobacterales > Steroidobacteraceae > UBA964. The sequence continues at coordinate 14,619 of DAIMYL010000038.1, read as the reverse complement.
GGGCGTTCACGATGAACCGCGCACCGGCGAGCTGGCCGGGGAAGTTCGCCTCCAGTTCCGCGAGGGTGTTCTGCAGCTCGGCCTTGAGGTCGGCGGTGGCGGCGTCGGTCGGCGCACCGAACGCGGTGTGCAGCACCTGCCCCGGTGGCGACACGCCGGGCGAGATCAACGAGGGGATCTCGAGGTAGATGAGGTTGCGGGTGTTGCCGAACACCATGCAGCCGTCGAAGCCCTCGATGAGGGGTTTGTCGGTGAGGAACGAGATGTGGAAGATCGGCGCCTCGTGCGGCGAGGCGTCGAGCCGCGCGAGATACGCCGGGTCCGCGAAATGCTCGCGCCCGCCCGCCAGCTCGATGGTGCGCACGGGGCCGGTGTTGGAGATCACCACCGCGGCGGGGATGAAGCGCTCGTCCTCCCCCGCCACCTTGACGACGACGCCGGTCGCGCGGCCGTCCTCGACGACGATGCGGTTGCACACCGCGTGGCGCAGCACCTTCGAGCCGCGCGCCTCGATGGCGGCGGCGAGCGCTTCCATGTTCGCGCCGTTGCCGGCGGGCGCCATGCCGAAGCGGCTGCCGCGGCTGCTGTAGCGCATGAAACGGAAGAACTCGCCCGCCGGGATCTCGTGCAGGTTGGTGCCCATCAGCGCCGCGCAGAACCCTTGGAAGAGGTCCTTCACATCGGTGTTGTCGGTCTCGCGGTCCATCCAGTCGCGGAAGGTGATGTCGTCGGTCGGCACGGTCTTCATGGCGGCGATGAAGGCATCGAACAGCTTCGCCGCGCCCGCCTCGTCGCCGTTGAACGCGAAGCCGATGAGACCGCGCAGGCCGCCGCCCGCGGTCGCCTGGTCGAAATCGCCGTGCTTCAGCCGATAGCGCATGCGCCCGGTGAGCTCGATCATCTCGAGCGGCACGCCGAGCAGGTCGAACGGTTCGCGCGTCGCGTTGTGCGCCGCCATCGGGATCATGATCGCGCCGGTGGTGACGCGTACGCCGTCGCGCTCACGGTGCGAGCAGCGTCCGCCGAGGTGGCCGGATTTTTCGAGCAGCAGCACCCGCCGCCCGGCGGCGGTGAGCCGCGCCGCCGCGCTCATGCCGCCCATGCCGGCGCCGATGATCACGGCATCCCATCGGTCGGTCGTCGAAGTCGCTTCGCTCGTCACGATGGCATCCTGTGTCAGACCTTGGGGTCGGGGTTCTCGGTGTGGCCGTCGAGCGTCAGCACCTGCCCGGAGATGCGCGCGCCGCCCGGCGAAGCGAGGAACAGCGCCATCGCCGCGACATCCTCTGCGGTGACGAAGCTGCGCAGCGAGGTACCGGCCTCGTAGGCCGCGCGCACCGCGGCGGGCGTCGTGCCCTTGGCGGCGGCCTCGCGCTCGATGACGCGCTCGATGCGCGGACCCTCGACGCAGCCCGGCGCGATGGTGTTGGCGCGGATGCCGAACGGCCCCGCCTCCATCGCCACGGTCTTCATGAGGCCGTTCACGGCCCACTTCGCGGCGACATACGGCGCACGCAGCGGCGTGCCGAACTGGCCGGAGGTGGAGCCGGTGAAGATGATGCAGCCCTGCCGCGCACGCTTCATCATGGGCAGCGCGCCCTGCGCCGCGAGCACGGCGCCGCCGAGCGTGACATCGAGGCATTCCTTGAACGCCGCGTAGTCCTGGTCCTCGAGCGCTGCGGTGCGGCCCGAGACGCCGGCGTTGGCGCAGAGCACATCGAGCCCGCCCCACTCCGCCTCGATGCGCCCGAAGAGCGCGCGCATCGCAGCAGGGTCGGCGACATCCACCCGATCGCGCCGCCATCCTGCCGGGCAGGCGGCGAGCGCCGCGTCGTCGATGTCCGTCACCCACACGCGGGCACCCGTGGCCGCGAAAGCTTGAGCGATAGCGTGGCCGATGCCGGCCGCGCCGGCGGTCACCAAAACCCGCTGCGCACCGTTCATTCCGGCCGGATCCGCGGGCCGCTCTTGTCGGCGAAGGCGGCGAGCCGCTCACGCGCCGCGGCCTGGGTGTTCACCACACCTGCGATGCAGGCCTCGGCGTAGGCGGCATCGAGCGCCGACATGTTCTGCATGTGGCTCACGCCCGAGCAGATGGCGAAGTTCGTGAGCGGCAGGTTCTGGGCGCAGCGCCGTGCGATGGCGAGCGCCTGCTCGAGGCTGGACCCTTCCGTGCGGTACTGCGCAAGCCCGACATCGACGGCCTCCTGGCCCTTGTAGACACGGCCGGTGAGCATCATGTCCACGAGCCGCGACTTGCCGATGAGGTCGGCGACGCGGATGGTGGCGCCGCCGCCCGTGAAGAGCCCGCGCTGGCCCTCGGGCAGCGCGAAGTAGGTGGTCGCGTCGGCGACGCGGATGTGCGCCGCGCTCGCGAGCTCGAGGCCGCCGCCCACCACCGCACCCTTCAGCGCCGCGATGATCGGCACGCCGCCGTACTCCATCTTGTTGAAGGCCTCGTGCCAGCGCAGGCAGACCTGCCAGAACTCGGCGGGCGTGCGGTCGGCGCGATGGTGCTCGACGAGATCCAGCCCCGCGCAGAAGTGGTCGCCCGCCGCAGCGAGCACGATGGCGCGCGCGCCCGCGGTCATCGCCCCGGAGAAGAGCCGCACCAGCTCCTCGATGGTCGCGGCGTCGAGCGCGTTGCGCTTGGCGGGGCGGTTGAGGGTGACCACCCACACTCCATCGGGTTGGCGCTCGACGAGCAGGTTGTCGTAGGTGTCGCGCAGGGATTCGGTCATCAGGTTCGCTCCGGACGATCGGTCAGATGAACGGCAGCTCGACGAGCGTGCCGGGTTGCATGAGGCCAGCGACCCGCGCCTCGACGCGCGCGCCCACCGTGCAGGCGCGGTCGATCAAGGCGAAGCCGATGTTCTTCTTGAGCCGGTAGGAGAAGATGCAGTTGGTGAGGTCGCCGACCTTGCGGCCGCCGCTGAAGATCGGGTTCCAGAGGAACCCCGGCTTCACCGGCTCGCCGGCGTCGAGCACGATGCCGAGCGTGTGGCGGCGCGGCCCCTCGGCGGCGATGCGGCGCAGCGCCGCGATGCCGCCCGTGTCGTCGGGCACGCCGAGGTCCACATACTTCCCCATGCGGACCTCGTAGGGGTTGGTGGTCCGGTCGGTATCGCCGCCGTAGGAGACCAGCCCCGACTCCACGCGCTCGCACCAGTTCGGGCCACCGGGGCCGATGCCGTAGGGCCGCCCGGCTTCCTTGAAGATGTTCCACAGGCGCGTGCCCTGCGTGCCGTCGCGCAGGTAGATCTCGAAGCCGCCCTGCTTCGACCAGCCCGAGCGCTGCACCACCACCGGTATGCCGTCGATCTGCGTCTCGCGGAACCAGAAATATTTGATGCCGCGCACCCAGTCGCCGCAGACGGCGGCGACGACATCCTCGGCCTTCGGCCCCTGGATCGCCATCGGCGAGACATCCGGCTCGCTGACCTCGACCTTGAGGCCCCGCTCCGCGGCGATCGACCCGGCCCAGAACCAGATGTTGGAGTCCGCGATGGACAGCCAATAGAGGTCATCCGCGAGCTTCAGGCAGATGGGGTCGTTGATGAGCACGCCCTGATGGTCGCAGAGCGGCACATACTTGCCCTGCCCCGCCTGCTGCTTCGAGAGGTCGCGCGGCGCGAGGATCTGCGCGAGGCGCCCCGCATCCGGCCCCTTGAGCTGCACCTGCCGCTCGACCGCGACATCCCACTGGCTCACACCGTCGATCAGCCGCCAGTACTCGGCCTCCGGGTCGCCGAAGGCGGTCGGCATCAGCATGTGGTTGTAGGTGGTGAAGGCGGTGACGCCCTCGGCGAGCGTCGCCTCGAAGAAGGGCGACGGGCGCAGCCGTGCGGAAGGGGTGATGCCGAACAAGGGGTCTCCCGGTCAGAACCAGTTGTAGTTGAAGGAGATGCTGACGCGCTCGGTCGCGACCGGGTTGGCCATGACCTCATGCCGCAGCCAGCTCTCGAAGAGCACGACCTGCCCGGCGCGCGCCGGCACGGTGTGCCACGGCCGCAGCTCGGGCGCGGCATCGCGCCGTCGCGGCGGCGCCGCCATGAAGCGGTCGAGCCGCGGGTCCTCGAACTTGAGCCCCGGCGCGCCGCGCGGCGTACGCACATAGTAGGTTCCGCTGATCGTCGACAGCGGATGCAGGTGCAGGCTGTGCGCGGTGCCGCGCGGCATGATGTTCACCCAGCAATCGGTCATGACCAGCTCGCGCCCGTCGAGGTCGAGCGCCAGCGCGCGGGCGAAGCTGCGCACATGGCGGTCGAGCAGCCGCTCGAGCCGCGCGAAGGTCGGCGAGATGCGCTGCATGCGCGACTGCGACGCGTAGGAGGTGAAGCCGCCCGGATAGTTGCGCGCCGACCAGCGCCGCCCGGCGATGTCGTCCTCGCGCAGCTGCAGGGTCTCGGCGAGCAGCCGACGGTTGAGCGCCGCCGCTCCGCTGCGCTGCAGCGGCGCGACATGGATCAGCGTCGGGAACAGGCTCCGTACACCGTTCGCACGGCCAACGCTCATGCGCCGCCCTGCGTCGCCGACTTCGGTTCGGGCCGCCCGCGGTAGAGACGGGTCGACAGGAAGCGCAGCAACCATGGGAAATGCCGCGAGATGTACACCAGCACCTTGCCGTGGCCGGTGACGACGATCTCGGGGCGGCCGCGCCGCACCGCGCGGACGATCTCGCGCACCGCCTTGTCGGTCGGCACGCGCAGCCACGCCGGGATCGGGTCCGGCGCATCGGCGCGCAGGATGCCCTTGTTGTCGGTGCGGCGGATGTCGGAGTCCACGAAGCCCGGCGACACCAGCGTCACGCCGATGCCCTCGCCCTGAAGGTCGCCGCGGAAGGACTCGGCTAGCGCACGCACCGCGAACTTGCTCATGCAGTAGGCCGACGACCCGGGCGAAGCGATGTGACCGGCGACGCTGCCCACCAGCGCCAGCCGCCCGCGCGCGGCGCGCAATCCCGGCAGAGTCTCGTAGACCGTGCGCAGCAGACCGATGACATTGGTGTCGAGCTGACGCTGGTAATCGGCGACGGTGAGTCGCTGCATCATGCCCGCCACCCCGAAACCGGCGTTGGCGTACACGATGTCGAGTCCGATGCCGCGCGCCTGCAACCCCGCGACCGCGCGCGCGACATCGCCCTCGCGCGTGACATCCGCCTCGTGCACCTCGACCTCGGCGGCGCCCGCCGCGCGCGCTTCGGCGGCGAGCTGCTCGAGCCGGTCGCGGCGCCGCGCCAGCAGCACCAGCCGCGCGCCCTCGCGCGCATAGGAACGGGCGAGCTCCGCGCCGATGCCGCTCGAGGCGCCGGTGATGAGGACGGTCTGGGTCATGCGGTTCTCCGGGTCCGGGTCGTGACGGCCGCACGCGCCACGCCCCACAGGGCGAGCGCCAACAGCCAAAGGATGTCCGGAGCGCCGCCGCCACCACCACTACCGCCGGTGACCGGCGTCGGCGTGGGCGTGGGCGTGGGTGGCGGCGGCGTGCCACCGCCGCCGCCGCTGCCACCACCGGCGTTGATGGCGGTCGGGCAGGCGCTGCTCCCGGTCGAGGTGGGCGCGGTGGTGGTCGCGACGCTCGAGGTCACGCCGACCTCAGCGGTGTCGATGGCGCCGGTGTTGTCGGTCACGGTGAGCCGCAGACGCAGCGTCCCGGCGGTCGGCGCCACCGCCTGCACGGTGGCTGCGTTGGCGCCCGAGACGATCGCACCGCCCGTGCCGGTCTCGACCACGCTCCAAGAATAGGTGCTGATGCTGCGCCCGCAGGACGCCGCCGACACGCCGCCCTGCAGCGTGAAGTTCTGCCCCGCCGACACCGAGGCCGGCAACGCCAGCGCCGCGATCGGCCGCCGCGCGGCGCGCACCGCGCCCACCGCGTTCACCATGCCCGCACCGCAGGTCGCCGCGGTGCAGGCGCATTCGCTCGTCTGCCGGTCGCCGGGACCCGTCGGTTCGCGGCACAACGGTATGCCGGTGGGCGCGGCCGGATAGGGCGTTGCACCCTCGCGCAGCCGCGCCGTCACCTGCGCGCTCGAGAGGTTGCCGTTCACCGACAGCATCAGCGCGGCGACGCCGGCGACGATGGGCGCCGAGAAGCTCGTGCCCACATTGAAGTTGAACTGGTCGGTGTAACTGTCCGCGCCCGGCGTGGTGCGACCGGCGTTGGTCGTCGTGTCGATCGAGAACAGGCAGGGTTCGCCCGCGCCGGTGTTCACGCAGTTGCCGCCCGGCGCACCGATGGTGGAGATCGCGCCGAGGTTGCTGAACCCCACCTTGGTGCCGACATGGC
>DAIMYL010000038.1:0-8231 GCA_036734505.1 Steroidobacteraceae bacterium | reverse complement strand
CCGATGGTGGAGATCGCGCCGAGGTTGCTGAACCCCACCTTGGTGCCGACATGGCGCAAGGCCACCACCGACACCACACCGCGGCAGTTGGCGGGCTCCGACACGGCCCCCGATTCGTTGCCCGCCGAAGCGATGACCACCACGCCGCGGGCGACGATCTCGTCGATCGCGCTCTGATAAGACGCGGAGCAGGCGCCCGTGCCGCCGAGACTGAGGTTGAGGATGCGCGCCGGGTACGGGTTGGCCGCGACACCGCCGACGCTGAGCCCCGCGGCCCAACGCATCCCGGCGATGATGTCCGAGTCGTAGCCGCCGCACTTGCCGAGCACGCGCACCGGCAGCAACCACGGCCGCCAGGTCAGACCGGCGAGTCCGGTGGCGTTGTCGGCGAGCGCGCCGATGATCCCCGACACGCGCGTACCGTGCCAGGAACTGTCCTCCTGCGGACAATCGGCGGTCGACTCGGCTGAGGTGACCCAATCGCCCGGATCGGTCGGATCGGCATCGCGGCCATCGCCGTCGTTCGCCGTCTTGAACGAGTTGTTGCCGTCGCCGCTGACGAAATCGTAGCCCGGCAGCAACCGGCCCGCGGCGCTCGCGCGCTTGAGATCGGGATGGTCGAAGCGGATGCCCGTATCGAGCACCGCGACGACGATACCGTCGCTGCCGGTCGGGTTGTTGCCGGCGCTCGGCTCCCAGGCGGTCGACGCGGCGGTCGCCGAGGGCTGCGCCGACTGCAGATACCACTGCGCGCTGAAGAGCGGATCGTTGGGCGTGAGATGTCGGTAGCGGCGCCGGTCGGGTTCGGCGAACGCGATCTGCGGGTCGGCGCGCAGCACGGCGAGCGCGGCGGCCAGCGACGCTTCGTCCTTGACGCCCTCAAGCGCCACGACATCCATCTGCGGCGCGATCGACACCGCCTTGCCGACGCCGAGACGCGTCCGCGCGGCGAGCGTCGAAGCCCGCTCCGCGCCCGCTGCGCCGTTCCGCCAACCGAGGATCACCCGACCGGTGACCGCAGGTCGCCCCGCCGGCTCCCGCGCCACCGGGTTGTGCTCGGCCGAGGGCCCCGCGGCCGACGCCGGCAGGCCGCCGAGGACGAGGACCAGGGTCAGGACCGCCCGGACCAGGGCGGCGGAGGTCGTCGCGGTGCGCATGGAAGCTGCCGGTTGACGGAGGGTGGTTGACAGGGGGTGTACGAGGAGCAAGATACCAAAGACCGTATCCGGAGCACGACATGAAAAGAACAAAAACGCTGTCCGTGATCGCCTGGGTCCTGTGCTGCGCGTCGGTGGCGCAAGCGGCGCCGCCCGATGCCCCGCCGCAGGACGACGGCCCGACGCTCTACACGCTCGGGCAGTTGATATCGCGCACGCTGGAGCGTTTCACCCTGACGCCTGAGGAACTCGCGGTCGTGCAACAAGGGCTGGAGGACGGCGTGCTCGGCCGACCGCCCAAGGTCGATCTCGCCGCCGAAGCACCGAAGTTGCACGCCCTGCAGGCTGCGCGGAGCCAAGCCTTGGCCGAACGCGAGAAGCAGGCGGGTGCTGCAGCGCTCGCGCACGCCGCCGCCGCACCCGGCGCCGTGCGCCTGCCGACCGGCGTGCTGCTGCAGCCGCTGCAACCGGGCGACGGGCCCGCACCCACCGTCACCGACCATGTGCGCGTGCACTACGAGGGCACGCTGCCCGACGGCACGGTGTTCGACAGCTCGCGCGCGCGCGGCGAACCCGCGACCTTCGCGGTGCGCGGCGTCATCGCCTGCTGGACCGAGGCGCTGCAGGCGATGCGCGTCGGCGGTCGCAGCCGCGTGGTCTGCCCGCCGGAGCTCGCCTACGGAGAGCGCGGCGCGCCGCCGGCCATCAAGCCGCACGCGACGCTGGTGTTCGACATCGAGCTACTGGCGATCGTCCGCTGAGCCCGTGCGCCCGACGGCGGCCCGCGCCGCGGGCGACTCCGGCCCGTAGGCGACGCTGAGATACTCGACGATCGCGCGCGCGTCCTCGTCGTCGAGCGGCGCCTTGAAAGCGTTGCGCATCTTCGCCACCGACGCCTCCCACAACGCAGGCGTGCCGAACGGCGCGTGCATGCGGATGTAGTCCACGCTGTGGCAGGACGAGCAGCGTGCGATGAAGAGCTCGCGGCCGGGACCGGGCGCGGCCTGGTCCTCGGGGACCGGCTGCGCCGCCGACAGCGACATCGACGCCGCGGACGCCCAGAACGCGGTGATCATCGACACCGACGCGGCTCGCAGGATCCGGCTCATGCCGACACCTCCAGAACGACGCGCTGCCAGGCGTTGTGCTGGTAGCCCGAGGGGTTGGGGATCGCCTCCGGCACCTGCACCTGCCCGATGCGGTTGGCGGCGCGCACCCAGGCCTCGTGCCGCCCGGGCGGCAGCGACGGCCCGGTGAACTCCCAGGTACGGAACGCATAGCGGCCGAGGTCGGGTCCGAACTGCGCCGCATCCCAGCGGCGGCCGCCATCGAGCGAGACCTCGACGCGTTCGAGGCCGTGGCCCGCGTCCCAGGCGATGCCGCGCAGCGCGCAGGGCGCGCGGCCGCCGCCCGACGCGGACTCCGTCACCAAAGAATTGACGGCGATCTCGGTGACCGGCGCGCGCTCCCCCGACTCCTGCGTCGGGAACCGCTCGACCAGCGGGAACGCCGCGCGCGGCATGCGGTAGGCGCTCGCCATCCAGAAGCCCTTGTCGGGCGTCTCGAGCGCCTCGATGCGCGTCAGGTGCTTGATCCAGTAGGTCGCCGTCCAGCCCGGCACGACGAGCCGCAACGGGAAGCCGTTGAGCCGCGGCAGCGGCTGGCCGTTCATCTCGAAGGCGAGCAGCGTGTCGGGATGCAGCGCTTTCGTGCGCGGCAGCGACTTGATGAAATCCGGCGTGCCTTCTAGCGGCGGTGCGTCGGCGGCATCGAACAGGACCTCGACCGCCGAGGCCTTGAGGCCGGCGCGCTCGAGGACATCCGCGAGGCGCACCCCGCGCCATTCGGCGCAGCCCATCGCGCCGTGCTCCCACTGCAGACCCGCGACCCGCGGTCGGAACAGCCCGCGACGGTTGCCGGAGCACTGGCAGACCGCCGTCACCGCGACGGTCTTGAACTCCGAGCGCAGCTGCTCGAGGCCGAGCGCGAGCGGCGTCGTGACCCCCGCGCCGCCCACCTCGAGCCGGAACGAAGCGGCGTCGACCTCGGGGATCACGGCGTGGTGGTAGCGCACGAAGAACGCCTCGTTGGGCGTGATGGCGCTGCGCAGGTGCTCGAGCGGTGTCTCGTAGTTCGGCGGCCGGTGCGTGAGCCGGATGAGCGGCCACTTGCCGGGCAGCCGCTCGAGCGCGCCGCGCGCCCAACCGGTCGCCGATCCGCCCAATCCGGCGCACCAGGCACCGGCGGCGGCCAGCGCTGTCAGGACGCGGCGACGGCCGAGGTCCGCTGAAGTCTGTCCGTTGTCAGGGCGCATCGGCGGAAAATCTAGCACGCGGCGGGCAGGGATGTCGCCGCGCAGGCCCGCGCCGGTGCAGAATCCCGTCATGTACACGCTCTACATCGCCAACAAGAACTACTCGTCCTGGTCGCTGCGTCCCTGGGTGCTGCTGCGCACGCTCGGGATCCCGTTCGAGGAGCGGCTCGAACCGTTCACCGGCGCGACCACCGCCGAGCGTTTCCGCAGCTTCTCGCCGAGCGGCAAGGTGCCCTGCCTGCACGACGGCGCGACCCGCATCTGGGACTCGTTGGCCATCACGGAATACCTCGCCGAGCGGCATCCGGTCGTCTGGCCCGCAGACCCCGTGGCGCGTGCCTGGGCGCGCTCGGCGGCCGCCGAGATGCACTCCGGTTTCGGGACGCTGCGCAACATCTGCAGCATGAGCGTCGGGCAGCGCGTCGTGCTGCGCGAGCGACCCGCCGCGCTCGAGGCCGATCTCGTGCGCCTGCGCGAACTCTGGCAGGAAGGTCTGCGGCGCTTCGCCGGTCCCTGGCTCGCCGGCGGCGCGTTCACCGCCGTCGATGCGTTCTTCGCGCCGGTCGCCTTCCGTCTGCAGACCTACGGCATCACGCTCGATCCGACCAGCGATGCCTATGCAGCGCGCCTGCTGCTGCTGCCCGCGATGCGCGACTGGTACGAGGCGGCGCTCATCGAGCCTTGGCGTGACGACGACCACGAGCGCGACATCGTCGTGGTCGCCGCCCGCATCGACGACCTGCGACGGCCCTCGCCATGAGGGCGCTCGCACGCCGGACGGCGCTGGCGCTCGCCGCCGCGCTCGTCCTTGTCCTCGGGCTGGCCCCGGGTGCCGCCGGTGCCGCCGGTGCAGCGGCTGCCGCCGAGGCGCCGAGGTCGCCGCGTCCGGGGCTCGCCGCGATCGCCGCGCCGGACCGGCCGAGCGCCGAGGTCGCGCGGGATGTGCTGCGCCGCGGCGGCAACGCCGTCGACGCCGCGATCGCCACCGCGTTCGCGCTCGCCGTCACCTACCCGGAGGCCGGCAACCTCGGCGGCGGCGGCTTCCTGACCTTGCACATCGACGGTCGGCAGGCCTTCCTCGACTTCCGCGAGACCGCGCCCGCCGCCGCCACCCGCGACATGTACCTCGACGCCGCGGGCGAGGCGGTGCCCGACGCGAGCCTCGTCGGCGCCCGCGCCGCCGGGGTTCCGGGCACCGTCGCCGGCCTGTGGGCCGCCCATCAAAGATACGGCACGCTGCCCTGGAAGACGCTGCTCGCGCCGTCCATCCGGCTCGCGCGCGAGGGCTTCGTGGTCGACGCGCAGCTCGCCGAGCGGATCCGCGAACAGGCGGCCGAGCTCGCGGGGCGCACGAACTTCGCCGCGCACTTCGGCGGCGTCGTCGCCGGACAGCGTTGGCGGCAACCCGAGCTCGCGCGCACGCTCGAGCGCATCGCCGCGCAGGGGACCGACGGCTTCTACCGCGGTCGGACCGCCGACCTGATCGTCGCCGAGATGCGGCGCGGCGGAGGAGTCATCACCGCCGCCGACCTCGTCGGTTACCGCGCGGCGTGGCGCGAACCGCTGCGCTTCACCTGGCGCGGGCAGGAGGTCGTCACGGCGCCGCCGCCGAGCTCCGGCGGCATCGCGCTCGCGCAGCTGCTCGGCATGCGCGAGGCGCTGGCACCGGCCTTCACCGGCCTCGCGCACAACTCCGCAGGCTATGTGCACCTGCTCGCCGAGATGATGAAGCGCGTGTTCGCCGACCGCGCCGAGTACCTCGGCGACCCGGACTTCGTCGGTGTGCCGGTGGCGAAGCTCACCGACCCGGCCTACATCGCGCGCCGGGCGGCGGAGGTGCGCGCCCTGCCCTCGACGCTCGCAGCGGTGCGGCCCGGCCTCGAGGACAGCCCGCAGACCACGCACTTCTCGATCATCGACGGCGCGGGCGGCGCGGTCTCGCTCACCTATACGCTGAACGGCGGCTTCGGCAACGGCGTGGTGGTGACGGGCGCGGGTTTCCTGCTCAACAACGAGATGGACGACTTCAGCACCCGCCCGGGGCGGCCCAACCTCTACGGCGTGGTCGGCGGACGCGCCAACGAGATCGCGCCCGGCAAACGCATGCTGTCGTCGATGACGCCGACGCTGCTGCTGCGCGACGGACGCGTGGTCGCCTCGCTCGGCACACCGGGCGGCTCGACCATCTTCACCGGCGTGTTCCAGACGCTGCTCAACATGGCGGACTTCGGCATGGACCCGCAGGCGGCGGTGGCCGCGTCGCGCATGCACCATCAACTGCTGCCGCCGGACCGCATCGTGTACAGCCAGTGCTGCGCGCTCGCGCCGCAGACCCTCAGCGGCCTCGAGGCGCTCGGCTACAAGGTCGAGCGCAGCGGTTGGGAGTTCGGCGACATGATGGTGATCGCGGTGGACGCCGACGGCGAGGTGCGGACCGGCGCCGACCCGCGCGGCCGCGGCGTCGGGCTGGTCTTCGAGGCGATGCCGCGCGGCCGGAGCAGCAAGACGCGATGAACGCCGCGGCGGCGCGCGACCCGCTCGCCACCCTCGGCGGTCTGCTCGCCGGCGGCCAGGTGCTCGCGGCCGAACGCGCGTTGCGCGCACGGCTCGCCGCAGCGCCGCAGGACGACGAGGCGCGTGCGCTGCTCGGCGCCGTGCTGCACATGCGAGGCCACACGACCGCGGGCATCGCCGAATACCAGGCCGCGCTCGCGCGTCGGCCCCAGGACCTCGACCTGCGCTGCAACCTCGCCCACGCGATGCTCGAAGCCGGCCGCGGCGATGCCGGCCTCGCCTGCCTGCGCGCGACACCGGGGCGCAACGACCATCCGCAGCTGCGCGCCGCCGAGGGCGCGCTGTTGCATGCGCTCGGCCGCGACGCCGAAGCGCTCGCCGTGCTGCGCGCCGTCACCGCGACCGGTCAGGTCGACGAGACCGCGTGGCTCAACCTCGCGCTGGTCGAACGCGCCCGCGGCGCGCATGCCGCGGCGCTCGCCGCGCTCGACGAGGCCTGCGACATCGGCCCCGACCATGCGCGCGCGGCCGCCGAACGCGTCGAGGTGCTGCTGCTGCTCGGGCGCGCCGATGATGCCTGCGAGGCCGCGGACGGTTTCCTCGACCGCCATCCCGGCGATCGTCAGCTGCTGGCTGCGGCCGCGCTCGCGCTCACGGCCGCTGGCGAACACTCGGCGGCCCGCGACATCGCCGATCCGCAGCGCATGGTGACGCTGCACGACCATGCCGATGGCGTGCTCACACCCGCGTTGTGCGCCGAGCTCGCGGCGATCATCGAGCATGATCCCTCGGGCCGCGACGACCCCTTCGGCAAGGCGACGCAGGGCGGACGCCAGACCGGCGAGCTCGATCCGGCGAGCCACCCGGCGCTGCTCGCGCTGGAATCGCTGCTGATCGACCTGCTGCGCGCCGAGGCACCGACCGGCGCCGACGAGCGGCACATCGCCGCCAGCGGCATCGACGCCAGCGACATCGGCGCCGGAGACATCTCGCTGCGGCTCTGGGGCACGCGTCTCACCGCGGGCGGCGCGCAGTCACCGCACCATCACCCGCTCGGTCAGATGAGCGGCGTGGTGTATGTGGGGCAACCCGAGGACATGCAGGCCACCGATCCCGAAGCCGGCGCGCTCGCCTTCGGTCGTCCGCCCGCGCGCATCGCGCAGGCGCCCGGTCTCGCCGGCGCACTCGGCACGGAACATGTGGTCGCACCGGCGCCGGGACTCGTGGTGCTGTTCCCGTCGCATCTCTGGCATGCGACGCGCCCGTTCAGCGCGGCCGGCGCGCGCGTGAGCCTGGCTTTCGACGCCGTGTATCGGCGCTGACCCCGCCATCGCCGCGGTAGCGGCGGGCGGCGGCGCGCAGTTCCTTGGCGACCTGCTCGCGCAGCATCGGCGGACCGAGCACCTCGACCGCATCGCCGTAGCGCAGGATGTCCATCTGCAGCTCGACGGCGTGACGGAACGGCACCTCGAGGATCAGGCCGCCGTCGGGCTGTCGCTGCAGCTTCTGCCGCGGATGCCACGGCTCGTCCGCCACCCAGCGGGCGGACTCCGGGCTGAAACGCAGCACCGCGGTCTGGTCGGCCTCGCCCTCGAAGATGCCGTAGCCCGTGGACAGCCGCTTCTCGAGCAGCACATCCGGCACCTGCAGCGCCGCCGCCGGCAGGCGCTGCGCCTGCGCGATGCGGTCGATGGAGAACACGCGCAGGTCGTCGCTGCGGTGGCACCACGCGGCGAGGTACCAGTTGCTGCGGTAGAAGGTGAGCCGCGCCGGCGACAGCTCGCGCTCGGTGTCGGTCTCGCGGCTGCGGCTGCGGTAGCTCACGCGCAGGCGGCGCTGCGACTGCAGCGCGCCGAGCACCGCCGCGAACACCGCCTCGTCGACGCGCCGGTTCTGCGGCAGCGACAGCCGGATGCGCGCACGCAGCTGCCGCGCACCGGTCGGCCGCTGGAACAGCAGGCGCTGCAGGTGCGCGCGCATGCGTGCGGTCTCGCGCCGGAAGGTGCCGGGCGGGATCTGCTCGAGGATCTCGTTGGCGGTGAGCAGCGCGGAGAGCTCCTGCGCCGTGAAGGACACGCCCTCGCGCGGCGCCGTGAGGTCGGCGCTGCGGTCGAGCAGGTAGCCGCCGCCCTCGCGGTCGAAACGCACCGGCAACCGCGCCTCGTCGCGCAGGTAGGAGATCAGGCGCTTGACGGTGGCGCGGGAGACGCCGAGCGAGCCGCACAGGCTGTCGGTCGACAGCGGCG
>DAIMYL010000037.1:0-15886 GCA_036734505.1 Steroidobacteraceae bacterium | reverse complement strand
CGCTCAACAACGAGTACATGGTGCCGCTGACGGACACCTTCCCGCAGCACCGGCTCGGACCGACGGGCGATGTCGCGAAGGTGAACTGCCAGACCTGCCATCAGGGCGCCAACAAGCCGTACTACGGCACGAGCATGGCCAAGGACTATCCGGAGCTGCAGGGCGCGAAGCCCATGCCGGTCGTCGCGCCCGCCGAGGGCGCTGCGGCCGACGCGGCGGCCACCGCCGCCGCGGCGCCGACGGCTGCGCCCGACGCTGCGGCACCCGCCGCCGCGGCCGACGCACCCATGGCCCGCGCCGCGGCGCAGGCCCCGGGCGCGGCGGGCTGACGGTCAGCGGGAGGCGCGCGGCGATGGAGGCAGTGCTCGCCCAGCCGCGCGGCTTCTGCGCCGGCGTCGCGCGTGCGATCGAGATCGCCGAGCGCGCCCTCGAGGCCTACGGAGCGCCGGTCTACGTGTTCCACGAGATCGTCCACAACAAGCATGTGGTGGACGATCTCGCGGCGCGCGGCGCGGTCTTCGTCGACGACATCGACGCCATCCCGCAGGGCGCGCTGACCATCTTCAGCGCGCACGGCGTGGCGACCGCGGTGGTCGACCGCGCGCGCGAGCGCGGCCTGCGGGTCATCGACGCCACCTGTCCGCTCGTCACCAAGGTGCACCTGCAGGCGCAGCGCTACGCGCAGCGCGGGCATGTCATCGTGGTGGTCGGCCATGCCGGCCACGAGGAGGTGGAGGGCACGCGCGGCTCGGTGACGGGCGAGGTGCATGTGGTCGGCACCCTCGAGGAGATCGCGGCGCTGCCCATGGCGCCCGGCACGCCGGTCGCCTACGTCACGCAGACCACGCTCTCGATCGACGACACGCGCGTGCTCATCGAGGCGCTCGAGGCGCGCTATCCCGACATCGTCGGGCCGGGCCTCGACGACATCTGCTACGCCACGCTCAACCGGCAGCGCGCGGTGCGCAGCATGGCGCGCTCGGTGGACCTCGTGCTGGTGGTCGGTTCGCGCAACAGCTCGAACGCCAACCGGTTGCAGGAGGTCGCCGCGGACCACGGCGTGCCGGCGCGGCTGCTCGAGACCGCCGCCGACCTCGACGCCGCCTGGCTCGCCGGCGTCGACCGCGTCGGCGTCACCGCGGGCGCTTCGACGCCCGAGCACCTGGTGCAGGGCGTGCTCGCAAGACTGCAGGAGCTCGGCGCGAAGGGCGTGCGGGAGCTGCCGGGTCTCGCCGAGACCACGCGTTTCAGGCTGCCGGAGATCCTGCGCGCTGCGAGCTGACGCGTCGCGGGTCGACGCGTCGCGGGCCGCCGATGTCGGATGAGGGACGCCGCCGTCGGCGTCCTCGGCGCCTCAGCGCATCTGGCTGCGCGTCAGCAGGCGCATCACACCGCTGAACATGGGGTTGTCGCGCAGGCGCAGCGCGCGCCGTGCGCCGCCGGACGCCGCACGCGTCTCCGCGAGGCGGGCGACATGCCGCGCGATCGCATCGAAGATCCCTGGCACATCGAGCCCGGCGTCGGCCAAACATTGCTCGCGCGTGCCATGCTCGAGCGGCCGGTCGGGCAGGCCTATGTGCAGCACCGCGACATCGCGGCCGCGGCTCGACAGCAGTTCGCTCACCGCGGCGCCGGCGCCGCCGGCGACGACGTTCTCCTCGAGGGTCACCAGCAGTTCGTGCGAGGCGGCCGCTTCGAGCACCAACGCCTCGTCCATCGGCTTCACATAGCGCATGTCGATGACGGTGGCGTCGATGATCTCGGCGAGCTCGTGCGCGGCGTGTGCGAGGGTGCCGAAGGCGAGCAGCGCGATGCCTGACCCGCGCCGTTGCAGCTCGCCGCGGCCGATGGGCAGCGCGCGCGGCAGCAGGGCGCCGGCGCCGTCCACGACGCCCTCGCCGTCGACCGGCGGCGGCGCTGCACGGCGCGCGAGCGGTTCGCCGGCGGCGGCGGTGCGGGGATAACGGATGGCGCAGGGGCCGTCGGCTTCGATGGCGGTGCGCATCATCGCGCGCAGCTGGTCGGCGTCGGACGGCGTCATCACCGTCATGCCGGGCACGCAGCGCAGGAAGGAGAGGTCGAGGCTGCCGTTGTGGGTCGCGCCGTCGGGGCCGACCAACCCCGCGCGGTCGATCGCGAAGGTCACCGGCAGGCGCTGCAGGCAGATGTCGTGCACCAGCTGGTCGTAGGCGCGCTGCAGGAAGGTCGAATAGATGGCGACCACCGGCCGCAGGCCGCGTGCCGCGAGCCCGGCGGCGAAGGTGACGGCATGCTGCTCGGCGATGCCGACATCGAAGTAGCGGTCGGGGAAGCGCTTGGCGAAAGCGACGAGGCCGGACCCCTCGCGCATCGCCGGCGTGACGACCACGATGCGCGGGTCCCGCTCGGCGAGCTCGCAGAGCCAGTCGCCGAACACCTGGGTGTAGGTCGGTGCCGCGGGCTTGCCGGCGACGATACCGACCGCCGGGTCGAAGGGCGTGACGCCGTGGTACTTGATGGGCTCGGCTTCGGCGCGCGCGTAGCCCTTGCCCTTGCGCGTCAGCACATGCAGCAGCCGCGGTCCCGGGCGGTCGCGCAGCGCGCCGATCTCGGCGAGCAGCGCCGGCAGGTCGTGGCCGTCGACCGGGCCGCGGTAGGCGAAGCCGAGCGCTCCGAAGAAGCCGTCGACATCGTTCACGGGCCCGCGGCCACGCACCGAGAGGTGACGCGACAGGGCGCCCACGTTCTCGGAGATGGACATGCCGTTGTCGTTGAGCACGACCAGCAGGTCCTCGCCGGTGTCGCCGGCGTGGTCCAACGCTTCGAAAGCCAGGCCGGCGGTCAGTGCGCCGTCGCCGATGATCGCCACCGCACGCGACGGTTCGCCGAGACGGCGGGCCGCGGCGGCCATGCCGAGCGCGGCGCTGATCGAGGTGCTGGAGTGGCCGGCGCCGAACGCATCGTACGGGCTCTCGTCGCGCTTCAAGAAGCCGGAGAGACCGTCGCGCCGCCGGATCCCGGGCAGCGCGTCGCGGCGGCCGGTGAGCACCTTGTGCGGGTAGCACTGGTGGCCGACATCCCACACCAGCGCGTCGCGCGGCGTGTCGTAGAGGTAATGCAGCGCGATCGTCAGCTCGACGGTGCCGAGACCGGCGGCGAGGTGCCCGCCGCTCCTCGAGACGCTCTGCAGCAGGTGGGTGCGCATCTCGGCGGCGACCTGTGGCAGGCGCTCCGGCGCCAATGCCCGCAGCTCGGCGGGCGAGTCGATGCTGCGCAGCAGCGCCAGGGCGTCGGCGGTCGCGGGGTCAGTCATGCCGGGTCTCCTTCGTGCGGGCCGTGCGCAGTCCCCAGAGAGATTCCGGGGCGACGGGCAGCACCATCAAAAGATGTTCGAGCACGCCGAGCGCGGCGAGCGTGGCGAGCAGCGTGTAGCCGGTGGTCTCCACCGGCAGCGTCGCGGCGACGGCGCGGCCGGCGAGCCAGACGGCGAGCCCCGTACCGAGCAGCAACGAGAACGGCAGCAGCGCGTTCATCGGCCGACGATGCAGGTGGTCGAGCAGGTGCGCGAGGTGCGCCGGCAGGAAGCCCTCGCCCAGGTTGCGCACGCCGAGGAAGAGGTTGAGCTTGGCGCTGCTGCGCAGCGCCCACAGCACGAGCAGCGTGCCGAGCCCGATGATGTTCGCGTGGCCGGCGACCAGCAGCGTGACGGCCGCGAGCACGGCCAGGATCGCGAGCTCGTGCCACAGGATGGCGGTGAACGCGGCGAGCGCGTGACGCCAGCCGCGGCGCGGCATGCCGGGCGGCAGGGCGCGCACCGGACCGGTGATGGCGCCGGTCAGGAAGGTGATCTCGATCCAGGCCCACAGCGCGAGCGCGGCGCAGAACGCGGCGACGGCGCCGGCGGCATCGGTGGCGTCGCGCAGCACCACCAGCACGGCGAGGCCGAGCACCGCGACCACCGAGGCGACGGCGAGCAGGGCAGGGAAGTGGCGCGGTCCGCGGCGCACCAGCAGCGCGATGAGGCCGGTCGAGCCCCACCACAGCGCTACCGTGAGCGCGATGGCCAAGGCGCTCACCCGGGCGAGCGGGCGTCGAGCGCTTCGCCGGCGCGCCAGAGGCGCGCCAGGATCGCGGCGTTGGCCGAACCGAAGACGTCGAGCTCGACGCGCATGGTCTGGCCGGGATCCTCCATGATGAAACGGCCGTCGGCGAGACGGGTGAGGCGGTACGGCGCGTCGGCGGCGATGCCCACCTGACGACGGCCGCGGGCGAAGCCGCGCATCATGCCGCGCGTGAAGCCGGACTCCGCGACGCTCAGCGTGCCGAGCGGTCGGCCGTCGGCGAGCACCGCGGCGAGCGAGCCGTCGGGCTGGTCGATGAAGCGGACATCATAGGAGGCCACCACCGCGACCGGCGCCGGGGGCGGCTCGGTGCCGAGGCTGCGACCGAACGCCGCGAGCAGGATCGCGCCGACGACCAGCATCAACGCCCCGACCAATGCGTGTCGGGGCATGCCACCGGCCGTGGTCGCGCTCAAGGCGTGGCTCCGACGGTGCCGGCAGCGATCGGCGTGCCGGTCGCATGGCCGACCGCTGGGCCGACCGCTGGGCCGACCGCTGGGCCGGTGTCGATGCGCAGCGCACCCCGGCTGCTGGCGGCGCCGAACGCCCGGGCGAGAAGCGACCCGACGGCCTCGGCGTCCGACAGGTTGCGCAGCATCGGCTGCGGGCGCGTCCAGCGCCAGGGGCGTACATGCGGCCACATCCAAAGATATGACACGCGCTGGTCGGGCAGCAGCTCGAGGGCGATGTCGCCGGTGCCGTCGCGCTTGCCCCGCAGGTCGGCCGACCGCAGCGCCGTGAACGGCAGGTTGATGGTGCTCGACAGCGCGATGCCCTGGCGGACCACGACGCGGCGTGAGGTCACGGTGTAGACCGTGCCGCGAGCGGCGAGCGCCGCGATGCCGGTGAGCATCGCGAGGCAGATCAGCGAGAACGCGGCAGGTCCGGTGCAGCCCGCCAGCGCCGCCGCGGGCGTCGCACCCTCGGCGAGCAGCCACGCGCCGCGCGCCAGCACGATCACGCCGAAATACACCGCGAGCGCGCGCACGCGGTAGGCGTCGAGCGCCAACGACCACCATCGCGGTGAGCCCTGCCAAAGCAGGGTCTCGCCCGGCGGCAGCGGTTCGGGAAGCCCCCGTACCGGCTCCGAATCATGTTCGCTGAAGGTCGCTGGCGTGCCCATCGTCACCCCCTCCGATGCGTCAGACCACCGGGCCGAGGCGGCTCGGTACGGCGTACAGGTGACCGCTGGCGTAGTACGCCATGATGCGGTCCTCTTCGAGCTTGGTGATCTGGGTGCCGCTCGCGATGCCGGGCACCCCCGCGAACTGCGCCGCCGTGATGGAGGCGACCTTCACCTTGCGGCCCTTCACGTCGTAGCGCACGAAGCCCGCGGGCAGCATCACCGAGCGGCCGCCCTCGAGCGCCACCTGCAGGTAGCGGATCTGCGGCTCGGACTTGTCGACCCAGATCTCGCTGACGGTGCCGGCGGCGGCGCCGTCGAGACCGGTGACGGTCATGCCGCGCGGGTCAGGGTCGCGCTTGGACACCGACCATCCGCTGACCGAGGACATCGGCACGATCATCGGCGAGCCGTCGAGCATGCGCTCGGGCTGGTCCGCGCGCTCGGCGTAGGCCGCGGGGCCGACGCCGTCCTTCATCGGGTCGCCGGTGGGCTCGAGCGGCGCGCCGACATCCGGGCCGTAGCGGTCATCCCAACCGACCTGGCGTGCGGCGATGGGGCGGCGGTCGGCGGCGCTCGCGCGCGGCACCTCGATCGTGCTGCCGTCGGCCAGCTTGAAGGTCTTGGGGCAGGGCACCGGCGGCAGGCCCTCCACGGTCACCGGGTTGCCGTCGCGGTCCACGCGGTGCGTGTCGAGGGGATAGCCCTCGCGCTTGTCCTCGCGATGGAGGTACCAGATGAGGCCGAAGAAGAAGGCCCAGAAGCCGTACAGCGCGACCTGCGCCGTGTCGATGTATTCGAGGAACGCGTTGGATTCCATGTCACTGCTCTCCCTGTTTCAAGTCACGATCCGACGAAAGACGACCCCCAAAGAAAACGACGCTCACCCCGGCATCTCCGCCAGGCCGATGCCCGCGGCCGGCGCGCCCTGCGCAGCGCCGGCGGGCGCGACGGCGCGGCGCGTCGTGCGCACCAGCGGCCCGATCGCGACCAGCGATGCGAACAGCAGCAGGATCTCGAGGTGGTAGACGAACATGTAGCCGGTGGCGGGGGACACCAGCGCCGGCCCGAGCGCGCCCTGCGCGGCGAGCGCACCGATGGCGTCGCAGGCCGCGCCGCCGCCCGCGATGGCGAGACCGCCGGCCGTGGCCTGCACCGCGCCCCAGGCGCCGAGCGCGAGGCCGTTGTCGCGCTCGCGCAGCGACATCGCCGCGAGCAGGGTGCCGACGGAGAACAGCCCGCCGCCGAAGCCGATCAGCACGGCGCCGGCGCGGAACAGCGCCGCCGAGTGCAGCGGATCGGCGAACACCACGGCGACGAAACCGAGCACGCCGACCATCGTGCCCTGCGCGGCGACCCGCAGCGGATCGGCGCCGCGGCCGAGGCGGTGCGAGGCGAGGCCGAAGGCGATGAGCGCGCCGCCCGCGTAGAGCGCGGTGAGCAGGCTGGTGGCGCCGACCGCCATGCCGAGCACCTCGCCGCCGTAGGGTTCGAGAAGCACATCCTGCATGCTGAACGCGGCGGTGCCGAAGCCGAGCGCCGCGAGCAGGCGGCGCGTCGCGGCGGGGGCCGTGAAATCCCGCCACGCGCTGAGGAAGGTGGGCGTGGGCGCGGCGGCGGCGCTCGCGTCCGGAGCGCGGCCGCGCGGCTCCTGCTGCCACATCGCGATGACGTTCAGCAGCAGGGTGACGACGGCGGCCCCCTGGATCACCTGGATGAGCCGCAGGTGCGTGTAGGTGCCGCCCAGCAACCAGCCGAACGCGACCGAGCCGCCCACCATGCCGACCAGCAGCATCACATACATCAGCGCGACCACCCGTGGCCGGGTCTGCGCCGGTGCGAGGTCGGTGGCGAGCGCGAGACCTGCGGTCTGCGTGCTGTGCAGGCCCGCGCCGATCATCAGGAAGGCGAGACCGGCGGCCGAAGGGCCGAGCCAGGGCGGCGGCGCGACCTGGCCGGTGCCGCTCAACACCATCAACGCGAACGGCATGATGGCGAGACCGCCGTATTGCAGCAGCGTGCCGAACCAGATGTAGGGCACACGGCGCCAGCCGAGCACCGACCGGTGGTGGTCGGAGCGGAAACCCAGGAAAGCGCGGAACGGCGCGAACAGCAGCGGCAGTGCGACCATGGTCGCCACCAGCCAGGCCGGCACATGCAGTTCGACGATCATGACGCGGTTGAGCGTGCCGTTGAGCAGCGCGAGCGCCATGCCGACCGATATCTGGAACAACGACAGGCGCAGCAGACGAGGCAGCGGCAGATCGGTGCTCGCCGCATCGGCGAAGGGCAGCAGCCGGGCGTTCCAGGCCCATTGCGCGAGGCGGGTCATGGCTGGGACGCCCACCGCGCAGGGGCTGCGCCGGCCGCGTCCGCCTCGGCGGCCGCGCGCCGCGCTGCGCGCAGCTTCAGGAAGAACTGCAGGGCGTTGACGACATAGGTGGCGTAGGCGACCAGGGCGAGCAGCATCTGCGCGCGCAGGTCGATCGCGCCGGTGAGCCATGCCCAAAGATACGCGGTGTGCAGCGCGATCACCGCCATGCTCACCACGTCCTCCCAGAAGAAGCTGTGGGCGAACAGCCAGACGCCGAACACCTCGCGCTCCCAGATCGCGCCGGTGACCATGATCGCGTAGAGCAGGGCGGTCTTGACCAGGACCGAGACCGTGGCGGCATCGGCGCCCTCTCCGGTGCGCAGGAAGCGCAGCACCAGCCAGAGGCTGACGAGGAACGCGAGGAACTGCAGCGGGGCCAGCACCGCCTGCACGATCGTCCACGATGAACGGTCCCGGCGGACCCGTTCCTCGGGGGTGTAGAGGGGGCGGGCGGGTGCCGCCCGGCTGGCATGGGACATGGCTGCTCGCGCCATCAGGAAGCCTGCCCTGAATCTAGTGCGACACCTTGATAGTGTCAACCTGATTTTACATCAACCTAGATTGACAATTGACAGCCCCGGGCCTATATGTGCAAGGTGTCCACCGGGGTCACCCTCCGGTCATAGGACATCTCGATCCTGAGCCGGAGGAGAGGGTCGGTCATGGCGGACGAGACCGCTTCCACAAGAGCATCTGGCGATGACGGCCAGAACGCGCTCCTGCGCGCGATAGAGACGCAGATCATCCCCCGGCTCCTGGTGTCGCATCGCCGAGACGCTGCGTCGGGCGAGGGCACCTGTCCGTCCGAGCGTGCGGCGTCCGGAACCCCATCCCGCCCGACCAGCGCCGAGATCACCGAGTTCACGGCCATCGTCTTGCGCGGCAACCTCGCTGCGGCCGCCGACTTCCTCCGCCGGTTGCAGGACCGTGGGGTCTCCACGGAATCGGTCTACCTCGA
The DNA here is from genome assembly GCA_036734505.1 of Steroidobacteraceae bacterium. Classification (GTDB taxonomy): domain Bacteria; phylum Pseudomonadota; class Gammaproteobacteria; order Steroidobacterales; family Steroidobacteraceae; genus UBA964. Next base: position 7,331 of record DAIMYL010000037.1, on the reverse strand, counting down.
CCTTTTGAGCCCCGCGGCGCGGCATTTCGGTCAGATGTGGGAGTCCGAGCAGGCCGACTTCGTCGATGTGACGCTCGCGCTGCATCGCCTGCAGAAGCTCGCGCACGACCTGAGCGAGGATTTCGTCCGGTCGGCCGAGAACAACGCTTCTCCCTCCGGTCCGCGTGTGCTCTGTGTGGCGCTGCCGGGAGAGCAGCATGTGTTCGGCGCGCAGCTGGTCGGCGAGTTCCTGCGCCGTGCGCGCTGGGATGTGTGGGACGCGCCCGGTGCCACCGAGCGGGATATACTTGGCCTCGCGGAACGGGAATGGTTCACGCTGGTCGGCATCTCGATCAGCACCGCCGAGCAGTTCGATGCTCTGGCGGCGCTGGTGCGGCAGCTGCGGCGGGTGTCGCTGAACCCGGACCTGCGGGTCATGGTCGGCGGCCGGCCGTTCGAGGAGCACCCCGAATGGGCGACGTTGGTCGGCGCTGACGCCACCGCGCGCGATGGGCGCGACGCGGTCGCCAAGGCGCAAGGGCTACTGGACCTCAGCCACCGAAGAAACTAGCGCCGAACCGCAGAGACACGAAGGAACGTGAAAAACTTCAAGGCGCCAAGGAAGGCCCTCGACGGACTCGATTCATCCGCCGTCGCCGCGCTCGTCACCGCCGGTTCCGACATCGCGTTGGTGCTCGACCGGCGCGGTGTGGTCCGTGACATCGCCTTCGGTAGCGACGAGCTCGCCGCCGTCCTGGGCGGGGTCGGGCACGCCGACTGGGTCGGTCGACCTCTGAGCGCGCTCGTCACCGTCGACAGCCGACCCAAGATCGAGATGCTGTTCACCGATCTCGATGCCGGTGACCCGCGCGCCCGCCAGGCCAACCACCCGCTGCCCGACGGCAGCACCGTCGCGGTCTCCTGGTCGCTGCGCCGTCTGGGCGAGGAGGGGATGCTGCTCGCGCAGGGCCGCGATCTGCGGTCGATCGCGGCGCTGCAGCAGCGTCTCGTGGAGGCCGAGCAGTCGCTGGAGCGCGACTACACCAAGCTGCGTCTCGCCGAGGCGCGTTACCGCCTGCTGCTGCAGTCGAGCGCCGAGCCGACCCTGGTGGTGGACCTCGGTACGCAGCGCATCATCGACGCGAACCCCGTCGCCGCGCAGCTGCTCGGCGAGGACGCCAAGCGTCTCATCGGCAAGGCCTTGGCGGAGAGCCTCGACGCGGCGAGCGGGCAGCAGCTGCCGGAGTGGTTCGGTGCGCTGCGCGCCGCCGGGCGCGCCGAGCCGTTGCGGGTGCGGCTGGTGACCGGTCGGCGCAGTTGCCGTCTGCAGGCGGCGGTGTTCCGGCAGGACAACGCCTCGCATGCGCTTCTGCGGCTCGATCTGACGGGCGAGACGGCGATGACCGCGGTCAACGGCCAAGCGCCGCCGGGCCGGTTCCTGGAGGTCTTCCAGCGTCTGCCCGACGCGCTGGTGGTCTGTGACGGCGAGGGTCGGATCCTCGCCGCGAACCGCAGTTTCCTCGACCTCGCCCAGCTCGCGAGCGAAGAGCAGGCGCGCAACGAATCGCTCGAACGCTGGCTCGGTCGGCCGGGCGTGGACATGGGCGTGCTCACGGCCAACCTCCGGCAGGGCGGCGAGGTCCGGCTGTTCGCCACCACGCTGCGCGGCGAACTCGGCTCGAGCGTGGAGGTCGAGATCTCCGCGACCCGCATCGGTGAAGCCGATTCCCCCGCGTTCGCCTATGCCATACGCAATGTCGAACGCCGCCGCGCGGTGGAACCGCGCGATGCGCGGGCCCTGCCGCGTTCGGTCGAACAGCTGACCGAGCTCGTCGGCCGGGTGTCGCTGAAGGAGCTGGTCCGTGAGACCACCGATGTCATCGAGCGGCTGTGCATCGAGGCCGCGCTCGAGCTCACGCGCGACAACCGCGCCTCCGCCGCCGAGATGCTGGGCCTGTCCCGCCAAAGCCTCTATGTGAAGCTGCGCCGCTACGGGCTCGGAGACCTCGGCGGCGAGGAAGGCCGGAGCTGACTCGGGTCTCTGTAATGTTCGATTGACAGTCCGGGGTGTCAGGGCTATTTTCCAGCCATGGCACGTACGGCGAGCAACGTCCTACCGCAGCGGCGGCCGTCCTGGCTCGCCACCCTCGAACTGCTCAAGCCCGTCACCTGGTTCCCGCCGATGTGGGCCTTCGCCTGCGGCATCGTCGCCAGCGGCGTCAGCCCGTCGGGCCATTGGTCGCTGATCGCCCTCGGCGTGCTGCTCGCAGGGCCGCTGGTCTGCGGTACGAGCCAGGCCGTCAACGATTGGTTCGACCGTCATGTCGACGCCATCAACGAACCGCGCCGCCCGATCCCCTCGGGCCGCATGCCCGGTCGCTGGGGGCTCTACATCGCGGTGTTCTGGACCGGTGTGTCGCTGGCCGTCGCGGCGCTGCTCGGCACCTGGGTGCTCGGCGCGGCGGCGTTGGGGCTCGCGCTGGCCTGGGCCTACAGCGCGCCGCCGCTGCGGCTGAAGCGCAACGGCTGGTGGGGCAACGCCGCGGTCGCCGCCTGCTACGAGGGAGTGCCCTGGCTCACCGCGCTCGCGGTGATGACGGCCGCCATGCCCGATGCGCGCAACCTCGCGCTCGCCTGGGCCTGGAGCGTCGGCGCGCACGGCATCATGACGCTCAATGATTTCAAGTCGGTGCAGGGCGACCGGCGCATGGGCGTCGGCTCGCTGCCGGTGCGGCTCGGCGTCGAGCGCGCGGCGCAGGTCGCCTGCCTGATCATGGTCGCCGCGCAGCTCGCGGTGATCGTGCTGCTCTTCGTCTGGGACCGCCCGATGCACGCCGGCGCGATCGCGGCGCTGGTCCTCGGCCAGTTGGCGATGATGGCGCGACTGCTGCGTCGGCCCGCCGAACTCGATGTCTGGTACAACGCCTGCGGCGTGCCGCTCTATGTCCTCGGCATGCTGGTCAGCGCGTTCGCCCTGCGACCGGGAGGCTGACATGGCCGTACGATCCGCATCGCCCTTCCTCGGCTGGCTCGGCATCTTCCGGCTGGGGCTGGTGCAGGCCTCGATCGGCGCGCTGGTGGTGGTCACCACCTCCATGCTCAACCGCATCCAGGTGGTGGAGCTCGCGCTGCCCGCGGTCCTCCCCGGCATCCTGGTCGCGATCCACTATTTCGTGCAGGTGCTGCGGCCGCGCTTCGGCTACGGCTCCGATGTCGGCGGGCGCCGCACGCCGTGGATCATCGGCGGCATGGCGGTGCTCGCCGCGGGCGCGCTCGGCGCCACCTGGGCGACCACGCTGATGCCGACCGACTTCACCCTCGGCGTGACGCTGGCGGTGGCGTCGTTCGTGGTCGTCGGTCTCGGCGTCGGCGCCTGCGGCACCTCGCTGCTGGTGCTGCTCTCGACCAGCATCGCGCCGGCCCGGCTCGCCGCGGCCGCGACCGTGACCTGGGTGATGATGATCGCCGGCTTCATCATCACCACCGTGGTGGCGGGCAGGTTGCTCGAGCCGTTCTCGCTGTCGCGTCTCGTCGAGGTGACGGCGGTGGTCGCCGCCGGCGCGTTCCTGGTCACCTGTCTGGCGGTGGCCGGCGTCGAGCGGCCGCGCGGCGCGGCGGGCGGCGCGGCGGCGGTCGCAGGAGCCGAGCCGCCGGTCGATTTCCGCGCCGCGCTGCGCGAGGTCTGGGCGGAGCCGCATTCGCGGCGGCTCGCCGGTTTCGTGTTCGTCTCGATGCTCGCCTACAGCGCGCAGGACCTGGTGCTGGAGCCTTTCGCAGGCACGGTGTTCGGGCTGACACCCGCCCAGTCGACGCGGCTCTCGGGCATGCAGAGCGGCGGCGTGCTGGTCGGCATGATGCTGGTGGCCGTCATCTGCACCGCGGGCGCGCGTTCGCGGTTGGGGTCGCTGCGCGGCTGGACCATCGCGGGCTGCCTCGGCTCGGCGGTGATGCTGGTGCTGCTCGCGCTCGCCGGCATGGCCGCCGCCGATGCGGCGGCGGCGACCTCGATGCTCCGCGCCCTGGTGTTCATGCTGGGGCTCGCCAACGGTGCGTTCGCGGTGGCGGCCATCGGCACGATGATGGGCCTCGTCGGCCGCGGCCGCGGGTCGCGCGAGGGCACGCGCATGGGGTTGTGGGGCGCCGCGCAGGCCATCGCTTTCGGTCTCGGCGGCATCGTCGCCACGGGCGCGGTCGATCTGGCGCGGTTCGTCACCGGTTCGCCGGCGGTGGCCTACGGCACGGTGTTCGTCGCCGAGGCGCTGCTGTTCGTGTGGGCGACGGTCTACGCGGTGCGCCTGAGCCGTGAGGATACCGACACGGCCGCGGGTGCGGTCGATGCGGGCGTCACCGGGGCGCCGACGGCGGGCGCGCTGGGCTCGGCCGCGGTCTCGGGGAGGAGCTGAACATGGCGGACGGCGACGCGCGCGGCGGTACGCCGCTCCCGGAATACGATGTCGTGGTGGTGGGCGGCGGTCCCTGCGGTGCGACCGCGGCGGACGACCTCGCCCGCGAAGGATGGCGCGTGCTGCTGCTCGATCGCGCCGGTCGCATCAAGCCCTGCGGCGGTGCGATCCCGCCGAAGGCGGTCGAAGAGTTCGACATCCCGCCGGAGCTGCTCGTCGCGCGCATCACGGCGGCGCGCATGGTGTCGCCGAGCGCGCGTGCGGTCGACATGCCGATCGACGGCGGTTATGTGGGCATGGTGGACCGCGGCGAGTTCGACGAGTGGCTCCGCGAGCGCGCCCGCTCGCACGGCGCGGTGCGCGTCGCCGGCGCGTTCACCGGTCTCGCGCGCGATGTCGACGGCCGTGCGGTGGTGCAGTTCGACGCGAAGGACGGCGCTCCCGGTGAGGGCGCTGCCGGAGACGGCGGCGCGGGCGGCCGCGTCCGCGCACGGTTGGTGCTCGGCGCCGACGGCGCGCGCTCCGAGGTGGCGCGCCAGTGCATCGCCGGCGGTCGCGAGGTGCCGTTCGTCTATGCCTTCCACGAGATCCTGCGCACGCCCGCCGACCGGCCTGCCCAGTACGACGGCAGCCGTTGCGATGTCTACTACGACGGGCGGTTGTCGCCTGATTTCTATGCCTGGGTGTTCCCGCACGGCGACACCATCAGCGCCGGTGCGGGCACCGCGCACAAGGGCTTCTCGATCCGCAACGCCGTCGGCGACCTGCGTCGCGTCGCCGGCCTCGAGCACGCCGAGGTGGTGCGCCGCGAGGGCGCGCCGATCCCGCTCAAGCCGCTCAAGCGCTGGGACAACGGCGTGGATGTGCTGGTGGCGGGCGATGCCGCGGGCGTCGTGGCGCCGGCATCGGGCGAGGGGATCTACTACGCGATGGCCTGCGGACGCATGGCGGCGCAGGCGCTCGCCGCCTGTCTCCGCACCGGTGACGCGCGCGAGCTGCGAGCCGCGCGGCGCGAGTTCATGCGGCTGCACGGCCGCGTGTTCTGGGCGCTCGGCATGCTGCAGCGCTTCTGGTATGTCAGCGATGCCCGCCGCGAGCGCTTCGTGAAGATGTGCCGCGACCCCGATGTGCAGCGCCTCACCTGGCAGGCCTACATGCACAAGAAGCTGGTGCGGCGCGAACCGCTCGCGCATCTGCGGGTGTTCTTCAAGGACCTCGCGCACCTGCTCGGCCTCGCGCCGGCCTCCTGAGGCCGCCGCGTGCTCGCCGCGCGCTTCGCCGACGGCACGCTGCTGCTCGGCATCGTGCTGCTGATCGCGGTCGAGGCCGCGCTGCTGCTCTATCTCTGGTACGCCCGCGGCATCGGGCTGGCGCCGCGGGCCTGGGCGGGAAATCTGGTGTCGGGCGCGCTGTTGATGATGGCGGTGCGTGCGGCGCTGCTCGACCAGCCGTGGATCCTGGTCGCGTTCTGGCTGCTCTTCGCGTTGTTCGCGCACCTGCTCGACGGGTTCGCGCGTTGGGGCGTCCGTCCCGGGCATCCGTCCGAAGGGCCGCCTACAGGCTGATCGCGGTCTCGAACACCATCGTCGCGTTGCCGATGATCCACACGCCGGCGAGCGTGCCGTCCTTGAACTCGACCTCCACATCGACGCGCCCGGGGCGGTTGACGAAGTGCCCCTGCGCGCCGGAGAACGCGGCGCCATCGCCGTCGCGCGGCAGCAGTCCGTGGTGCAGGAGGTAGGCGCCGAGCAGCCCGTGGGCGTTGCCGCTCACCGGATCCTCGGGGATGCCCATCGCCGGGCAGAACATGCGCGACTGGACGAGGCAACCTTCGATCTGCGGATCGAGGGTGAAGACGAAGTGCCCGGAGGCGCCGAGCTGCGCGGAGAGCGTCGTCAGGCGCGCGAAGTCCGGCTTCATCGCCTTCAACTGCTGCGGCCCACGCACGCCGATGAGCAGGCGGTTGCCGGCGCCTCCGACGATGCGCATCTCGCAGCGCGGGTCGAGGTCGTTGCTCGAGAGGGCGAGCGCGTCGAGCACGGCGAGCCGCTCGCGCTCGGCGAGCTCGCGTCCCAGCGGCGGCGCGCTCTGGCGCACGGCGATCCGGCGCGCGGCGCCGTCGCCGCGTACCTCGACATCGACGAGGCCCGCTTTCTGCCGCTGCCGCAGCCGACGGGGCGCGCCGGGCAGGCGCGACAGCACGAAATGCGTGGCGACGGTGGCGTGGCCCACGAACCCGGACTCGGTGCGAGGCGTGAAGAAACGCACGCGGACATCATGGTCAGGGCTTTCCGGCGGAAGCACGAACGCCGTGTCGCCGTTGTTGAGCTCGCGCGCGATGGCGAGCATCTCGTCGTCGGAAAGGGACTCCGCTCCGAGCACCACTCCGGCGGGGTTGCCCGTGAACAGACGATCGGTGAACGCGTCGACCTGGAAGATCTGGATGCTGCGCGACATGGCCGCGGCCTCCCTCCATGGCGGGACCGTGGCCCCCGGAAGGGCCGGGATTGTAGGCAGTTTGGGTGACGGCTGCATCCGCCTGTTGCAAGTCGATGATTCGGATGAGAAAATGCGTAAAACCCGGGGGTGGCCAGCCGGCCTGAGACGACGCTCCGCGTCGAACCCTTGAACCTGATCCGGTTAGTACCGGCGGAGGGAGAAGGTGTCTTCACATCGTCTGTTGTCGTCTTTGTTGTGCTGTCTCCCGGCGGGGGCGATGGCTGCCGAACCTCTCGAAGAGGTGGTGATCAGCGCCAGCCTGCGTCCCGTCGCTGCACGCGAGACGCCGGCGAGCGCGACCGTGCTCGATGAGCGCACGCTGCGGGCTGCCGGCGTGCAGCACCTGCAGGATGTGTTGTCGATGGTGCCGAACCTCAACTGGGCGTCCGGCACATCGCGGCCGCGCTACTTCCAGCTGCGCGGCATCGGCGAGACCGACCAGTGGCAGGG
>DAIMYL010000036.1:0-16691 GCA_036734505.1 Steroidobacteraceae bacterium | reverse complement strand
CGTGGACCACATGGCCCGGGTCCTCGCCGCCCGTTGCGAATCTCGTAGGCCGGTCGCGGGAGGGCCGTTCGCCGCAAACCGGCATCGAGGCGCTGCCGCTCGCCGATGCGATCCTCGTGTTCGGAGGCGTGATCCGCGCGCCGCGTCCGGGTCATCCCCTCGCAGACCTGAATTCGGCGAGCGACCGCATCTGGTACGCGGCGCGCCTGTATCACGCGGGGAAAGCGCCCAAGTTGATCCTGTCGGGTGGGAGACCCGGCGGTCGTAGCGACCTGCCGTCGGAGGCCGCCGCGATGGCTGCGTTCCTGGCCGATCTCGGTGTGCCGCGAGAGGCGCTGGTGCTGGAGGAGCGCGCCGGAAACACCCGAGAGAACGCGGTCTTCTGCGCGGAGCTGATGCGCGCTCGGCGCATGGAAAGCGCGTTGCTCGTCACGTCGGCCCTGCACATGCCACGGGCCGCCGCAGCGATGCGTGCGGCAGGCCTGCAGGTCATCCCGGTGGCGACGGATTTCGAAGCGACGGGCGAGCGGGTCCATTCCCTCGGCTGGTTGCCCGCCTCCGATGCGCTCGATCGCAGCACCCGTGCGCTGCACGAATGGGTCGGCATCGTGGTGTATCGTTGGCGCGGTTGGATCTGAACGCTTCGCTGTCCGAAGTGCGCAGCCTGTCTACGATGATGCAACAGAGGTCCTTTTGAAGCAGATCCTGCAATCCCTGAAGACCGGTGTCTCCGAGATCGCCGAGGTTCCGGCACCCGGTGTGGTGCGCGGCCAGCTGCTGATACGCACCTCCCGCACGTTGGTGTCCGCCGGCACCGAGCGCATGCTCGTCGAGTTCGGCAAGGCCGGCTGGATCGACAAGGCCCGCCAGCAGCCCGACAAAGTCCGCATGGTGATCGACAAGATCCGCACCGATGGCCTGCAGCCCACCCTGGAGGCCGTCTTCAACAAGCTCGACCAACCGTTGCCGCTCGGCTACTGCAATATGGGCACGGTGGCCGCGGTGGGTGCGGGCGTCGTCGGTTTCGCGGTGGGAGACCGTGTCGTCAGCAACGGCAAGCACGCTGAGGTGGTAGGTTCGCCGGTCAATCTCTGCGCGCGTGTGCCGGATGCGGTGTCCGACGACGAGGCCGCCTTCACGGTGCTCGGGGCGATCGCGCTGCAGGGCATCCGCTTGGTCCGGCCGACCTTGGGCGAGGCGGTGGCCGTCACGGGACTGGGGTTGATCGGCCTGATGACGGTGCAGTTGCTGCGCGCGCACGGCTGCCGGGTGTTGGGCATCGATCTCGACCCATCGAAGCTCGAGCTGGCGCGGCGGTTCGGCGCCGAGGTCGTGGACCTCGCCGCCGGGCAGGACCCGGTACGTGCCGCGGAGGCCTTCTCCCGCGGGCGCGGCATGGACGCGGTCATCGTCACCGCCGCGACGCGCAGCAGCGAACCTATGCATCAGGCTGCGCTGATGTGCCGCAAGCGCGGGCGCATCGTCCTCGTGGGCGTGACCGGTCTCGAGCTCTCGCGCGACGACTTCTTCAAGAAGGAGCTGACCTTCCAGGTATCGGCGTCGTACGGACCGGGCCGCTACGACCCCAACTACGAGGAGAAGGGACAGGACTATCCCGTGGGCTTCGTGCGCTGGACCGAACAGCGCAACTTCGAGGCGGTGCTCGACATGATGGCTGACGGTCGGCTCGATGTGCAGCCGCTCATCTCGCACCGCTTCGCGGTGGACGAGGCCGCGAAGGCCTACGAACTGGTCGGCGGCGTAGCGCCTTCGCTCGGCATCCTGTTGTCCTACCCGGGCATTGAGCTGACTCTTGCGTCGAGGACCGTGGCGTTGCACGGCGCGCAGCGGTCGACGCAGGAGGGCGTCTCGGAGCGCGCCCGGGTTAGCTTTCTCGGCGCCGGCAACTATGCCACCGCGGCGCTGATTCCGGCGTTCAAGTCGGCGGGCGCGGCCCTGCGCAGCGTCGCGAGCAGCGCCGGTGTCAGCGGGCTGCACGCGGCCCGCAAGTTCGGCTTCGAGGAGACGACCACCGACAGCGACCGGCTGTTCGCGGACCCGGGGACGGATGCGGTGGTGGTGACCACCCGGCATGACAGCCACGCGCGCTTCGTGCTGCAGGCGCTGCGGTCGGGCAAGCATGTGTTCGTCGAGAAGCCGCTGTGTCTGACCTCATCGGAACTGCAGGACATCTCGGCGGCCGTCGAGGCGCATCCCTCGAGGATCCTGATGGTGGGCTTCAATCGCCGCTTCGCACCGCAGGTGCAGCGGATCAAGCAGCTCCTTGCGGGAGTCAGCGGGCCGAAGTCGTTCGTCATGACCGTTAACGCAGGCGCCATCGCGGCCGATCATTGGACCCAGGACCAGGAAGTCGGCGGCGGACGCATCTTGGGCGAGGCCTGTCACGCCATCGATCTGCTGCGCTTCCTCGCCGCGAGCCCCATCGTGGGTCACGACCGGATCACTATGGCCGCCTCGACCGATGACACGGCATCGATCGGGCTGCGCTTCGCCGATGGCTCCATCGGCACACTTCACTATTTCGCCAACGGACCGAAGTCCTTCCCCAAGGAGCGTCTGGAGGTGTTCGCCGCGGGCCGCGTGCTGCAGCTCGACAACTTCCGGCGGCTCGCGGGCTTCGGATGGCCCGGTTTCCGGAAGATGTCGCTGTGGCGGCAGGATAAGGGCCAGAACGCCTGCGCGAAGGCGTTCGTCGAGGCGGTCGTCGGGCGTGCGGGGCCACCGATTCCGGTGGACGAGGTGCTTGAGGTGGCGCGGATTAGCATTGATTTGGCGGGCTCCAATCGATGAGGATCATCAACATCAGCGTGGGTGCGCCATTCCGTCTGAGCTCTGCAATGATTTCGAGCGAGCGCTATACGCGACTTGGCATATCGCAGCCTCACGGCGGTCTCGGGGTCGGATTGGTCGGCTGCGAAATGCTGCTGCGCCGGGCGTGCATAGCGCGTTGTTTCATAGTGCACGACATCGATTCGAAGATAGGAGGCACGCTGGTGCCCCGACTGGTGTCGACCTAACCGTGCTCGTAAGGTGGCTTTCAGCCGGGTTTCAGGTTGGCCGATCTAAAGGCGTCGCGAATTGATTGACGCGGCGGCCCGCTACTTCCACACCCTTCGCCACCTGCGGCTGCGGCAGTGGACGGGACGTCTTCGGCATGTCTTGCCGAAGCCCGCCCCGCGTCACGCGCCGCCGCCCCCGTGTCGCGTTTTTGTGGACCGTTGGAGTTCGGAGCTTTGGCGTGAGCCCTCCTGGGTGGGGCCGGACGAGTTCCGGTTCGCGCGGGAGACCCGCCCGGTGCGGGCGGAGGCCGACTGGAACCGCGCCGACACGGCGGCGTTGTGGCTCTACAACCTGCACTACTTCGACGACCTTAACGCGGTCGGTGCGGAGGGGCGCGCGGAATGTCACCGGCGCCTTATCGGTCGATGGATCGAGGAGAACCCGGCGGGGGTTGGCGTCGGTTGGGACCCGTATCCCACCTCGTTGCGGATCGTGAACTGGATTAAGTGGGCACTGCGGGGCGGTTCGCTGTCCGACGCGGCGCTCGCGTCCCTCGCACTTCAGGCCCGGTGGCTCGAGACCCGCCTCGAGACCCATCTCCTCGGGAACCATCTCTGGTCGAACGCCAAGGCGTTGTCGTTCGCCGGTGTGTTCTTCGCGGGCGAAGAGGCATCCCGCTGGTCGGCGAAAGGATGTCGCATCATCGAGGAGGAGCTCGCCGAGCAGTGCCTGCCGGACGGCGGACATTTCGAGCGTAGCCCGATGTACCACGGCATCTTCCTCGAAGACGTGCTCGACCTCGCGCAGCTGGTGAAGCTCCAGCCGTCATGCTTTTCGTCCGGCTGGCCCGCGATGCTCGCCGCCGTGGTCGATCGGATGACGGAGTGGATGGCTGCGATGGTCCACCCGGACGGGGACATCGCGTTTTTTAACGATACGACATTAGGTGTCTGCGCGCGTTTGGAATCGTTGCGCTCGTACGCTGCCGCGCAACTGGGCACAGGGCTGCTCCACATGGCTCCTTCAGGATTTCTGCGGATGGAGGCCGGCGCTGCGACCCTGTTCGCCGATGTGGGCAGTGTAGGACCGGACCATCTGCCGGGACACGCGCATGCGGGCACGCTGTCCTTTGAACTGTCGGTGGGTGCCGCGAGGGCGGTCGTCAACTGCGGTGTCTCCGTGTACGGCACCTCGGCCGAGCGACAGCGACAGCGCGGCAGCAGGGCGCACTCTACCCTCGTCATCGATGGACAGGATTCCTCCGAGGTTTGGGCGGGGTTCCGCGTCGCGCGGCGCGCGCGGGTCATCGGCACCGGTGACGTGAGCGGTGACGGGCTGCTGCGGTTCTGGGCCGCCCACGACGGGTACCGGCGGCTGTCGGGATCGCCCTTGCACAAGCGGACTTGGTCGTTGGGTCCGGATGGATTATCCGTGGTGGACGAGGTCACGGGGGCTGGGTCGCATCGCTTGGAGATCGTGTTCCATCTTGCGCCCGGTTGGCGCGCAGAGCCGGCGGACGCGTCGTCGATCCGCGTGTCCGCTGTGGACCCGCTGCCGGGATCCGCGCAGTGCGTCACGGTCCGTTACGAGCCGCCGTTCGAGGCGCTGATCGAGGGGTCGAGTTGGCATCCCGGGTTCGGCATCGCCGTTCCCTCAAGCACCATCGTCCTGCGGGCGCAGGCCGGATTACCGCTTAGGCACACCACCCGCATCGGATGGCATCCCTCGGCATGAGGATCTTGATCCTCACTTTTTACTACCCGCCTGACCTTTCCGCGGGATCCTTCCGTGCCGGTGCGCTGGTCCGGGCGCTGCTCGGCGCCCGCGGGCAGGGGTTGCAGATCGATGTGGCCACCACCGCCCCCAACCGCTACAGCACGCACAAGGTCGAAGCGCCGCAGTCGGAGCGGCAAGGCCCGGTCTCCATCAGGCGTTTCGCGTTGCCGCGCCACAAGAGCGGCATGTTCGATCAAGCGTTGGCGTTCAGCGCCTTCGCTTCGCAGGTCGCAGTATGGAGCGCCGGCAAGCGCTGGGATCTCGTCGTGGCGACGTCGTCGCGGTTGATGACGGCGGTGCTCGGCGCATCCCTCGCCGGCGCCGTGCGAGCGCCGTTGTACCTCGACATCCGTGACCTTTTCCCGGACACGATGGATGACCTGCTGCGAGGCAAAGCGAGCCACAGGCTGCTGCCCGTCCTGCGACGTCTCGAGCGTTGGGCGATCAGTCGCGCGACGCGGGTCAACGTCGTCTCTGAGGGGTTCCTCCCCTATATGCGTGCGCTCGACGCCCGGCACGAGTATCGGACCTTCTCCAACGGCATCGATGACGAGTTCCTCGAGGTCGACTTCGGATCGCCGGTTGCCGCTGGGGACCATCTGCCGCTCGTGCTGTACGCGGGCAACATCGGCGAGGGGCAGGGGCTGCACGCCTTCCTCGCGGAGGCCGCGGCGCGATGCGAGGGACGCGCGCGGTTCCGCGTGGTAGGGGATGGCGGGCGTCGGGCCGCGCTGCTCGAGAGCTTGCAGCATCGCGGAGTCGGCAACGTCGAGGTTCAGGGCGCGGTCTCTCGGGCGCGGCTGCTGGAGCATTACCGGGAAGCGGACGTGTTACTCCTGCACCTGAACGACCATCCGGCCTTCACCAAGGTGCTGCCCTCGAAGATCTTCGAGTATGCCGTCACAGGCAGGCCTGTCCTCGCGGGAGTGGCCGGCAACCCCGCCCGGTTCATCGAGCGGTATGTCACCGGCGCCGAAGTGTTCGCGCCCTGCGACGCCGACGGCATGACCGCGGCGCTCGGCAGGCTGCTCGACGGACCGCGGCACATCGATCGATCGGATTTCCGTGACCGCTTCTCCCGCATGCGCATCATGCGTGACATGGCTCTGGATGTCCTCGACACGGCGGACACGCGATGATCGCCGTCACCGGCGCGACGGGATTCGTCGGGCGAAGGGTGGTGTCAGACCTCACTGGTCGCGGTCATGCGGTCATCGGCCTCGTCCGCGGCGCGCCGGGGCCGGATGATCGGGTGGTGGGCGAGATCGGCGCGGGCACCGAGTGGACCCGTGCCTTGGAGGGTGTCGAGGTCGTGGTCCACTGTGCTGCCCGCGCGCATGTCATGCAGGAGCGGTCTTCCGACCCGCTGTCGCTGTACCGTGCGGTCAACGTTGAGGGCACCCGCCGTCTCGCCGCGCAGGCAGCGCATTGCGGTGTGAAGCGGTTGGTGTACCTGAGCTCCGTGAAAGCGGCAGGTGAGCGCTCCGCACCGGGCAGGCCGCTGCGAGTGTCCGATCCGCCGGCGCCGGAAGATGCCTATGGGGTCAGCAAGCTCGAGGCCGAGTCGGCACTGCGGGAGGTGGGCGCAGCGACAGGTCTCGAGACGGTGATCGTCCGGCCACCGCTCGTATATGGCCCCGGCGTGAAGGGCAACTTCCTGCGGCTTCTGGATGCGATCGCCCGTGGTTGGCCCTTGCCCCTGGGCGCGCTGGAGAACCGGCGGTCCGCGGTCTCGCTCGCCAACCTCGCGGATTTCGTCGGCGTCTGTGTCGGATCACCGGCTGCGGCCGGTAAGACGTTCTTCGTCTCGGATGATGAGGACCTCTCCACTGAGTGTTTGGCACGTGGAATCGGGGCGGCACTCGGCAGGCCGGCCCGGCTTTTGCCCGTGCCCGCCACCGTGCTGTCGATGCTCGCCAAGATGGCGGGCAAGACCGCCGAGGTCGAGCGGCTCGTAGGCACTTTGCAGGTCGATCTGACCGATGCATGCGGACTGTTGGCGTGGTCACCACCGTACACGGTCGAGCAGGGGTTGCGCGAGACGGCCGCCTGGTTCAGGAGCTTGAGATGATTCGATTCTTCGATGTCGTTTTCTCGGCTGCTGGCCTTGTTGTTGGATCGCCACTCTTAGGTCTGTTGTGGATATTGGGGTGGTGGGAAAACCGGTCACCCATTTTCCGGCAAGTTCGCCTCGGGCGACATCAGCAACCCTTCACATTGGTGAAGTTCCGTACCATGCGTCTCGACACGGGTGATGTCCCGACGCACATGGTTGCGGCTTCTTCCGTCACGCCGCTGGGACGTGTCCTGCGGCGGACGAAGCTGGACGAGTTACCCCAGCTTTGGAATGTGCTGCTTGGTGACATGAGCCTTGTCGGTCCGAGGCCGGGCCTTCCTTCGCAGACCGCCCTCACAGAGGCAAGGGCGCGAGCGGGCGTATTCGAGGCTCGACCCGGAATTACCGGTCTTGCGCAGTTGCGGGGGATAGACATGTCGACGCCGGAGATGTTGGCTGAAGTCGATGCGCGCATGCTTGCCGGACTGACCTTGACGGACTACTTCCGATTTATCATGGCAACCGCGCTAGGGGGCGGCCGAGGCGACCGGGTTAAGCGGTAGTCCTGCGTTATGCGGGACTCTGGGCTCTTCGGTTACAATCCGGCCCTGTTAGACATCTCCCGCTAGGCCCCTCACCCTCATGCTCCAGAAAATCGGCGATTCCCTGAAGGGCCGGAAGATCCTGCCCTGGCTCATCCTGGTCCCCCTCGCGCTCATCTTCGCGGTCTGGGGCGCCACGGGCATGGTCAGCATGGACTTCTTCGGCGCCCAGACCTGGGCGGCCAAGGTGAACGGCCAGCGCATCGAGGTCGCCGAGGCCAACGACGCCTGGCGCAACGAGCAGTCGCGCTGGCAGCAGCAGTTCGGCACGGATATCCCCGAGACCGAGCGGGCGGCCCTGCAGGACGGGGTGCTGGAGCGGCTCATCCGCGCGCGCCTGATCGGCGAGCGCAGCCAGGAGGCCGGCTACCGCGTCAGCGGCGATCGGGTCCGGCAGGAGATCGAGGGCGAACCGGCCTTCCAGGTCGACGGCAAGTACAGCGAGACGCTGGCGCTCGCGCGCCTCGCGCAGGTGGGCATCAGCGCCGACCAGTTCCGCAACGACATCCGCACGGGCCTGCAGAACGCGGAGCTCGAGCGCGGGCTCGGCCTCTCGGAGTTCATGACCGCGACCGAGATCGGTCGCCGGCTCGCCATCGAGGACGAGCAGCGCGAGGTGCGCGTCGCGGTGCTGCCGCTGGAGCGCTTCCGCGGGGCCGTGCCTGACGAAGCCGCGCTCACGGCTTGGTACGCCAAGAACGGCAAGCAGTTCGAGACGCCGGAGTCGGTGGCGCTCGACTACGCGGAAGGCTCGCTCGCGCAGCTCGAGGCGTCGGTGACGGTCACCGAGGACGACCTGCAGGGCTTCTACGCCGAGAACAAGGACCGCTATGTCGCCCCGGAGCGCCGTCAGGCGCGCCACATCCTCCTCAAGACCGAGCAGGAAGCGAACGCGGTGCTGGGTCGTCTCAAGGCGGGTGAGGATTTCGCGACGCTCGCGAAGTCGCTCTCGCAGGACACGGGCTCGAAGGACTCAGGGGGCGACCTCGGCCTCTCCGAGCGCAGCGCCTTCGTGAAGCCCTTCGCGGACGCGGTGTTCACGATGGCGCAGGGCGAGACCCGCGGCCCCATCAAGACCGACTTCGGTTTCCATGTGATCCGGCTCGACGGCATCGCCGCGGGCGGCACGCGCGCCTTCGCCGATGTGCGCGGGGAACTCGAGCAGGAACTGCGCCGCGACCGCGCGGCCGACCGTTTCGGTGACATCCAGGAGCAGGCCCAGCGCCGTGCGGAGCAGCCGGGCGCGGACCTCGCAGCCATCGCCAAGGACCTCGGCCTCACGGTGGGTGAGGTGAAGGACTTCCGTCGCGGCACGGGCGGCGAGCCGCTCGGGGTCGACCCGGCGCTCGAGGCCGCGGTGTTCAGCGACAAGGTGCTCGGCCAGCGCCGCATCAGCGACCCGGTGGGCCTCGGCGACGAGCGCTTCGTCATCGTCAAGGTCCGCACCCACACCAAGGCGGCCGTCCCGCCGCTCGCCAGCGTGCGCGACCAGGTCGTGGCGGCCGTGCAGCGTGACAACGCCTCTGCGGCCGCCCGTGCGGCGGCCGAGGCCGCTGCGGCCCGCGTGGACGGTGTGGCGGCCTTCGATGTCGTCGCCCGCGGCCTCGGGGCCACCGCCGAGCCCGCCCGCTTCGTGGACCGCCGTGACCCCGCCATCCCGGCGGCGGTCCGTGAGGCCCTGTTCGCGATGCCACGGCCTGTGGGCGGCCGTCCGGTCACCCGGGCCGTACCCCTGCCGGAGGGCGGCTACGCCCTCGTGAGCCTCTCCCAGACCCGCTCCGTGCCCTCGCCGGGTGATGCCTTGGCGCGTGGCATCCGCGCGCAGCAGCTCGTCAACCAGCAGGCGCAGGCGACCATCGGCGCCTACATCGAAGAGATGCGCCGCAGCGCCAAGGTCGAGAAGAACGCCCGGGCCTTCCAGTAAGGCCCGTACGGGACGCGGGCGTCAGTCGCCCGCGCCGTCCTCGGGGAAGGACATGCCGACGGTGCTGAAGCCGCCGTCGACATAGAGGATCTCGCCGGTGATGCCGGCCGCGAGGTCCGAGCACAGGAACGCAGCCGCGTTGCCCACATCCTGCTGGGTGACATTGCGCCGCAGCGGCGCCACCTCCGCCACCCTCGACAGCATCTTGCGGAAGCCGCCGATGCCGGCCGCCGCGAGCGTCTTGATGGGCCCCGCTGAGATGCCGTTCACGCGGATGCCCTGCGGGCCGAGATCGGCCGCCAGGAACCGCACATTCGCCTCGAGGCTCGCCTTGGCGAGACCCATCACATTGTAGCTCGGGATGGCGCGCACGGCGCCGAGGTAGGAGAGCGTGAGGATGGACCCGGCGCGGCCCTTCATGAGCGGCGCGGCGCCGCGGGCGAGGGCGGTGAGGCTGTAGCTCGAGACATCGTGCGCGATGGCGAAGGCCTCGCGGCTGGTGCTCGCGGTGAAGCTGCCGGCGAGCGCCTCGCGCGGCGCGAAGGCGACGGCGTGCACCACGATGTCGAGCGAGTCCCAACGCTGCGCCAGCGCGGCGAAGGCGGCATCGAGCTGCGCGTCCGAGGTGACATCGAGCGGCAGCACGATCGTGCTGCCGATCGAGGCGGCGAGCGGCTCGACGCGCTCCTTCAGCTTGTCGCTGGCGTAGGTGAAGGCGATCTCCGCGCCCTCGCGGTGCATCGCCTCGGCGATGCCCCAGGCGATGGAGCGTTCGGTGGCGACGCCGACGATCAGCGCGCGCTTGCCTGCGAGGAATCCCATATCAGCTCCGTCGGGTGCGGATGGCGAGTTTCTGGCCGGGGCGCAGCACGCCGTCGACCTTGATGTCGTTCCACGCGGCGATCTGCTGCGTGGTCACGCCGTAGCGGCGCGCGATGCCGGAGAGGGTGTCGCCGCTGCGCACCGTGTGGGTGACGCGCTGCACGCTGCCGCTCTCGACAGGGTTGCCGCGGCCGGAGCGCGGGGCGGAGCGCGTGCCGCCGTTTCGGCCACCGCCTTGGGAGACCACGAGCCGCTCGCCCGGGATGATGGCTTCGCCGGGGCGCTTGCCGTTCATCCGCATGAGCGTGCGCACATCGAGGTCGTGGCGTTGCGCGATGCTCCAGTACGACTCGCCGCGGCGCACCACATGCACCTGCGGACGGGCGCGGCGCGAGGAGGTCTGCGGCGTCGAGGCGGTGGAGGCCGTGCGCGCGACCGGCGCCGGACCGTCGACCCGGGCGGCGGCGCGCAGCACCTTGGCGGGCAGTTCCGTGCTGCCGTTCGGCACGCGCAGGTCCGCGCCCGGCACCAGCGGGCCGCCGTCGAGACCGTTCAGCATGCGCAGCGTCATGGCGGTGGTGCCGTAGCGGGTCGCCAAAGAATTGATGGTGTCGCCCGGCGTCACGATGTGGTGCGTGACGCGCATCAGCTCGTCGGGGGTGAACTGCGCGAGGTTCTGGCGGAAGAGCTCCGCGGAGTCGATCGGCAGCAGCAGCGAATGCGGCCCCTGCGGCGGCGTCGCCCAACGGTGGTAGGCGGGGTTCAGCTCGAAGAGCTCATCGGGCGTGAGCCCCGCGAGCTCGGCGGCGAGCTTGAGGTCGATCTGGTTCTCGATCTCGACGCGCGTGAAGTAGGGCTCGTTCGGGATGGGGCTGAACTCGAGGCCGAGCGCCATCGGTTCCTGCACCACGCGCTTCATGGCGAGGAGCTTGGGTACATAGGCGCGCGTCTCGGAGGGCAGGCGCAGGTCCCAGAAGGTCACCGGCTTGCCGGCGGCGATGTTGTTGCGCACGGCGCGCGCGACGCAGCCCTCGCCGCAGTTGTAGCCGGCGATGGCGAGCAGCCAGTCGCCCTGGAACTCGTCGTGCAGGTACTGCAGGTAGTCGAGCGCGGCGCGGGTCGACTCGACCACATCACGCCGGCCGTCGTACCACCAGTTCTGCGGCAGTCCGAAGCGGTTGCCCGTGCCCGGGATGAACTGCCAGAGCCCGGAGGCGCGCGCGCTCGAGTACGCGAAGGGCTCGAAGGCGCTCTCGACGACGGGCAGCAGCGCGAGCTCCATCGGCATGCCGCGCTTGTCGATCTCCTCGACGATGTAGTGCATGTAGAGCGCGGCGCGCCCGAACACGCGGTCGAGATAGGCGGGGTTGCGCTGGTAGAAGAGCGCTTGGTTGTCGATCGCGCTGCGCTCGTCGTGCTCGATCTGGAAGCCCGCGCGGATGCGGTCCATCAGGTCGGTGTACGGGTTGCCGCCGGCGGCGGGTCGTGGCGTCGGTGTCTTGGCGGCGGCGGGTTGGGGCGGCCGCGCGGTGGCCTGGCCGGTGGTGCCGGGGTAGGTCGGGGGCGCACGCAGCGTGTCGGTGACTTCCTTCGGCGGGCCGGGCGGGGCGGGGCGCGCGGGCTCGAGGTCGCGCGAGGCCGACGAGGGGCCGCCCACCGAGGCGCAGGCGCTGAGGAACAGCGAGACGGCGGCGAGGATCAGGGGGTTCCGCATGGCGCGGTATTTAACCGACAAGTGCCGAAAATTGCTATTGTTTTCTGCATCGTGATCGGACCGGTTTCACAGTCTCTGACGCAGTGGCTCGCGACCCCGCGTGGGCGTGCTTTGCTCACCGCCGAAGCCGCCTTGCTCGCCGAGTCCCTCGAGGACTGTTTCGGCTGGGAGATGCTGCAGGTGGGTGCCTGGGGCGAGGGCCGTGCGCTGCTTTCCGGCGCGCGGACGCGCTCGCAGGCGCTGGTCGGCGCGTCGCCGGGTCCCGGCGTCGACATGGTGAGCCGCTTGGGCAGCCTCCCGGTGCTGAGCGATGCCATCGACTGCGTGCTGCTGCCGCACACGCTCGAGTTCGAGACCGATCCGTATGGTCTCCTGCGTGAGGTCGACCGCGTGCTCGCCGGTGACGGCAAGCTGCTGGTGCTCGGCTTCGCGCCCTGGAGCCCCTGGGGCATGCGTGCGGCCGCGCAGCGCTCAGGCTATCCGCCGGGGCTGCGGCGGCTGCTCTCCGAGCGCCGTCTGCGCGACTGGCTGCGCCTCTTGGGCTACGACCTCGGCGAGACGCGGCACTACCTCTACGAGCTGCCTTGGGGCACGCCGCCTGCCACGGGCTGCCGGATGCGGCGCGGCTGGGTCTACCCTTGGCCTGCGGGGGCGTATCTGCTGAAGGCCCGCAAGCGCTCGCATGCGCTGACGCCGCTGCGTCCGCGCCTCCGGGAGCGCCGGCCCGCGGTGCTCGGCGGCATCGTCGAGCCGTCCTCCGCGAACCGCAGCAAGCCGTGACCGCTTCGTCCCCGCGCGTCGAGATCTATACGGACGGTGCCTGCCGCGGCAACCCGGGCCCGGGCGGCTGGGCGGCGACGCTGGAGTACGGCGAGCATCTGCGTGAACTCTCCGGCGCCGAGGCGATGACCACCAACAACCGCATGGAGTTGACGGCGGTCATCCGCGCGCTCGAGGCCCTCAAGCGCCGCGTCGCCGCCCGGGTGCACACCGACTCCGAGTATGTGCGCCGCGGCATCACCGAGTGGCTGCCGAACTGGAAGGCGCGCGGTTGGCGCACCGCCGACCGCAAGCCCGTCAAGAACCAGGACCTCTGGGAGCAGCTCGACGCCGCCGCCGCCCGCCACGACATCGAGTGGAAGTGGGTCAAGGGGCACTCGGGGGTGCCCGGCAACGAGCGCGTGGATGCGCTCGCCAATGCCGCCATCGATGCCATGCAGTCCTGAGGCCTGCTGCTAAAATCCTGGCATGCGACAGATCATCCTCGACACCGAGACCTCCGGCCTCGAAGTCTCCGAAGGCCACCGCGTCATCGAGATCGGCTGCGTCGAGATCGTCAACCGCAAGGTCACGGGGCGGCATTTCCACCGCTACCTGAACCCCGACCGGGACATCGACCCGGGCGCGTTCGCGGTGCACGGCCTCAGCCGCGAGCGGCTGTCGCGCGAGCCGCGCTTCCCCGAGATCGCCGTGGAGTTCATGGACTTCGTGGCGGGGTCCGAGCTCGTGATCCACAACGCGGCCTTCGATGTGCGGTTCCTCGACGCCGAGATCGCGCGCCTGCCGGGCGAGCATCCGCCCCTCGGCAACCTGTGCCGGGTGCTCGACACCCTCGCGCTCGCCCGCGAACTGCACCCCGGTCAGCGCAACAACCTGGACGCGCTCTGCAAGCGCTACGGGGTCGACAACTCCAGCCGCGACCTGCACGGCGCGCTGCTCGACGCGCGCATCCTCGCCGAGGTCTACCTCGCGATGACGGGCGGCCAGAGCGCCTTGGAGCTCGTCGAGACCCGCGCCCGTGTCGCCGCGATCGCGCCGACCGCCGCGCGCCCGGCGGGGCAGTTGCCGGTCATCGAGCCCACCGCCGCCGAACTCGCTGCTCACGAGGCGCTGCTCGACCGCATCGCCAAGGCGAGCGGGGGGCGCTGCCTCTTCCGGGACGCGCCGGCGGCGTGAAGATCCTGGTCACCGGCGCGGCGGGGTTCATCGGCCTGCATGTGGCCGAGCGCCTGCTGGCGCAGGGACATGAGGTCGTCGGCCTCGACAACCTCAACGATTACTACGATGTCGCGCTGAAGCACGCGCGCCTTGCGCGGCTGGAAGGCAAGGCGGGGTTCCGTTTCGTCCGGCTCGACCTCGCGGACGGTGAGGGCATGAAGGCGCTTTTTGCCGCCGAGCGCTTCGAGCGGGTGGTGCACCTCGGGGCGCAGGCCGGGGTGCGGTATTCCTTGAGCCACCCGCAGGTCTACCTCGACAGCAATGTCACCGGCACGCTGAATGTGCTCGAGGGCTGCCGGCACAACGGCGTCGGGCACCTCGTCTTCGCTTCGACGAGCTCGGTCTACGGCATGAACACCCGCATGCCGTTCTCGCCGCATCACGGCGCCGACCATCCGCTCTCCATCTACGCCTCCACCAAGCGCGCCGGCGAGCTCTTGAGCCACAACTACGCCGCGCTCTTCGGGCTGCCGGTGACGGTGCTGCGGTTCTTCACGGTCTACGGTCCCTGGGGCCGGCCGGACATGAGCCCGATCCTCTTCACCCGCAAGATGCTGGCGGGCGAGCCGATCGATGTCTTCAACGGCGGGCATCACAAGCGCGACTTCACCTATGTGGACGATGTCGCCGAAGGGGTGGTGCGTGCCTGCCACCATGTGGCGACACCGGACCCGGCCTGGGACAGCGGCGCGCCGGATCCGGCCGCGAGCCGCGCCCCCTGGCGGGTCTACAACATCGGCAACCAGTCGCCGGTCGAGTTGCTGCGGTTCATCCAACTTCTGGAGCAGAACCTCGGCGTGAAGGCCGAGATGAACTTCCTGCCGCTGCAGCCCGGGGATGTGCCGGATACGCTCGCCGACTGCTCCGACCTCGAGCGCGCGGTGGGCTACCGGCCGACGACCCCGATCGAGGATGGGGTGCGGCGCTTCGTCGAATGGTATCGAGGGTACTTCCGCCGCCCCGGAAGCCTATAATCCGCGGATGACCGCGCCCCGCCCGTCGCCTGCGATGCAGGTACCCCTGCTCGACCTCAAGCCCCAGTACCGGGCCCTCAAATCCGAGATCGACGCCGCCATCGAGCGGGTCTGCGACTCGCAGGGCTTCATCTTGGGCCCCTCGGTCAAGGAACTCGAGGCCGCCGTCGCCGCCTACAGCGGTTGCACGCACGGCATCGGCATGTCCTCGGGCACGGACGCGCTGCTCGCCGCGCTCATGGCGCTCGACATCGGCGCCGGCGATGCCGTCATCACCTCGCCCTACACCTTCTTCGCGACCGCCGGCACCATCGCCCGCGCGGGGGCGCGGTCGCTGTTCGTCGATATCGACCCTGCGACCTTCAACATCTCGCCGGCGGGCGTCGAGCGCCTGCTGCGCGAGGACTGCGAGCGGCGGGACGGCAAGGTGGTGCACCGCGCCACGGGAACCGTGGTGCGCGCGCTGATGCCGGTGCATCTCTACGGCCAGATGGCCGAGATGACGCCGCTGATGGCGCTCGCCCGCGAGTTCGGGCTGCGCGTCATCGAGGACGCTGCCCAGGCCATCGGCTCGGCGGACGGCGAGGGGCGCCGGGCCTGCAGCATCGGTGATATCGGCTGCCTGTCGTTCTTTCCCACCAAGAACCTGGGCGCTTTCGGCGACGCCGGCATGTGTGTCACCAACGACGCGGTGCTCGCCGCAAAGCTCGCGATGGTGCGTGTGCACGGCATGGAGCCGAAGTACTACCACCAGATCATCGGCGGTAACTTCCGCATCGACGAACTGCAAGCCGCGGTGCTCGTCATCAAGCTCAAGCACCTCGACGACTGGTCGCGCGCCCGGCAGGAGAACGCCTGTTTCTACTTCGGCGCCTTCGAGAAAGCCGGGCTCAAGGGGAAGGTGACGCTGCCGCCGGCGCTCCCGGGCGCCCGCCACATCTACAACCAGTTCATCATCCGCGCGCCGCAGCGCGATGCCCTGAAGAAGTACCTGGGCGAGTGCGGCGTGGGCAGCGAGATCTACTACCCCGTGCCGTTGCACCGCCAGGAGTGCTTCGCGCCGCTCGGCTATGCGGCCGGCGCCTTCCCGGAATCCGAGCGCGCGGCTGCTGAGACTTTGGCGCTGCCGATCTTCCCGGAACTCTCGCGCGAGCAGTTGCAGTATGTGGTCGACTGCATCGCGCAGTTCTACGCTCATGCCGCTTGACGCGGCGTGGGCAGCGGTCGCCGCGCAGCACGCGCGGCTCGCTGGGGTGCATCCCGTCGCGCTCTTCGAGCGCAATCCCGAACGGTTCGAGCATTGCTCGGCCTCGGCGGCCGGTCTGCTGCTCGACTGGTCACGGCAGCGCATCGATGCGGCGGCGCTCGCCTCGCTCGGCGCGCTCGCGGAGGCTGCCGGTTTGCCGGAGGCCATCGAGGCGATGTTCCGCGGCGATCGAATCAACCGCACCGAAGACCGCGCCGTGCTGCATGTCGCGCTGCGGCAGCCGGCAGGCGCTGGCATCGGCGGCGAGGCGATCGAGGCGGAGGTGCTGGCCGAGCGCGCCCGCATGCTGGCCTTCGCAGAGTCCATCCGGACGGGCGGCGAGTTCGATGATGTGGTGCATCTCGGCATCGGCGGCTCGGACCTCGGGCCCGCCATGGCGGTGCAGGCGCTGCGGCATCACTCGGGTAGGGCAGGGCAGCGCGTGCCGCGGGTGCGGTTTGCGGCCAATGTCGACGGCTGCGCGCTGTCGGACATCCTCGCCGAGGCCGACCCGCGCCGCACGCTGTTCATCGTCGTCTCCAAGACCTTCACCACCCA
>DAIMYL010000035.1:0-16996 GCA_036734505.1 Steroidobacteraceae bacterium | reverse complement strand
TGGGACGCGCACGACGGTTTCCGGCTCGCCGGCGGTGCCCTGCGCCGCCGCGTGCTGCTCGCCGCAGGCGACGAACGCTGCGCGCTGCAGGTGGGCTACACCGCCGACGGCTGGCAGGTCGCCTTCGACAGCGATGCAGCCGATGACGGCAGCGCCTTGGTCGCACCCGTCGCACTGCGCGCTTCACGCACCGGGGACGGTCGCCTCGCGCTGCGGGTCGACGACCGCCGGATCATGGCGCACGCCTTCGTGCACCACCGGACGCTGCATGTGCGCGTCGCGGGTCGGCAGGCCGCGGTCGAGTTCATCGACCCGCGCGAGCCATCCGCGGACGACGAGGCCGCCGAAGGCGGTCTACGCTCACCGATGCCGGGCCGCGTGGTCGTGCTGCATGCACGCGCGGGCGACCGCGTGAAACGCGGCGCGCCGCTGCTGGCCATCGAGGCGATGAAGATGGAGCATGTCATCACCGCGCCCGCCGACGGTGTGGTCGAGGCGGTGCATGTCACCGAGGGCGCGCAGGTCGCCGAAGGGGTGACGCTGGTCGACCTCAAGCTGGACTGAACGCGTACGCGCAACAGGTTCCTGTCGGACGAGCGGCGGTTCCCTCCTCGCAGCGGCGCGTTCTAGAATCCTGCGCTTATCGTAGGAGACCCGCGATGACGACCCGCAGAGATGCCTTCGTCGCGATGGGCGCGTTGACCGCCGCCGGACTTCTCGGCCGGGTCGAGGCGCAGCCCACGCCCGCCGCTGCGATGACCCGCGACACGCGCGGTTACCGCGCACATTCCGTCAAGACGCCCGACGGGCTCAACATCTCGGTGCAGGACTGGGGCGACCCCACGAAGCCCGCGATCCTCTTCATCCACGGCTTCATGTCGAGCTCGATCTGCTGGTCGAGGCAGTTCGCCAGCGACCTCGGCACCCACTACCGGCTCGTGGCCTACGACTGGCGCGGCCACGGCGCATCCGACAAACCGAACGATCGCGCCGTGTACGAGCACGGCACGCGCTGGGCCGACGAGATCGATGCCGTCATCGGCGCGCTCGGCCTGCGCAAACCCATCCTCGCGGGTTGGTCGATGGCGGGCGAGATCATCGGCGACTACCTCGCGGCGCGCGGCGAGTCGGGGCTGTCGGGCATCAACTTCGTCGACTGCGGCGCCTTGAGCTTCCCGATCCAGGCGGAGGCGAACGAGGCGCGCGCCAAGGCGGCGGCGGCGATGACGAGCGTCGACACGCTCACCTCCATCGCCGCCACCCGCGCGTTCATCCGCCAGTGCACGGCCGCGCCGATGGCGGACGAGGACTTCGCCGCCTGGGTCGCGGTCGGGAACATGGTGCCGTGGTGGGTCCGTCGGTACATGACCACGCGGCCGCAGCACGACCTGCAGCCGCTGCTGCGCAGCCTCAAGATCCCGGTGCTCGTCACCCACGGCGGCAAGGACGCGGTGGCCGGCATCGAAGGCTCGCGGCGCGCGGCGCGGCTCGTCCCCGATGTCCGGCTCGCGGTGTACGAGGAAGCGGGTCACGCCTCGTTCTGGGACGCAGCCGATCGCTTCAACGAAGACCTCCGCCGGTTCGCGGCGTATGCGTTCCGCCAAGGCTGACCGCATCGTCGCCCGTGCGGCTTGCGCGCTGCTCGCCTGCGGCGCGGCGATGACCGCCGACGCCGATGTCCCGGAGACCGTGCGCGGCAACTTCCAGGTGATCAAGCCTGCGACCGCGCAGCTCGTCTATGGCGCGCTGGCATCGTTCAGCTCGACGACCGGCGGTCGCTCCACGCTCGTGGCGATCCCGGCGGGCGTCGACTATCGCTTGAACCCCGACTGGTCGCTGCAGGGATACATGCTGTTCAGCCGGGACACCTTCAAGTCCAGCAGCACCAAGCTCGAACTGCGGCCGGTGGTCGGCGTCACCTACCGGAAGAAACTCAGCGATGTGGTCGAGGTGGGTGCGTGGCTGCGCTACGAGGCGCGTTTCCTCGATGTCCGGGGCGCCGACACTTTCCAGGGCCGGCTGCGTCTGCGGCCCTACATCGACTACAAGTTCGGACTGACGCCGGGCACGGCCGCGTCGTGGCATGTCCGCGGCGAATACGAGCCGCGCTATCTGCTGAGCGGCGGTCCCTCGTTCGTCAACGGCCGGCAGCTGCGGCTCACGCTCGGCTACCGGTTCAACCCGCGATGGCAGGCCGATCTGCGCGTCGCACGCGATTGGACCCGCGCCACGCCGTCGGCCGGTTTCGCCGCGACCAACGACAGCGTGACGCTGCAGCTCAACTACGCCGTGCTGTCGCCGAAGACCGCGGCTGCGCCGCCGCCGGAGTTCGGTTCGCCGGAGTGATGACCGGGCCGCAGACCTTCCGCGAGCGCCGCGGGCACCGGCACCGGGAAGTCGAGCAGCTGCTGGGCGAAGGCCTTGCCCTGCGGGTCGATGCGCAGGCTCGCGATGCCGCCGCCGCCGAGCGCGTGCTCGAGCAGGAAGTTGAAACCGCCGATGCCCGGCAGTTCCCAACGCGTGACCTTGCCGCGCACCGGGTGCAGCACATGCGCCATGTAGGCGGCGACGGCCCGCTCCGTGAGCGCCGCGCGCAACCACGGCAGATGGGCGCGGTCGCGGGCGATGACGCCGATGTTGGCGTGGTCGCCCTTGTCGCCGGAGCGCGCCACCGCGAGCTTCAGCAGCGGCACGGTGACCTCGCCATCCGCCGTCGGACCGGCGGCCTGCGGCTGCAGCGTCGCCGGATCGAACCCGCCCACGACCGGCACCGACACCGGCCGCGCATCGCCGTCGAGGTCCACGCAGGGCGTGACCAAAGATTTCGGGACGAGGCATGAGTGCAGCCGCACGCGCGGGCTGTCCTTCGGCCGGCCGCCGACGAAGCCCGTCAGGCCGGGCGCCATGCCGGTCGCGGCCTGTGCGATCTCGCGCGCGAAGAGACGCAGCGCGCGCTTGTCGTCGTGCACACAGGCGATCTTCACCACCACCTCGCGGGTGAGGGCCGGACGCGCGTGCGCGCCGTAGGTGGCCTCCGCGCCCAGCACCTCGACATCGGTCTCGCGCAGGTCCGCGAAGCCGGCCTCGCCGAGCAGGCGGCGCACGCGGGCGAGGATGGCCTGCGCGACGCGTTCACCTTTGCGCGGTGCGTCGATGCCGCCGATGACGAAGGTGGCGGTGATGCGGTGGCCGTCGAGCCAGGTGGCGCTGCATTTGTAGGTGGCGGTGGGCGGCAGGCCGCGCGCGCCGGTCACGCGCACGCGGTCGGGCCCGACCTGCTCGAGGCGTACCTGCGTGAAGTCGCACACCACATCGGGCAGCAGGTAGGCGCGCGGATCGCCGATCTCGTAGAGCAGCTGCTCGCCGACCGTGTGCGGCGTGACGAGACCGCCCGTGCCTTCGGGCTTGGTGACGACGAAACCGCCGTCGGCGTCGCACTCGATGATGGGGAACCCCATGTCCTCGTAACCCGGCACCGACTCCCAGTCGGTGAAGTTGCCGCCGGTGCACTGCGCGCCGCACTCGATGATGTGCCCGGCGAGCGAGCCTTGCGCGAGCCGGTCATGGTCGTCGGATGACCAGCCGAAGGCGTGCATCAGCGGGCCGAGCACGAGCGCGCTGTCGGCGACGCGGCCCGTCACCACGACATCCGCGCCGCGCGCGAACGCCTCCGCGATCGGCAGCGCGCCGAGATAGGCGTTCATGCTGAGCGTGCGGGTCGGCAGCGGCGCGCCGTCCTCCAGCGACGACACCGCGCCGTCGATCTCCGGGCGCCGCGGCTGCAGGTCGTCGCCCGTGACGAGCGCGATGCGCAGCGGCACGCCTACCGCATCGAACGCGCGCCGCAGCGCGTCGCGACAGGCCTCGGGGTGGACCCCGCCGGCGTTGGCGACCACGCGGATGCGGCGCGCCGCGATGTCCTTCGCGAGCGGCGCCATCACCTCGGTGACGAAATCGACCGCGTAGCCGCTCGTCGGGTCCTTGGCGCGCGCCGCCGCCAGGATCGACATGGTGATCTCGGCCAGGTAGTCGAAGACGAGGTAGTCGAGCCCGCCGTGGCGCACGAGCTGGGCGGCGGCGGCGTTGGTATCGCCCCAGAACGCCGAAGCGCAGCCGATGCGGATCTTGCGGGTGTCCACCATGGGGGGTCCTGCCGTGGTTGTCCGGGCCCCGGCGGGGGGCTGTTCCCCGGCGCCGGAAAGTCCTACACTACCAAGCAAGCGCTTGCTTTGGCAACATCCGTAGATACATGAACCCATTGAGAAAACCTCGCCTCCTCCCCCCGGTCACGGGCATGGACGACAGCCCGCGCGGCAAGCTGCTGTCGGCCGCGGCACGGCTGTTCCGCGAGCAGGGCTTCGAGCGCACCACGGTGCGCGACATCGCCGCCGCGGTGGGCATCCTCTCGGGCAGCCTGTTCCACCACTTCAGCAGCAAGGAAGAGATCCTGAAGGCGGTGATGATCGAGGTGATCCGCTTCAACACCGCGCGCATCGAGACGGCGGTGGCGGGCGCACAGGATCCGCGCGCGCGGCTGCGCGCGCTCATCGCCTGTGAGCTGCAGTCGTTCGTCGGCGACACGCGCGAGGCGATGGCGGTGCTGGTGCACTGCTGGGATTCGCTGTCGAAGCCGCGGCAGGCCGAGGTGCTGGCGCTGCGCAAGGACTACGAGGACCTCTGGCTCACGGTGCTGCGCGAGGCCGCGGCCTGTTCGCTGGTGAGCATCGACCCGCCGGTGCTGCGCCGCCTGCTCGCCGGGATGATCAGCTGGAGCGAAACCTGGTTCGATCCGCGCGGCCCGATGTCCTTCGAGCAGCTGGTCGACACGATGCTCGGCATGGCGCTGCGCGCGCCGGCTGCGGAGACGGCGCCATGAGCGGCTTCACCTCAGGTCTGGTCACCGCTTCGGCGCCCTTCGTCGCCGCCCGCGAGCGCATGCTCGAGACCTTGGCACGCGTGCGCGAGCTCGAGCAGCGCACGCGCGACAGGTCGGCTGCCGCAGGGCCGCGCTTCGCGCGCCGCGGACAGCTGCTGCCGCGCGAACGCCTCGCGCTGCTGCTCGACCCCGGTGCGCCGTTCCTCGAGTTCAGCACGCTCGCGGGCTACCGGCTCGACGACCCCGATCCGGACAAGAGCGTCCCCGGCGGCGGCGTGGTGGCGGGCATCGGCCAGGTGGCGGGCACGCGCTGCGTGGTCGCCGTCAACGACAGCGGCATCGACGCCGGCGCGCTGCAGCCGCGCGGCCTCGACAAGCAGCTGCGCGCGCAGGAGATCGCGCTGCAGAACCGCCTGCCCTACGTGCAGCTGGTCGAGAGCGCGGGCGCCAACCTGCTCAACTACCGGGTCGAGGAGTTCGTGCACGGCGGCAACCTGTTCCGCAACCTCGCACGGCTTTCGGCCGCGGAGCTGCCGGTCGTCACCGTCGTGCACGGTTCGTCGACCGCGGGCGGCGCCTACCAGACCGGGCTCTCCGACTACATCGTCATGGTGCGCGGTCGTTCGCGCGCCTTCCTCGCGGGGCCGCCGCTGCTGCTCGCCGCGACCGGCGAGGTCGCCACCGAAGAGGAGCTCGGCGGCGCCGAGATGCACACCACCATCTCCGGACTCGGCCACTACCTCGCCGAGGACGACCGCGATGCGATCCGCATGGCGCGCGAACTGGTCGGCAAGCTCGGCTACGGCGCCGTGCCACAGGCCGCGCCCGCGCCGCTGTCCGCCGCGCCGCCGCCGCGCCACGACGCGGAGGAGCTGCTCGGCATCATGCCGGCCGATCCGCGCCAGCCGGTCGACATGCGCGAGGTCATCGTGCGGCTGGTCGACGGCTCCGAGTTCATGGAGTTCGCGCAAGGGTTCGGCTCGGCCACCGTCTGCGGCAACGCGCGGCTCGACGGCCATCCGCTCGGCATCATCACCAACAACGGCCCGATCGACGCCGACGGCGCGGCCAAGGCCGCGCGCTTCATCGAGTCCTGCTGCCGCGCGCACATCCCCATCCTCTACCTGCAGAACACCACCGGCTTCCTGGTCGGCAAGGCGCAGGAGGAGGCCGGCATCATCCGCCACGGCTCCGCCATGATCCAGGCCGTCACCACCGCCACCGTGCCGCAGATCACGCTGTATTGCGGCGCGAGCTACGGCGCCGGCAACTACGGCATGTGCGGGCGGGGCTTCCACCCGCGCTTCTGCTTCTCCTGGCCGAGCGCGCGCACCGCCGTGATGGGCGCCGAACAGGCGGCGCGCACCATGGGCAACGTGATGCGCGCGCAGGCCGGCCGCGGCCGCACCGTCGACGAGGAGCAGGTGCAGCGGCTCGAGCGGCGCATCATCGAGAACTTCGAGCGCCAGACCGATGTCTTCGCCACCAGCGCGCATCTGCTCGACGACGGCGTCATCGACCCGCGCGACACCCGCGCCGTGCTCGCGCTCACGCTGGCGGTATGCCGCGACGCGGACGCCCGCCGCAAGGGGAGCGCGCCGTGACGACACCCACGCCCTTCCGCAAGATCCTCATCGCCAACCGCTCCGAGATCGCGCTGCGCATCGCGCGCACCGCGCGCGCGCTCGGCTACCGCACCGTGGCGGTGTATTCGGATGTCGACGCCGACGCGGCGCATGTCACGGGCTGCGACGAAGCCGTGCATCTCGGCGCCACGCCGTCGGCCGAGTCCTACCTGAACATCGGCCGCATCATCGAGGCGGCGCGCCTCTCCGGCGCCGACGCCGTGCATCCGGGCTACGGCTTCCTGGCCGAGAACGCGGCCTTCGCCGCGGCCTGCCGCGACGCCGGCCTGGTGTTCATCGGCCCGTCGCCCGAGGCGATCGCCGCGATGGGCGACAAGGCGCGGGCCAAGGCCGTCGTGCGCGAGGCGGGCGTGCCCTGCATCCCGGGCCATGACGGCGAGGAGCAGGACGACGCGACGCTGCTGCGCGCGGCGGAGCGCGTCGGCTTCCCGCTGATGATCAAGGCGACGGCGGGCGGCGGCGGCCGCGGCATCCGTCGCGTGCAGACGGCGGCGGACTTCGCGCACGCGCTGCGCAGCGCGCGCTCCGAGGCCACCACGGCGTTCGGCGACGCGCGCGTCATCCTCGAGCGCATCGTCGCTTCGCCGCGCCATGTCGAGGTGCAGGTGTTCGGCGACCGCTACGGCCGCGTCATCCACATCGGTGAACGCGACTGCTCGGTGCAGCGCCGCTACCAGAAGGTGGTCGAGGAAGCGCCCTCGCCGGCCGTCGACGCCGCGCTGCGCGAGCAGATGGGCCGCGCGGCGGTGCGCGTCGCCTCCGCCATCGCCTACGAGGGCGCGGGCACCGTCGAGTTCCTGCTCGACGCCGATGGCGCCTTCTATTTCATGGAGATGAACACGCGGCTGCAGGTCGAGCACACGGTCACCGAGGAGATCACCGGTCTCGACCTCGTCGCGCTGCAGCTGCGCATCGCCGCCGGCGAGCCCTTGCCGCTCGCGCAGCAGGATGTCGCGCTGCGCGGCCATGCGATCCAGGTGCGGCTGTGCAGCGAGGACCCGCGCAACGGCTTCCTGCCGCAGGGCGGCCGCATGCATCTCTGGGAGCCGCCCGCGGGCATCCGCGTCGAGCACGCGCTGTCGAGCGGCGCGATGGTCGCCCCCGACTACGACTCGATGGTCGCCAAGCTGATCGCGTACGGCCGCGACCGCGAGGAGGCCCGGCGGAAGCTGGCATCGGCGCTCGACGACCTCGTCGCGCTCGGCCCGGCCACCAACCGCGAGTTCCTCGCCGCCTGCCTCCGCCATCCGGTGTTCGCGGCCGGTGCGGCCACCACCGCGTTCGTCGACGCGTCGATCGACGAGCTCACCGCGCTGGACGACGCACACCGTCGGCTCGCCGGCGTCATCGCGCCGGCGCTGCTGCAGACGGCCGCGGCCGGCGCAGCGTCGGCCGGTGCGCCGACGGACACCGCTGCGGCGATCGCCGGCCTGCTGCCGCGTCATCCGGTCGACCGTCTCATGGAGCTCGACGGCGCCAAGGTCGCCGCGCGCATGCGGCACATCGCCCCGGGGACGCTCGATGTCGAGGTCGACGGTGCCGCCGAGCGCGTGTCGGTGCAGCGGCGCTCGGCGACGGACCTGCGCGTGCGCGTCGGCCGGCGCGATCTCACGGTGCGCGCCGCGCGCGACGACGACGAGCTGCTGTTCGCGGTCGACGGCCACAGCCATCGCCTGCGCGACCTCAGCCACCAGCCCGCGATGCGCGGCGGGACGGCGAGCGACGGGCGCATCCGCGCGCTGATGGCCGGCAAGGTGGTCGCGGTGTTCGCGGCCGCCGGCGAACGCGTCGAGGCGGGACAGCCCGTCCTCACCATCGAGGCGATGAAGATCGAGCACACGCTCACCGCGCCGCTCGGCGGCACCCTCGCCGGGCTGCATGTCGGTCCCGGCCAGCAGGTCACGCTGCGGCAGGTGCTCGCGGAGATCGTCGTGCAGAGCACGGGAGGCTGACACCATGACCGACGACACCGTCGCGATGCATGCGCTCTGCGAGGACCTGCGCGCCGAATGCACCGAGCTCGGCGCGCTGGTGTCCGGTCTCGACGCCGGCCCGGGCTGGGGCCTGAAGACGCGCTTCCACGGCTGGACGCCCTGGGACGAGATCGCCCACCTGCATCTCTTCGATCGTCTCGCGCTGCGGGCGGTCGCCGACCGCGACGACTTCCTGCGCGGCCGCGGCGACATCGAACGGCAGCTCGCGCAGGGGACGGAGGTCAGCGCGATCGCGCGCGCGACCTTCGCCGGACTCGACGGTCCGGCGCTCGCCGCACGCTGGCTGGCCGATGCACAGGCGCTCGCCACCGCCCTCGCCGCGCTCGAGCCGAAAGCCCGGCTGCCCTGGTTCGGCCCCGACATGAGCGCGCGCTCCTTCGCCACCGCGCGGCTGATGGAGACCTGGGCGCACGGCCAGGACATCTGGGATGCGCTCGGCCGGGCGCGGCCCGCCACGGCGCGCCTCGCGCACATCGCGCAGCTCGGTGTCATCACCTTCCGCTGGTCGTTCCAGAACCGCGGGCTGCAGCCGCCCGCCGCCGCACCGGCGGTCGAGCTCGAAGGCCCCGCGGGCGCCGTCTGGCGTTGGGGTGATGCCTCGGCCGACGGCGTGGTGCGCGGCTCCGCGCTCGACTTCTGCCTCGTCGTCACGCAGCGGCGCCATGTCCTCGACACGGGGCTCGAGGTGCGGGGCGACGGCGCGCGCGGGTGGATGGCGATCGCGCAGTGCTTCGCGGGACCGGCGGCCTCGGGCCCGCCGCCGGGGTCGTTCCCGCGGTGAGCGGATCCGGCCTGCCGCTGACGGCCGCGATGCACGAGGACATCGAGCCGCGGCTGCGGGCGTTGCGGGCGCCGCTCGCCGAGGATGCGCCCTCTGAGCTGACCTTCGCCAACCTGTTCCTGTTCCGCGCCGTGCGCGGCTGGCGCCATCACGCGCAGCCGCTGCCGCACATCGCAGGTCGCAGCTATGACGGCAGCGTGCAGCTGCTGCCGCTGTTCGACCTCGCGACGGCGGACCTCGATGCGCTGCGCGCCCTGCAGGGCGAGCACGGCTGGTTCTGTCCGGTCGCGACCGCGACCCTCGAGCGGCTCGACCCGGTGCGCATCGAGGCGCGCGCCGAGCGCGACGACGCCGATCATCTCTACGCCGCAGACGCGTTCCGCGACTACACCGGCGTCGGCCTCGGGCCGAAGCGCGCGGCCGTCGAGCGGCTGCACGATCGGCACACGATGCAGGTGCTGCCGCTCGACGCCGCCACCGAGCGCGCGGCGCGGACGGTGCTGCAGGGCTGGTGCGAGGACAAGGGTCTCGCGGAGGACGGCGCCGATGCGCCCGCCTGCCGCGAAGCGCTCGCGCTGCTGGCGTCAGGCGCCGCGACGGGACCGGCGACGGCGCTGTCGGGGCGGCTGCATCTCGCCGACGGCGAACCCGCCGGATTCGTCATCTGCGAAGCGCTCAACCCCGGCGTGCAGGTGGTGCGCTTCGCGAAGGGGCTGCAGCGCTACGACGGGATCTTCCCGGCGATGTACCGTCACATCGTCCGCGAGGGCGGCGACGCGCTGCGCTGGCTCAACTTCGAGCAGGACCTCGGGCGGCCCAACTTCCGCCGCTCGAAGATGTCCTTCAGGCCGGCGCGGCTGCTGCCCAAGCACCGCGTGCGCGTCCTGCCCTGACGCGCATCCGCCGTCAGGGCAAGGACCGGACCTTCGGTGCACGCCCCGGCGGATAGAGCGACGGGATGCGCAGGCCGCCGAAGACCTCGTAGGCCGTCAGCTCGTTCGGATCCTCGATGATGACCTCGAACAGCACATCCTTGGTCGCATGGTCGTACTCGCGGATGCGACCGTAGCTCGGGACCTCGTTGAGGTACTTGCCCGCCTCCGATTCATCGACGCCGAGACCGCGCTCGCGGTCGGCGCAGATGGCGTCGACGACGAACATGTTGCCGGTCTTCGGCAACCGCCGCGCATCGCTCATCGCCCAGGAGAAGCAGGAGCCGGGCACGGGGCCGTCATGCGACGACCAGACCTGCCGTACCGTCATCGCCTTCTCATCGACCTTGTACTCGACGCCGCGGCTGAAGGACTGGTCGGGCTTCGACCAGGGCTCGGGCGGTCGGGCCCGCAGGAAGCCGTTGTCGTAGACCACGATGGTGCCGAACGCCGAGAGCTGCGGGTTGTGCTGGTGCGAGGGCCAGAGGAACGGCTGGCCGACGGGCCGCAGCACCTTGCTCTCGAGCTTGCCCCAGCCGCCGGGGCGGCCGAGGATCCACTTCACCTGCCCGCTCTTGCGGTCGATCTTGAGGATCGCCTCCTGGGTGCGGAACGACACCAGCACCGAATCGTCCGCGGCGTCGTAGGCCACGCCGTTGCCGTGCGTCCAATCCGCATGGTCGGGGAAGCCGCGCGTCGGCCAGTAGGCGTTGGTCGCCTCGTAGCCGATGCGGAACGGGTCGAGATGGTCCCAGGCGCTCCAGCGCCACAGCACCTCGCCGGTCCTGCGGTCGATCTCGATGATGTCGTCGCCCATCACCATGCGGTCGCGGCGCTTCGAGAGGTCGAAGGCGTCGGCGTAGTAGCCCTTCACCATCCGGGCGTTGGCGGTGAGCGCGAGGAAGTTGCCGTTCGGCATCTCATGCGGCTGGTGGTGCAGCGTCTGCACGTCGATGCCCACGCCGTTGCTCGAGGTGAGCTCGGGGTTGCGCGCCGCGTACCACTGGTTCACGACGTTGCCGAGCAGGTCGACCTCGAGCGTGCGGTTGTCGGCGCGGTGGAACAGGATGTTGCCGTCCTCGAACTGGTCGATGCCCGAGATGCGCGCGTCGGACTCGTAGCGCCAGACGATGCGCCCGTGGTCGTCGAGGACGACCAGCGCGCCCCACT
This sequence comes from Steroidobacteraceae bacterium, assembly GCA_036734505.1. Lineage (GTDB taxonomy): Bacteria > Pseudomonadota > Gammaproteobacteria > Steroidobacterales > Steroidobacteraceae > UBA964. The sequence goes on along the minus strand of DAIMYL010000035.1, from coordinate 5,597 downwards.
GCCGCATGAAGTTGAACTGGCCCGCGCTGCGGTACGGCGGCCGGATCGGCACCGCGCGGCGCAGCACGAACAGCGTGTAGCCGGGTTCGGTGCGCTGCGGCGTGGCCTTCGTGACGCGGATGCGCGGCTCGGCGCCGGTGGCGGTGATCATCGGCTGCGGCACGAACACCAGCTTGTTGGGGAAGCGCGTGGTCTCGCCCGCCGCGTTGCGCACCGACACGAAGACCTCGTGGCGCACATCGGCCTCGAGCCCGATCAGCGGGATGCCCTTGCTCGGGTCCCAGGACGGGTCGAACTCCATCTCCCAGCGCCGTGAGCGGTCGTCGAGGCTGACGATGGTCGTCACCGGCTGGTCGACGCTGAAGCGCAGCATCCCGACCATCGGCGCGCGCAGGTTGGTGTTGGGTCCGAGCGTCGGCCGCTTGGTGAAGACCGGCGCCGCGGCCTGCAGCGACGACGACAGCGCGAGCGCGAGGCAGGCGGCGGCGAGGAGGGAGGTGCTGCGTATCATGCGTCGGTCGCCCATCGTTCGGTCACCTGTCGGAGGATGTCAGAGCGCGCCCAGCGCGGCGTCGATGCGCCGCAGCGCCTCGTCGAGCTCCGCTTCGCTGAGCACGGTGGAGACGAAATAGCGGTCGCCGCGTCCGGCGTACAGGCCCTCGCGGATCAGCAGCTGGCGGAAGCGCCGCGCCTTGGCGAGGTCGGCGTGCTGCGCGAGCTCCTGCGGCGCGTGGGCGACGGCGAGGTCGGTGAAGTGCACGCAGAACACGCCGCGCACGCCCTGCACCAGCACCGCATGGCCGTGCCGCCGTGCGCGCTCGCGGATGCCGTCCATCATCGCGGCCTGCATCACATCGATGCGGCGGAACGCCGCGCCGTCGTCGCGCTCGAGCATGCCGATCGTGGTGATGCCGGCGACCATGCTCGCCGGCGCCGCGTTGAAGGTGCCGGCGTTGACCACGCGGTTGGTGCGCAGCAGGTCGAGCACATCGCGCCGCCCGGCGACCGCCGACAGCGTCATGCCGCCCGCGAGCGCCTTGCCGAAGGTCGAGAGGTCGGGCGTGACCCCGTAATGCCCTTGCGCGCCGCCGAGCCCCATGCGGAAGCCGGTGATCACCTCGTCGATGCACAGCAGCACGCCGTGCCGCGTGCACAGCTCGCGCACCCGCTCGAGGTAGCCCGGCCGCGGCAGGCAGCAGCCGCCGTTGGTCATCGCCGCTTCCATGATGACGAGCGCGATCTCGTCGCCGCGCGCCGCCAACAGCGCCTCGAGCCGGCCGATGTCGTTCCACGGGATCTTGAAGGACTCCTGGAACGCGGCCGGCGAGCGGCCCTCGGTGTGCATCGGGTCCTCGGGGCTCTCGAGCGCGTACGGGGCGGCGGCGGCGTCGGGGTTGCTGCGGCCGCCGAGCACGTTGTCGATCCAGCCGTGGTAGTTGCCGTCGAAGCGCACGAAGCGCGGCCGTCCGGTGAAGGCGCGCGCGAGACGGATGACGAGCTGCACGGCCTCCGAGCCGCTGGTGACGAAGCGCACCTGCTCGGCGCAGGGCACATGCTGCACGATCCTCTCGGCGAGCACGACCTCGTGCGGGGTCTGCAGCATGCCGGCGGCGACGTTGAAGATCTGGTCGAGCTGCGCGTGCACCGCCGCGAGGTACTCGCGGTTGCCGTGGCCCCAGATGTTGGGGCCCATGCCGAGCGCGAAGTCGAGCAGCTCACGGCCGTCGACATCCCACATGCGATGTCCCTGCCCGCGCACCACGAACACGGGCGGCTCCTCGGCGGCGCGCAGGTTGCTCTGCCGGCCGGGCATCACGCGCCGCGCGCGCTCGGCGAGCAGGCGCGTCTGCGGACCCACGCTCCAGCGGTCGGAACCATCGTCGGACATCGGGCCCCCTCATCGTGGACTGTCGAAGCCTAGAGTCTGCCCCCATCGGCGGTCGCACCCAAGGCGGCGGTTGTTTTCCGTTTTCGGACGGCGCGGCGGCGGCCCGTCGCCACATCGGCGCCGGGCCGCTGCTATCCTGCGGCCATGTCGTCGACGCGCTTCTCACATGTCGGCCTGACGGTCGGCGACCTCGACCGGATGATCGCGTTCTTCACCGAGATGCTCGGCTTCGAGCTGAAGGCCCGGCTGCAGCCCTTCGACCCCGGCGCCGTCGCGGGCATCATCGGCATCGACGAGGCCATCGTCGCGGAGATCGCCTACCTCGGCAAGGGCGACACCACCTTCGAGCTGCTGCAGTACCGCGCGCCGGCGGCGACGCGCTCCGCGCTGCGGCCCTGCGACCCGGGCTACATGCACTGGCTGGTCGAGGCGGACGATGTCGCCGCGGCGATCGAGCGCGCCGGCGGCTACGGTTTCCGTGCGGTACGCGATCCGTACCGCATCGCGGCCGGTCCCAACCTCGGCAAGGTCGGCACCTACCTGCGCCACCCCGACGGCTTCTCGCTGGAGATCATCGGCCCGCAGCCGCCGTGACGGGCTCGGCGGCGGCGACCTCGCCGTCACCGCTCCCGGCGCCGGTGACGGCGCCCGCGCCGTCGAGCGCCCACGGCACCGGCTTGCCCTCGGCGACGAGCGCATCGCCGTAGATGCGGCGGAACGGAAAACTTTGACGATCGGCGCGGATCACGAACGGGTTCTTGAGCCCGCCCGGACCCCGCGCCTCCGGCACGAGCTCGCCGAGGATCTTCGCGTCCTCGGCGGTGAGCGCGGGCATGTAGCGCTCGAGCAGCCGATCGGCGACGAAGTTCAGCGAGTGGTTGCGCGCGATGCCGCCGAACAACCAGGAGTGCTCGGCATCGCCCGGGGTGAAGAACGCGAAGGTGTGGTCCCGCGGCCCGCTCGCATCGGTCGTGGTGATGAGCACGAAACCGGACATCCGGTAGTGGTAGGACTTCTCCACCGGCTTCAGGCTCTCGAAGGCGAACCGCCCGATGAAATCGAGGAGACCGCCGCTGCCCGTGGCGACATCGGCGACCGCCGGCGTCTCGGCGATGATCTCGGCCATCGTGGCGACGCCGCCGTAGCCGCGGCGGTCCGCGTCGACCGTGATCCTGAACGGCGCGACCCGTTCGCTGGCGCCGGGCACCGTCGCCGTATGGACGAAGGCGAGGTGCGCGTCGTCGAGCGCGTTCTCCATGGTGTTGAGATAGCTGCCGGAGGAGAACCGCCCGCCGGGCAGCAGCTGCACCCGCCACGGCGCCTTGAGACCGAGCACCTCCGGCACCTCCGGGGCCCGCGTCGGCGTGTCGTTCGGCTCCGGCCAGATCCACACCACGCCCGCCTGCTCGATGACCGCATACGACGGCACGCGCAGGGCGCGCGGGATCGGCGCTTCGGCGTCCTGCGAGGGGATGCGGGTGCAGGCACCGCCGCCGTTGAAGCGCAGGCCGTGGAACGGGCACTCGACGCTGTCGCCGACCACGCGGCCGAGGCCGAGGTCGGCGCCGCGGTGCGGGCAGACCGCCGACACCGCCTGCGCGCGGCCGTCCGGATCGCGGAAGAAGGCGATGCGTTGGCCGCAGATGACGCGGCCGAGCGGCTTGTCGGTCAGCTCCGCCGACATCGCGCCGACATACCAGTTGCGGGTGACGAAGATCCGGCTTGCCGCCGCTGCTTCGGTAGTCATGGGATACGACCTCTCGATTCGATGCTAGGCGACGACCGTCAGTCCGCCGTCCACCGGCAGCGCGACGCCCGTCAGATATGACGCTTCATCGGAGCACAGCCACGCGGCGGCGCGCGCGATCTCGGCCGCGTCCGCGCCGCGCCGCAGCGGCGTGCGGGCGATGCGTTTCGCCGACAGCGAATCCGGCGCGGCCTGGATCGTGTCCGTCATGTCGGTCATCACGATGCCCGGACAGAGGGCGTTGATGCGGATGCCGCGCTCGCCGTAGTGGCTCGCGGCGGCGCGCGTGAGCCCGACGACGCCGTGCTTGGCGGCGCCGTACGACGGGTTGAGCGTCGCCGCGCGCAGGCCGAGGATCGAGGCGTTGTTGACGATCGCACCGCCCCCGCGCGCGAGCATCGCGACGATCTCGTGCTTCATCGAGAGCCAGACGCTCTTCAGGTTGATGTCGATCATCCGGTCCCAGTCGGACTCGGCGAGCTCATGCAGCGGCGTGCCCATCGGGCCCAGGATGCCGGCGTTGTTGAACGCGCAGTCGAGCCGGCCGAACTCGGCGACCGTCCGCTCGACCATGCCCTGGACATCGCTCTCGACGGCGACATCCGCGCGGACCGCGATGGCGCGTCCGCCGCCGGCCCGCAGCTCGGCGGCGACCCGTTCGGCGGCCGCGAGGTCGATGTCGACCACGGCCACGGCGGCGCCGCGGCGGGCGAACTCCAGCGCTGCCGCACGACCGATGCCGTTGCCGCCGCCCGTCACCAAGGCTGTCCGGTCCTCCATCGCTTCAGACTAGCTTGCGCACGGGAGGCCGTCGATTGGCGGGGGCGCTCAAGCGGCGCCGCCCCGTCCGATTTCGCAAGTGTTCGGTCGCCTTTCGCTGCCCCGCGCCGGACAGCGCCGGGACCGCCCGCCGCATACTGCGGCGCAGGTGCCGGGACCCAAGCCCGCTGCCGCAAGCGTGTATTCCACGATCGACCGGAGGCAACGCATCATGGACATCCGGATGACGATGATCGCCGTCTGCGCGCTCGCGCTCGCGGCCTGCACCCGCGAGGCGCCGCCCGCCCCGCAGACGGCAGCGGCGCCCGCCGCGACGGCCCCGACGGCCGGCGAGAAGCTCGACGCCGTGCTCGCGGCGCAATCGGCGGAGACCAAAGCCCGCTACGCCGCGCGTCGGCCGAAGGAGATGCTCGAATTCTTCGGCGTGGTGCCGGGCATGACGGTGGTGGACACGCTGCCCGGCGATGTCTGGTACGCCGGGCTGCTGCTCGATTACCTCGGGCCGCAGGGCAAGGTCATCGGCGTCGACTACGCGCCGGAGATGTGGCAGCTGTTCGGCGAGTACGCGCCGGATCCGGCCGAGTCCGCGCGCTGGACGGCGGACTTCGTCGCGAAGATGGAGCCGAAGCGCGGCGCAGACGATGCCGCGGTCGCAGCGCTGCAGTTCGGCGCCGTCCCCGACGCGGCGGCGGGCACCGTCGACATCGTGCTGCTGAGCCGCTCCATCCACCACCTGATGCGGCTCGAAGGCAAGGGCGGCTGGATGACCAAGGCGCTCGCGGACATCAGCAAGCTCCTCAAGCCGGGCGGCATCGTCGGCGTCGAAGCGCACCGCGCGCCGGAAGGCTCGTCCGACGCCTGGGCGAGCGGCGATCAAGGCTATGTGAAGCAGTCGGCGGTGATCGCCGCCTTCGGGAAGGCGGGCTTCGAGCTGGTCGGCAGCAGCGAGATGAACGCCAACCCGAAGGACCGGCCCACCGAGAAGGACTTCGTCTGGCGCCTGCCGCCGACGCTCGCGACCAGCGAGAACGACCCCGCGCTCCGCGCGCAGCTGACGGCGATCGGCGAATCCGACCGCATGACGCTCAAGTTCCGCAAGAAGGTCTGAACGGTCCGCGACGGCGCGGCGGCGGTCAGTTGCCGTCGCGCCGGACGCGGTGCCTCCAGCGGGCCTCGTGGATG
>DAIMYL010000034.1:0-17127 GCA_036734505.1 Steroidobacteraceae bacterium | reverse complement strand
CCTCGGCGGGCAGCAGGTCGTTCATGCCCTTGACGGGCGGGATGACGGCGCTCACAGCGACTCCGTGGGCGGCGCGACGGGGGGCGACGCGGCGGCGGGCGGCGCGGCGGAGGGCGACGCGGCAGGATCGACGACCGGCGCGGTGGCCGCGGACGAAGAGGACGGCGGCGGCGTGGGTAGCGGCGCCTGCGGCGCGGGCACCGGCGGCAGCGCGCGCAGCGCGCCGGAAGCGGCGACCTCGAAGCGTGCGACCGAGTTGCGGACGGCGTCCTGCGGCAGGGTCACGGTACGGCCAGCGACCTCGACACGCGTGACATCGCCGCGTCCGAGCGTCACGCGCAGCGGCGGCGCACCGGCGACGGTCACGCGCTCGCCAGCGCGGATCAACTGGTAGAGACGACGCGCGCCCTTGGCGTCCACCACCTCCGCCCAGCAGTCCGCCTGCGTGGCGAAGGCGAGCGCGACATCGCCCGGCACCGGCGGGACCGTGGCCGGTGTCGCAGCCGGCGCAGGGGCCTCCGCTGCATCCGCAGGCGCGTCTGCAGGCGCATCCACCGGCCCGGCGACGAGCGTCGCGGTCGGGGTGACGGCGGTCGCGGGCGCCTCCTGCGGCACTGCAGCGACCTCCGGCACAGGAACGGACTGCGGCGGCAGCGCGACATCACCCGCGCCGGCCTGGGTCGGCACCGCGACGGGCGCGGGGCGCGCACCGGCGCCCTGCAGGATCCACCACGCCGCCAAGCCGATGGCGAGCGCGCCTGCGATCACCGCGAGCGAACGGCCCCAACGACGGGTATCGATGGGACGCGGCGCCTGCGGCGCGCGCGTGAGGTCGGGCAGCGGCTGGCCGCTCGACTGCTCCGCCGACCAGCGCGCGAGCAGTTCGGCGGTCGGTGCACCCAAAAAATCCGCGTAGCGCCGCAGGTGCCCACGCGCGAACACGGCGGCGCCGAGGTCGGCGTAGCGGTCGGCTTCGAGGGCGTCGATGATGGTGCGGTCGCAGCGCAGCTCCTGCGCGACCTTGGCGGGATCGAGACCACGCTCCGCGCGCAGCCGCGCGAGCAGCTGGCCGATGGACTCGGTCGCGGGCATGTCGTCAGGTGTGCTCACGGACGCGCTCCCATCGCCGCGCCGAGCTTGTCGCCGAGGCGCACGCGCACGCGGTCGTTGACGCGGCCGGCGAGCTGGCCGCAGGCGGCGTCGATGTCGTCACCGCGCGTCTTGCGGATCGTGGCGAGCACACCGCGCTGCAGCAGCTCGTCGCGGAACGCGGTGATCACGGACATGGGCGAGCGGCGGAACCGCGTGCCCGGGAACGGGTTGAAGGGGATGAGGTTGAGCTTCGCCGGCTTGCCGCGCATCAGGCGCGCGAGCTCGCGGGCGTGCTTCGGCTGGTCGTTGACGCCGTCGAGCATCACATACTCGAAGGTGATGCTGCGGCCGTTCTGCTCGTCGATGTAGTGCCAGCAGGCCTCGAGCAGCTCGGCGATCGGGTGCTTGCGGTTGATCGGCACGAGCTCGTCGCGCAGCGCGTCGTCGGGCGCGTGCAGCGACACCGCGAGCGCGCAGTTGGTCTCCTCGGCGAGCTTGTAGATCTGCGGCACGAGGCCGGAGGTCGAGAGCGTGACGCGGCGGCGCGAGATGTCGAAGCCGAGGTCGTCGAGCATGATGCGCACGGCGGGCACCACATTGCGGAAGTTGGCGAGCGGCTCGCCCATGCCCATCAGCACGACATTGGTGACCGGTCGCAGGCCGCCCGGCTCGAGGCCGAGCTCGCGGTTGGCGAGCCAGACCTGACCGACGATCTCGTCGGCGGTGAGGTTGCGGTTGAAGCCCTGCTGCGCGGTCGAGCAGAACGCGCAGTCGAGCGCGCAGCCGACCTGCGAGGAGATGCAGAGGGTGCCGCGGTCGGTCTCCGGGATGAACACCATCTCGAAGGCCTGCACGCCGTCGGCGCGCAGCAGCCACTTGCGGGTGCCGTCGGCCGAGTCGTGGCGCGAGATGACCTCCGGCGCACGGATCACGGCGCGCTCGGCGAGCTGCGCGCGGAAGTCGCGCGCGAGGTCGGTCATCGCCGAGAAGTCGCCCTCCACGCGCTTGTACATCCAGTGCATGAGCTGGCGCGCGCGGAAGGGCTTGCTGCCGAGCGACGCGACGAACTCCTCGAGCGCGGGCCTCTCGAGCCCGAGCAGAGGGGTGCGCGCGTCGACGGCAGCGGCGTCCATGGTCGGCTTGCCCGGTGCGCGGCGATCAGCCGCGCGGGCAGACCTCGATGGTGCGGAAGAAGTACGCGATCTCCTGCGCGGCGGTCTCGGGACCGTCCGAGCCGTGCACGGTGTTCGCCTCGATGCTCTGCGCGAGGTCGGCGCGGATGGTGCCGGGGGCGGCCTTCTTCGGGTCGGTGGCGCCCATGATCTCGCGGTTCTTGGCGATGGCGTTCTCGCCCTCGAGCACCTGCAACATCACGGGGCCGGAGGTCATGTACTTCACGAGGTCGTTGAAGAACGGACGCTCGCGGTGAACGGCGTAGAAGCCCTCGGCCTCGCGCTGCGAGAGGTGCTGCATGCGGGCGGCGACGACGCGCAGGCCGGCCTGCTCGAAGCGGCGGTAGACCTCGCCGATCAGGTTGCGGGCGACGCCATCAGGCTTGACGATCGAAAAGGTGCGCTCCAGCGCCATGGGGAAGTTCCTTCAGGTTGTGGGAAAGACCACCCGACCGGCTAGGGACGGGCAAACGCGTAGTGTACCCGGCCCGGCCCTCGACCGCCAACGCGGGCTGCCGTGCAAGTCACTGGCGAAAAAGGGGTTTTTAGACGTTGAAGCTTTCGCCGCAACCACACTCGCCCTTGGACTTGGGGTTGCGGAACTTGAAGGCCTCGTTGAGGCCCTGCTTCACGAAATCGACCTCGGTGCCGTCGATGAGCGGGAGGCTGTCGCGGTCGACGAAGACCTTCACCCCGCGGTCCTCGAAGACGATGTCGGCGGGCGTGGTCTCGTCGGCGTAATTGACCACATAGGCGAAGCCCGAACAGCCCGTCTTGCGCACGCCGAGGCGCAGCCCGAGCCCTTGCCCCCGCGAGGCGAGGAAGTTGCGGACACGGTCGGCGGCGGAATCGGTGAGCGAGATGGCCATCGGGCCTCCTGTAGCGAGGATTCTAGCAATTACGGGGCGCGGCGAGGGCAGCCTCGCAGGCGCGCAGCCATGCGTCTTCGACCAACAACAGGCGCCCGAGTTTCTCGGGCGGCACGCCGTGGCGGGACGCCCAGTCGCGGGGCGTACCGAGCGGTGGGGCATCGGCCGTCGCCTCCTCGGCGGCCGTGAGCGGCCGGCCCTGCAGGGCCGCGGCCAGGGCCTTCGCCACCGCGCGGGTGTGCGGGCAACCGTAGACCCGGAACTCGGCGGCGGCGATGCGCCGCGTACCGCCCGCCCCGGCCCGACCGACGCGCAGGTAGCAGCGGACGCGGGTCCCGTCGCGCACCCGACCCGCCTCCCCCACCGCCCAGCCCGGCCCCGTGGGCTCGCCCGTCCCCGCTGCCGGGACATCGGGCGCGCCGGGCGCGTCCTCGGCGCGCAGCATCGTCACGGCATCGCGGATCGCCGCCGCCGCGAGGTCCGCCTCGGCGGCCGTGCTGGAGCGTCCGAACATGATGCGCAGCGTCGAGCGGGCGAGCTCCGGCGGCAACCCCAGCGCGCGCAGCACATAGGACGGCTCGCCCGAGGCCGAGTCGCAGGCCGCGCCGCTCGAGACCGCGATGCCCGGCATCGCGTCGATCAGGCTCTCGCCCTCGACGCCGTCGACGCTCACCGATAGCAGCCCCGGCAGCCGCGCGCTTGGATGGTCGTTGAAGCGCAGCCCCGGCAGGTCCGCGAGCGCGGCGCGCAGCCGTGCGGCGAGCGACTCCGCGTGGGCGGCATCGGCGGCGAGCTGCGCGGCGGCGAGCGCGGCAGCGGCACCGACGCCCGCGATCTGGTGCGTGGCGGGTGTGCCGGCGCGCAGCCCGCGCTCCTGCGGCCCGCCCCACAGCAGCGGCTCGACCCAGGGCCGCGCGCGCGGCGTGACCACCAACGCGCCCACGCCCTTCGGGCCGTACATCTTGTGCGCCGACAAAGAAAGCAGATCGACGCCCAGCGCGGTCATGTCGATGGGCAGCTTGCCTGCCGACTGCGCAGCATCGGTGTGCACGAGCACATCACGCGCGCGGCAGACCGCGGCGATGGCGGCGATGTCGTTCACCACGCCGGTCTCGTTGTTGGCGTGCATCACGGAGACGAGCTGGGTATCGGGACGCAGCGCCGCGGCCACGGCCTCGGGCGTGATGCGGCCGTCCGCCGCGGGCTCGAGCCAGGTCACGCTCCACCCTGCCTTCTCGAGATGCCGCGCCGGGTCGAGCACGGCTTTGTGTTCGGTGCGCGGGACGACGAGGTGCCGCCCGAAGGAGGCCCGACCGCGCGCCGTGCCGATCAAGGCGAGGTTGTCGGCCTCGGTGGCGCCGGAGGTGAACACGATGTCGCCCGGCGACGCGCCGACCAAGGCCGCGACCTCCGCTCGTGCATGCTCGATGCGCGCCGCGGCGGCGCGGCCATAGGCGTGGGTCGTGCTGGAGGGGTTGCCGAGACCTTCCGGGCCGGCGAGGCACTCGCCGATCGCCGCGGCCACGCGCGGGTCGACGGGCGTGGTCGAGGCATGGTCGAGGAAGACGGGCGATGATGCGCTCACGCGCGCTCCGAGGGATCCCGCGGTCCGTGGGGCGTGCCGGCGGTGCGGCGCCTCTGCTGCACGGCGGTCAGGATGCCGCGCAGGATGTTGGCCTCGTTCTGGTCCAGGTCGGCACGGTTGAAGAGGCGACGGAGGCGCTCCATGAGGTTCGTACCGCTCGCCGTCCGGTCCCGGAAGCCGACCTCGTCGAGCACCACGGCGAGATGCGCATAGAGCCGCTCCATGTCGTCCGCGGTGGCGCGCGGCACCACGCGCTCGGCCGGCTGCACGGCCGCGCCGCGCGCGCGGTAGAGCTCGTAGGCGACGACCTGCACGGCCATCGCGAGGTTGAGCGAGGAATACTCGGGGTTCGCCGGGATGCGCAGCAGCAGGTTGGCGAGCGCGAGCTCGTCGTTGGTGAGGCCGGTGCGCTCGTTGCCGAACAGCATCGCCACGGGACCTCGGGCCGCCTCGGCGACCATCTGCGCGGCGCCGTCCCGCACATCGAGCACACGGATGTTGGGGTCGCGCTCGCGCGCGGTGGTCGCGACCACGAGGCCGCAGCCGGTGAGCGCCTCGGGGAGCGTCTGCACCACCTGCGCGCGCTCGAGGAGGTCGGTCGCGCCCGAGGCGCGGGCGCTGGCCTCGGAGTGCGGGAAGGCCTTGGGCCGCACCAGCACCAGGCGCTCGAGGCCCATGTTCTTCATGGCACGGGCGACGGCGCCGATGTTCCCGGGATGGGAGGTCTCGACCAGCACCACGCGGAGGTCGGCGGGGCCGATGGCGACGGGAGAGGCGTCCATGCGTGTTATTCTACGCCCCTTCGTACCGCGCTCTTTGCCAGCATGTCGCCATTACTCAACATCGCAGTGCGCGCCGCGCGCCGCGCCGCGGACCTCATCGTCCGCAGCCTCAACCGCCTCGACTCGCTCGAGGTGTCGAGCAAGGGCCGCAACGACTTCGTCAGCGAGGTCGACAAGATGGCCGAGGCGGACATCATCGCCACCATCCGCCGCGCCTATCCCGACCACGCCTTCCTCGGCGAGGAGAGCGGTGCGATCCCCGGCACGGCCGGCGGCACGGGCGACGGCGGCGCCGCCGGCGATGCGGTCGAGTGGATCATCGATCCGCTCGACGGCACCACCAATTTCCTGCACGGCTTCCCGCACTTCAGCGTCTCCATCGGCTGCCGCGTACGCGGCCGCATGGAACTCGGCGTGATCTACGACCCGATGCGACAGGAGCTCTTCACGGCCTCGCGCGGCGGCGGTGCCCACCTCGAGAACCGTCGCCTGCGCGTCGGCAACCTGCGCGGGCTCGAAGGCTCGCTGCTCGGCACGGGCTTCCCCTACCGCGCCAATGTCCGGTACCTCGACTGCTACATGGCGATGCTCAAGGACTTCATGAAGGTCGCCGCGGGCGTGCGCCGCCCCGGCTCGGCGGCGCTCGACCTCGCCTATGTCGCCGCGGGCCGCACCGACGGCTTCTTCGAGATCGGGCTCGGCCCCTGGGACACCGCTGCGGGGTCGCTGATGGTCGAGGAAGCGGGCGGCCGTGTCGGCACGCTCTCGGGCGGCGCCTACACGCAGGGCGGCAACATCATCGCCGCCTCGCCCAAGGTCTACGAGGCGATGGTGGCGGTGATCAAGCCGCACCTCGTGCCCTCGCTGATCGAGGGCTGATCGCCCCGCCCTGCGCCGGGCGGCCCGCCGCGCGTCGTGCTACGGCACGATCGTGGTGAACAGGAACACCCCGAAGATGACCAGGTGCACCGCGCCGTGCAGCAGCGTGGTGCGGCCGGTGCCGAGCGACAGCGTGCAGACGAGCAGCGACAGCCAAAGCAGCTCGATCTCCCGTGGACCGAGGCCGAGCTCCAGCGTCCAGCCCATCGCGAGCGACAGCACCGCCACCACCGGGATGGTGAGGCCGATCGAGGCCAGCGCGGAGCCGATGGCGAGGTTGAGGCTGGTCTGCAGCCGGTTGGCGCGGGCCGCCCGGAACGCCGCGAGGCTCTCGGGCAGCAGCACCAGCGCCGCGATGAAGACGCCGGTCGCCGCCTCGGGCGCACCGATCGCATCGAGCGTCGCCGTGATGCCGGGCGCGAGCGACTTGGCGAGCAGCACCACGCCGACGAGGGCCGCAACCAGGGCGAGCAGCGTCCAACCCATCGGCTGACGGGCGCGCCGTTCGATGGGCGGCGTGAAGTCGTCGGTGACATCCCCCTCGTCCAGGAAATAGTGGCGGTTGCGCACCGTCTGCACGTTCACGAAGGCGATGTAGAGCACCAGCGACACCGACGCGACGAACCCGAGCTGGCTCGGCGAGTATGAGGGCCCCGGCGCCGAGGTGGTGTAGTTGGGCAGCACCAGCGTGAACACCGCCAGCGCCGCGAGCGTCGCGAGCGCAGCGCTCACGCCGTGCAGCGAGAAGGTCTGCTCGTTGTGCTGCCAGGAGCCCGCGAACAGGCAGAGCCCGACCATGCCGGTGACGATGATCATCACCGCGGCGTACACCGTGTCGCGCGGCAGCGCCATGTTCGGCGTGGTGTCGGCGAGCATCAGCGAGACGATGAGCGCGACCTCGATGACGGTCACGGCGACCGCGAGCACCAAGGTGCCGAAGGGCTCGCCGACGCGCTCGGCGATGACCTCGGCGTGGTGCACGGCGGCGAGCACCGCGCCTACGAGGGCGATGACCACCGGGACCCAGAGCCACGACAGGGAGGCGGCGCCGAGCGCCGGGACCGCCACCGACAACGCGACCGCCGGCCAGACCCAGGGCCAGCGCCCCGTGCGACCTGCGGCCGCGGCGCTCATGACGACGGGCTCATGCCGGCATGCTGCCCGGAGCATCCTTGTGCTCCAAAGAATCGACCACGGCGGTGGTGACCATGTCGGCGCCGACATTGACCATGGTGCGGGTCATGTCGAGCAGGCGGTCGGCGCCGAGCACGATGCCGATGCCCTCCGGCGGGATGCCGAAGGTGATGAGGAGCCCGGCGATGATGGGCAGCGAGCCGCCGGGTATGCCGGCGGCAGCCACCGCGCCCAGCACCGCGAGCAGCAGCAGCGTGACCTGCTCGCCGAAGCCGAGGTGGATGCCGAAGACCTGCGCGACGAACAGCACCACGCAGCCCTCGTAGAGCGCCGTGCCCGCCATGTTCATGGTGGTACCGAGCGGCAGCACGAAACCGGCGGTGGTCGGGCGGATCTGCAGATCGTCGCGCGCCGAGGCGAGCGCGGCGGGCAGCGTGGCGCTGCTCGAGCTCGTCGAGAAAGCCGTCACCAGCACCGGCCGGATACGGCGCCAGAAGTCCATCGGCCGGTAGCGCGAGAAGAGCTTGAGCCACAGCGACATGGTGCCGAAGAGGTGCAGCACCATCACCGCAAGGCAGCCGACCACGAACAGGCCGAGCGCGATGAGGATGTCCCAGCCGACCTTCACCACCACGCTGTAGATCATCGCCGGCACGGCGTAGGGCGCGAGCTTGAGCGCGAAGCGCACGATGCCGGTCATGAGCTCGGTGACGAGTTCGAGCCCCGACTGCAGCTGCTCGCGGCGCCGTCCGCCCATCTGGATCGCCGCCGCACCGACCAGGATCGCGAACAGGATCAGCGGCAACACTTCGCCCAGCGCCGCGCGGTCATGGCCCGCGATCGCGCCGACGAGGTTGCGCGGCATGAACATGTCGACGACGGTGGCGAAGCTCATGTCGGGCTGTGCCGCCTGCTTCTCGATGAGCTTGCCGGAGGCGGTGCCGTACTCGGCGACGAGCCGCGTCTTGGTATCCGCATCGATGACCGCGCCGGGCTGCAGCACATTCATCATCACCAGGCCCAGCACGCAGGCGATGGACATGTTGAGGAAGAACAGCGTGAAGGTGCGCGCCGAGAGCGGCCCGAGCCGACCGAGGTCGCCCAGCTGCGCGACGCCCGCCGCCAGCGAGGCGAACACCAGCGGCATGACGACGAAGAACAGCAGCCGCAGGAAGATCTGCCCGATCGGGTCGAAGATGTTCGTGGCGACCCAGCGCGCGCCCTCGAGCACCGCGGGCGAGCCGGCGCCGATGAGCAGCGTCAGCGCACCCGCGATGGCACCCCCCGCAAGCCCGAGCAGGATGCGGTTGGCGAGCTTGGCATCGACCCCGGCGGCCATGTCAGCGCCCTACCCGAGCGTCACTTCCTGCCCGCGAGCGGGCTCTTGCGGTAGCCGTAGAGGAAGTAGATCACCAGGCCGGCCGCGGTCCACTTGAGGAAGGTCAGCTGCGTGCTCATCGGCAGCGACAACAGCAGGAACAGGCAGCCGGCGAAGGCCAGCGGACCGACCAGCCAGATGACCGGCGTGCGGAACGGTCGCGGCCGGTCCGGCTCGCGGCGGCGCAGCACCATCACGCCCACCGACACGGTGAGGAACGCGAACAGCGTACCGCTGTTCGAGATGTCGGCGAGCACGCCGACCGGGAAGAAGGCCGCGAAGATGGTGACAGCGATGCCGGTGATGATGGTGACGACATACGGCGTGCCGAACTTCGGGTGCACCTTGGAGAGCGTCTCGCCGAAGGGCAGCAGACCGTCGCGCGCCATCACGAAGAAGATGCGGGTCTGGCCGAAGAGCATCATCAGGATGACCGAGGGCAGCGCGAGGAAGGCCGCGAGGCCGATGAGCTGCGCGACCTTGCTCCAGCCGATCATGTCGAGCACATGGGCGAGCGGCTCGTCGCTGCAGGCCAGCAGGTTGCGGTTGGCTTCCAGCGCGCAGGCCGCGTTGAACGCCTCGCTGCCGGGCGACAGCGGCACACCGGACGCATCACCCACGGGCTGTGCGCCCATGGCGCCCACCGCACCCGCTGCCACCAGCAGGTAGAACACGGTGCAGATGGCGAGGCTGCCGATGAGACCGATGGGGATGTTGCGCTGCGGATCCTTGGTCTCCTCGGCGGCGGTCGCGACCGCGTCGAAGCCGACATAGGCGAAGAAGATGGAGGCTGCGGCGCCCGCGATGCCGACCCCGAGGCCGGTGGTGTCGAGGAAGCCGTTGGGCGCGAAGGGCTGGAAGTTCGCGCCGTTGATGACCGGGATGGCGAGGATGACGAACACCGTCAGGGCGACGACCTTGATGGCCACCAGCACGGAGTTCACCGTGGCGCTTTCGCGGGTGCCGATGACGAGCAGCGCCGTCACCAGCATCGCGATGGCCGCCGCCGGCAGGTTGATGAGACCGCCGGCGTACATACCCTTGGTGAAGGCCTCGGGGAGATCCATGCCGAACGAGCGTTCCATGAGTCCGACGAAATAGTTCGACCAACCCACCGATACCGCGCTCGCGGCGACCGCGAACTCGAGCACCAAGGCCCAGCCGACCATCCAGGCGATGGCCTCGCCGAGCACGGCATAGGAGTAGGTGTAGGCGGAACCGGAGACCGGCACCATCGAGGAGAGCTCGGCGTAGCAGAGCGCCGCGACCGCGCAGACGAAGCCCGCGATGATGAAGGAGATCATCATGCCGGGGCCCGCTTTTTGGGCGGCCTCGGCGGTCAGCACGAAGATGCCGGTGCCGATGATGGCGCCGATGCCCATCATGGTGAGCTGGAAGGCGCCGAGCGAGCGCTTGAGGCTCTTCTTCTCGGCGGTGGCGATGATCTCGTCGAGCGGCTTGATGCGCCAGTTCATGGTCGGTCCCCCCAGGGAAGTTGTGCCCGATTGTAGGGGGGCGACGCGTCCCACCGCTAGGGTGTCCGGTGCCGCTGCCGGCGCCAGGGGAGACCTCGAGGACGGCCGCGTCAGGCCGGCCGCCTCAGGCCGGCCGCGTCAGGGCAGGTCGTCGAGCGCCAGCTTCTTGCGGGTCGGGAACAGGCTTTCGGCGTCGAGCCCGAGGTCGAGGGCGACCGAGCTCGCGATGTAGATCGACGAATAGGTGCCGATCAGGATGCCGACCACCAGCGCGATCGAGAAGCCGTGCAGCACCGGCCCGCCGAGCAGCAGCAGCACCACCACCACGATCAGGGTGGTGACGCTGGTCATGATGGTGCGCGAGAGGGTCTGGTTGACCGACTGGTCCAGCACCTCGGCCGGCGCCAGGCGCTTGTTGGTCTCGAAGCGCTCACGGATGCGGTCGAACACCACCACCGTGTCGTTGAGCGAATAACCGATGACCGCGAGCAGCGCCGCCACCACCGACAGGTCGAACACGATGCCGGTGAGCGCGAAGAAACCCAGCACGATGATGGGGTCGTGGATGGCCGCGACGATGGCGCCTGCCGACAGCTGCCAGGCGTTGAAGCGGAAGAAGACATAGATGCCGATGAGGATCAGCGTGGTGACGAGGGCGACGATCGCCGAGTTGCGCAGCTCCGCGCCCACCTGCGGTCCCACCACCTCGAGGCGGCTGACCTGCACCTGAGGATCGGCGGCCTTCAGCACGCCCTCGATGCGGCCGCGGATCGCGTCCGGCGTCTCGCCGGCGGCGGGCGGCGGCAGGCGCACCGCGACATCACGGGAGGAACCGAAGTTCTGCACCTGCACATCCTTGAACCCGGCGCGCTCGAGGCTGGAGCGCAGGGTCTCGGGGTTCGCCTCGCCGGCGAACTTGGCCTCGACGGTGATGCCACCGGTGAAATCGACGCCGAGGTTCAGGCCCTTGGTGAAGAGCGCGACCAGCGAAACCACGAACAGCACCGTGGAGACCGCGTACCAGGCTTTCCGCGTCCCCATGAACGCGATCCGGCTGTTGGGGTTGAACACTTCCATGGTCGTGGACTCCGGCGGGTCAGATCGACAGCCGCTGCGGCCGGCGGGTGCCGCCGTACATCAGCGTCAGCAGCGCGCGGCTGCCGAGCAGCGAGGTGAACATCGAGGTCAGGATGCCGAGCGAGAGCACCACGGCGAAGCCGCGGATCGGCCCGGTGCCGAACGCCCACAGCACGATGCCGGCGATCAGCGTGGTGATGTTGGAGTCGGCGATGGCGGAGAACGCCTTCTCGAAGCCCTTCGAGATGGCGGTCTGCGGCGTGACCCCGTTGCGCAGCTCCTCGCGGATGCGCTCGTAGATGAGCACATTGGCGTCGACCGCCATGCCGACGGTGAGCACGATGCCCGCGATGCCGGGCAGCGACAGCGCGGCCTTGAACATGGTGAGCAGCGCCGCGAGCAGCACCACATTGGCGAGCAGGACGAGGTTCGCGACCATGCCGAAGGTCTTGTAGTAGACCGCCATGAACACGAACAGCAGCGCCATGCCGATGACGAGCGCGGTGACGCCCTTGCGGATGTTCTCCTTGCCGAGCGCGGGGCCGACCACGCGCTCCTCGACCACGAACAGCGGCGCGGCGAGCGCGCCGGCGCGCATCAAGAGCGCGAGCTCGCGCGCTTCGTTGGTGCTGAGGCCGGTGATCTGGAACTTGTTGGAGAACACGCCCTGGATGGTGGCGACGCTGATGACCTTCTCTTCCTTGATGTCGCGCTGCACCTTGCGGCCGTCGACATCGATCTCCTCGCGGCGCTGCTCGATGAACACCACGCCCATCGGCTTGCCGAGGTTGGCGCGGGTGGTGCGCAGCATCTCCTCGCCGCCGGCGGTGTCGAGGGTGATGGAGACGCCGGGGCCCTGCTCGGTCGCGGCGGTGACCGCGTCGATCAGCTGGTCGCCGGTGACGATGATGTCGCGCTTGAGGAGCACCGGCAGGCCGCCGGGCGCGTTCTCGTAGAGCTTGGAGCCGATCGGCGCGCGGCCGCGCTGCACGGCGTCGGAGACGCTGTTCGTCAGGTCCTGCAGGCGCCACTCGAGGGTCGCGACCTTGCCGAGGATGTCCTTGACCTCCGCCGAGTTCTGCACGCCGGGCAGCTGCACGACGATGCGGTCGACACCCTGCCGTTGCACGACGGGTTCGGAGACGCCGAGCTCGTTGACACGGTTGCGCAGCGTGGTGAGGTTCTGCTGGATGGCGTAGTCCTGCCGCTCCTGGATCTGCGCCGCGGTCAGCAGCATCTGCACGGCGGGGCCGTCGGCGCCCTGCGTCTCGGAGAAGAGCAGGTCGGGCATCAGCTTGCGCAGCGCCACGCGGGCGGGCTCGGCGTCGGCGCCCGCGGGCAGCAGCACGCGCAGGCCGTTCGGCTTGGCGGCGTCCACCGCGACCGGCGTCACATCGACGAACGGGATGCTTGCCCCGGCGAGTGCGCGGCGCGAGTCCTGCTCGTAGACCTCGAGCAGCTGCGACACCGCGCCGTCGACATCGACCTGGTAGAGCAGGTGGAGGCCGCCGCGCAGGTCGAGACCGAGCGGCATGGGGCGCAGGCCGATGCCGCGCAGCCAGTCGGGCGCGCGCGAGGCGAACGACAGCGCGGTGGCGTAGTCCTTGCCGAAGGCGTCGTTGACCGTGTCGCGCGCCTTCAACTGCTCGGGCACCGCCGCGAAATGCAGCATCAGGCGGCCCTGGTCGACATAGCTGCGCGTGACGGTGACGCCCTGCGCCGCGAGCGAGTCCCGCACGGACTTGACGGTATCCTCGGAGACGGCCGCGCGGTCCTTGCGGACCACCTGCAGCGCCGCATCCTCGCCGAAGACGTTCGGCAGGGCGAACAGCGCCGCGACCGTGAGCACGATCGCGACCAGCCAATACTTCCAGCGCGGGAACTCGAGCATCGATCAGCCCTTCAGCGTGCCCTTGGGCACGAGCGAGCTGACCTGGAACTTCTGGACCTTGATCTGCACGCCCTGGGCGACCTCGAGCGTCACGACGCCCTCGCCGATGGCGGTGACCTTGCCGAGGATGCCGCCGGCGGTGACGACCTCGTCACCGACCGAGAGCGCAGCCAGCATGGCCTGGTGCTCCTTGGCCTTCTTCTGCTGGGGACGGATGAGCAGGAAATAGAAGATGACGATGAACAGCACCATCATCAACAGCGGGGCGAGCTGGCCGCCCGGCGGGGCGGCGCCGGCCTGGGCGTAGGCCTCGGGGATCAGTCCGTTCATGGCAGTGGTCCTTGGAAGGTCGGGGCTGAAAAGGCCGCGAATTATGCCACAGGCGGCGGGGACTGCCGCCGGGCGAGGAAATCGCGGGCAAAAGTCTCCAGACGCCCCCCCTCGATGGCCTCCCGCAGGCGCCGCATCAGGTCCAGATAGAAGTGCAGGTTGTGGATGGTGTTGAGGCGCGCGCCGAGGATCTCGTTGCAGCGGTCGAGGTGGCGCAGGTAGGCCCGGGAATAGTTGCGGCAGGTGTAGCAGCCGCACTCGGGGTCGATCGGGCCCGGGTCGCGCTGGTGGACGGCGTTGCGGATGTTGATGACGCCGGTCGCCGTGAAGAGGTGCCCGTTGCGCGCGTGCCGCGTCGGCATCACGCAGTCGAACATGTCGATGCCGCGCTGCACGGCGGCCACGATGTCCTCGGGCCGGCCGACGCCCATGAGGTAGCGCGGCCGGTCGGCCGGCATCAGCGGCACGGTCTCCTCGAGCACCCGCAGGCGCTCGGGCTCGGGCTCGCCCACGGCGAGGCCGCCGACCGCGAGCCCCGGCAGGTCGAGCTGCAGCAGCGATTCCAGGGAGGCACGGCGCAGGTCGGCGTACATGCCGCCCTGCACGATGCCGAAAAGATCGCCGGGGGTGGGCGTCTCGCCCGCGTCGCGGTAGTAACGGTCGCGGCAACGCACCGCCCAGCGCATCGAGCGCTCCATGGACGCCTGCGCCTCGGCGTGGGTCGCGGGCCAGGCGGTGCAGTCGTCGAAGGCCATCGCGATGTCGGAGCGCAGCGCGAGCTGCACCTCCATCGAATCCTCGGGCGTGAGGCGCACCTCGCTGCCGTCGACCGGCGAGCGGAAGCGCACCCCCTCCTCCGTGATCTTGCGCATCTTGGCGAGGCTGAAGACCTGGAAGCCGCCCGAGTCGGTGAGGATGGGTCGCGACCAGTGCATGAAGCGGTGCAGGCCGCCGAGCTCGGCGACGAGGTCCGCGCCCGGCCGCAGCATCAGATGGAAGGTGTTGCCGAGGACGATCTCGGCGCCCAATCCCTCGAGCTCCTCGGGCGTCATCGCCTTGACCGTGCCGTAGGTGCCGACCGGCATGAAGGCCGGGGTCTCGATGCTGCCGTGCGCCGCGTGCACGCGACCGCGGCGCGCGGCGCCGTCGACGGCGATGAGCTCGTAGCGCAGGGTCACGGCGCGGGACCGGCGGCGTCCGCCGTCTGCGGCGCGGCGCGTGTCAGGAACATGGCGTCACCATAGCTGAAGAAACGGTAGCGCTCCGCGACCGCGTGCGCATAGGCCGCGAGCAGCGTTTCGCGGCCGCAGAACGCGCTGACCAGCATCAAGAGCGTCGAGCGCGGCAGGTGGAAGTTGGTGACCATCGCATCGACCACCTTCCAGCGATGGCCCGGCCGGATGAAGAGCCGCGTGTCGCCGCGCCAGGGCGCGAGCGGCTCGGGCGCGGACTCGAGGGTGCGCACCACCGTCGTGCCGACGGCGACGATACGGCCGCCCGCGGCGCGCGTGGCCGCGATCGCCGCGACGGTGGCGGCAGGCAGTTCCGCCCACTCGGCATGCATCACATGCTCCTCGATGCGCTCGCTGCGCATGGGCTGGAAGGTGCCCGCGCCGACATGCAGCGTGACGGTGGCGCGGCGGATGCCCATGGCGTCGAGCCGGGCGAGCAGCGGCTCATCGAAATGCAGGCTCGCGGTGGGCGCCGCCACGGCACCCGGCACGCGTGCGAGCACGCTCTGGTACCGGCCGCTGTCGTCGCCGTCCGGCGTGCGCTCGATGTAGGGAGGCAAGGGCACGCTGCCGTGGCGACCGAAGAAGTCGAGCGCGGGCGCGGGCAGCCTCACCCGGAACAGGTCCTCCTCGCGCCCCTCCACCACGATGTCGCCGCCGGCGGTGCGGACCACCTGCCCGGGGCGCAGCGGCTTGCTCGCCCGCATGTGCAGCAGGGCCTGCGGACCGTCGAGCGGCCGCTCCAACAGCATCTCGACCGCACCGCCGGTGGGCTTCACGCCCTCGAGGCGCGCCGGTACCACCCGGGTGTCGTTGAAGACCAAGAGGTCGCCGGGCGACAGCAGGCCGGGCAGATCGGTGAAGCGCGCGTCGCGGCGCTGCCCGGCGGCCGCATCGACCACCAGCAGGCGCGAGGCGCTGCGCTCGGCGAGCGGGCGCTGGGCGATCAGTTCGGGCGGCAGGGGGTAGTCGAAATCGGCGGCTTGCACGCGGGGGTCGGGAGGACGGGGCGGGCTTCCAGTATACTTTCCGCCTTGTCCTCCCGGCGCCGGGATGGCGGAACTGGTAGACGCGCCGGACTCAAAATCCGGTTCTGGCGACAGAGTGTGGGTTCGATTCCCTCTCCCGGCACCACACAACACACATGAACTACTGCAGTCATTGCGGCTCCGGTGTCGAGCTGCGCATCCCCGACGGCGACCAGTTGCCGCGGCACATCTGTGCGTCCTGCGGCACGGTGCACTACCAGAACCCGAAGCTGGTGGTCGGCTGCGTGCCCGTGGACGACGCCGGCCGCATCCTCATCTGCCGACGCGCCATCGAGCCGCGCCACGGCTACTGGACCGTGCCGGCGGGGTTCATGGAGAACGGCGAGACGCTGCAGCAGGCCGCCGCACGCGAATCCCACGAGGAGGCCCTCGCGGACGTCGAGATCGGTTCGCTGCTCACCGTCGTGCATGTGCTGCACGCCCATCAGGTGCATGTGTTCTTCCGCGGTCGCATGCGCACGCCGGCCTTCGGCGCCGGCACCGAGAGCCTCGAGGTCAAACTGGTCAGCGAGCACGAGATCCCCTGGGCGGACATCGCGTTCACCAGCACGACCTACACGCTCAAGCGTTTCCTCGAGGACCGCGCCTCGGGCGCCGAGCGGCACCACTTCACCGAGATCGACCGCCGGGCCTACGCCTGAACGCTGCGCGGACGGCGCCGCGCCGATGCTGGCGCGGCGCGCGGGGCCGTTATAGAGTTCGCGCCATCCGCCGCAAGGGCATCTGCCGCAAGGGTCTGGACCATGGCGTTCGTCGTCACCGAGAACTGCATCAAGTGCAAGTACATGGACTGCGTGGAGGTCTGTCCTGTGGACTGCTTCCACGAGGGCCCGAACTTCCTGGTGATCGACCCCGATGAGTGCATCGACTGCACGCTCTGCGAGCCGGAGTGCCCGGTCGAGGCGATCTACTCGGAGGACGAGGTGCCGGCGGGGCAGGAGTCCTTCAAGGCGCTGAACGCCGAGCTCGCCCGCAAGTGGCCGGTCATCACCGAGAAGGGCGAGCCGCCCGCCGACGCCAAGACCTGGGAAGGCAAGACCGACAAGCTCAAGCTGCTCGAGCGCTGAACCTCAGCGCGCGGCGGCCGGCGGCGTCTGCAGCTGCTTGATGAGCATCGCGGGCGGCAGGTAGCCCGCCACCATCTCGCCGTCCGGCAGGATGATCGCCGGCGTGCCGCGCAGG
>DAIMYL010000033.1:0-17250 GCA_036734505.1 Steroidobacteraceae bacterium | reverse complement strand
CATGGACCGCGGCTTCTGGCGCTGGACGCGCCACCCGAACTACTTCGGCGACTTCGCCGTGTGGTGGGGCTTCGGCCTGATGGGGCTCGGGGCGGGTGCCTGGTGGGGGCTGATCGGCCCGGTCATCATGAGCTGGCTGCTGCTGCGGGTGTCGGGCGTCGCGCTGCTGGAGCGCGACATCGGCCAGCGACGCCCCGAATACGCCGAGTACATCCGCCGCACCAACGCCTTCTTCCCGGGGCCGCGCAAGGACTGAGGGCGCCGAGCCGCGCGGCCCGGCGTTCGGTGTCGGCGGGTCAGCCGGCCTCGGCTTCGCGCGAGGCGCGCTTGCGCTCGTGTTCCTTCAGGAAGCGCTTGCGCAGCCGGATCGACTGCGGCGTCACCTCGACGAGCTCGTCGTCGTTGATGAACTCCACCGCGTATTCGAGCGTCAGCGCGATCGGCGGCGTCAGCAGCAGCGCGTCGTCCTTGCCGGCGGCGCGGACGTTGCTGAGCTTCTTCTCCTTGATGGGGTTCACGACGAGGTCGTTGTCGCGGCTGTGGATGCCGATGATCATGCCCTCGTACACGGTGGTGCCGTGCTCGACGAACAGCCGCCCGCGCTCCTGCAGCGTGAAGAGCGAGTAGGCGACGGCGGAGCCGGCCTCGTTGCTGATCAGCACGCCGTTGTGGCGCTCGGGGATCTCGCCCTTCACCACATCGTAGCCGTCGAAGATGTGGCTCATGAGGCCCGTGCCGCGGGTCATGGTCATGAACTCGCCCTGGAAGCCGATCAGGCCGCGGGCCGGGATGCGGTATTCGAGGCGCACGCGGCCCTGGCCGCGGCCGCTCGGGTCGCCTTCGACGACCATGTCGAGCAGCTCGCCACGGCGGGTGCCGAGCTCCTGCATCACGCCGCCCTGCAGACCTTCGTCGATGTCGATGGTGAGCGCCTCGAAGGGCTCCTGCACCACGCCGTCGACCACGCGCTTGAGCACCTGCGGCTTGCCGACCGCGAGCTCGTAGCCCTCGCGGCGCATGTTCTCGACCAATATCGTGAGGTGCAGCTCGCCGCGACCCGAGACGCGGAACACATCGGCGTCGGCGGTCTCCTCGACGCGCAGCGCGACGTTGCTCTGCAGCTCGCGCATCAGGCGGTCGCGGATCTGGCGGCTGGTCACGAACTTGCCTTCGCGGCCGGCGAGCGGCGAGGTGTTGACCTGGAAGGTCATGGCGAGGGTCGGCTCGTCGACCTCGATGGGCGGCAGGCCTTGCGGGCTCTCCGGGTCGCAGATCGTGAGGCCGATGTTCACCTCGTCGATGCCGGTGACGGCGACGATGTCGCCGGCCGAGGCCTCCTCGACCGGGATGCGCTCGAGGCCGCGGAAGGACAGGATCTGCGCGATGCGGCCGGTGCCGCGGTCCTCGTCGCCCCAGCGCAGCGCCACGTTCTTGCCGCTCTTGAGCGTGCCCTGGCGGATGCGGCCGATGCCGATCCGGCCCACGTAGGAGTTGTAGTCGAGCTGCGAGATCTGCAGCTGCAGCGGCGCCGCGACCTCGGTCGGCGGCGGCGGCACGTGCGCGAGCACGGCCTCGTAGAGCGCCGTCATGTCGGTGGCGGGCTTGGCGAGGTCGGTGGTGGCCCAGCCCTGCAGGGCCGAGGCGTAGACGATGGGGAAGTCGAGCTGCGCGTCGGTCGCGCCGAGCTTGTCGAACAGCTCGAAGGTGCGGTCGATGACCCAATCGGGGCGGGCGCCCGGACGGTCGACCTTGTTGACCACCACGATGGCCTTGTGGCCGAGCGCGAGCGCCTTGCGCGTGACGAAACGCGTCTGCGGCATCGGGCCCTCGACCGCGTCCACCAGCAGCAGCACGCCGTCGACCATCGAGAGCACGCGTTCGACCTCGCCGCCGAAGTCGGCGTGGCCCGGGGTGTCGACGATGTTGATCCGGGTGCCGCGGTACTCGATGGCGCAGTTCTTGGCGAGGATGGTGATGCCGCGCTCGCGCTCGAGGTCGTTGGAGTCCATGACACGCTCGCCGACGCGCTCGTGCGCCGCGAAGGTGCCGGATTGCTTGAGCAGGCAGTCGACCAGGGTCGTCTTGCCGTGGTCGACGTGCGCGATGATCGCGATGTTGCGGATGGGGCGGGCGGTGCTCATGAGGGTCTTCCGGGGTGCGGCCGAACGGGCCGGGACGCTCGGGGCGCGCCCCGGGCGGGCAAAAAAGGCCGCGCAGCGTACCAGAGCGCGCTCCCCGCGGCGACCGGCGTGCAGCGGAGGGTGGTCGGGGGAGGTGCAGGGGTCGACGATGTCGGGCATCCTTGCGGCGGACCGTCTCCAGTCGAACCGTCACTCTCTAAGGAGGATCCGATGTCACACGCCCCGTCCTCGTCGCGCCGCCGTCTGGCCGCCGCCGCCGTCCTCGTCGTCACCGCGCTCGGGCTCGCCGCTGTCGCACACGCGCAGCAGAACCGTGGCGCCCAGCAGATCAAGTACCGCCAGGCCGTCTACACCGTGCTCGGCACGCAGTTCGGCATCATGGGTGCCATGGCGCAGGGCCGCACGCCCTGGGATGCGAAGGCCTTCGCGACCGCCGCCGACCGTGCCGCCTTCATCTCGACGGTCGCGCCGGACACCTTCCCGCCGGGGTCGGAGTCGGGCGCACGCACCGAGGCCAAGCCCGAGATCTGGAAGAACCAGGACGAGTTCGGCCGCATGATGCGCGACCTGCAGGACAAGACCCGCGCGCTGGCCGCAGCCGCCAAGGGTGGTGACCAGAACGCGGCGAAGGCCGCGCTCGGTGCTGCCGGCCAGACCTGCAAGGCCTGCCACGACAAGTACAAGGCCGATTGATGCGAGCGTCGCTGCATCGGGGCGGTCGATGCTGAGCGCCGAACTCGAGCGTGGCGCCGGTCGTCTGCGGTACACGGTGTCGGGCCGCAACCACGGTCCGCCGCTGCTGCTGCTGCATCCGCTCGGTGCCGGTCTCGAGGTCTGGCAGCCGCAGCTCGCGGAGCTCGAGCAGAGGTTCCGGGTGCTGCGCATGGACCTGCGCGGCCACGGCGGTTCGGCGCTCGTCGACGGCGCGCCCGCGCCCTGCACGATGGCCGACCTGCTCGACGACGCCTGCGCGGTGCTCGACCGGCTCGACATCGCGCGCGCCCATTGGTGCGGGCTGTCGCTCGGCGGCGCCATCGCGCTGCAGGCGGCGGTGACGGCGCCGCAGCGCGTGCGGCGCTTGGTGCTCGCGGACACCGCTGCTTCGTTCCCGCCGCGCGAACGCTGGGATGAACGCATCGCCACGGTGCTGGGCGGCGGCATGGGCCCGCTGGTCGAGCCCATCCTGCAGCGTTGGTTCACCGCGCCGTTCAGGGCGGCCTCGCCCGATGCCGTCGAGACGGTGCGCGCGATGCTGCTCGCGACACAGCCGCGCGGCTACGCCGAGGCCTGCGACGCGCTGCGCGGCTTCGACCTCACGGCCCGGCTCGGCGAGGTGCGCGCCCCGACGCTGGTGATCGCCGGCGCGCAGGATGTCTCGACGCCGACCGAGCGCGCCCTGGAGCTCGTCGACGGCATCGTCGGTGCGGAGCTCGAGGTCTTGGATGCCGCGCACCTCTCCAATGTCGAGCAGCCGGCGGATTTCACCGCCGCGCTGGTGCGGCATCTCGCGGATTGAGCGCCGGACCGCAGGCCCAAGCCGGTTATCTGCCGCTCTGGATCGGTGGTGCGATCCGCGGCCGGGTGCGGCGCGACATCGCGGTGCCGCTGCGCGCGATGCCCGAGATCGCCGAGGCGGATATCGGGCTGCGGCTGGTCGCGCCCGAGGGCGTGCGCGGCAAAGCGGCGCGCAGCGCCGCGCTGCAGTCGGTGGCGCGGCAGCTGCACGCGCTCGGCCTGATCGCCGACTGGCGCAACGAACCGAGCGCGCTGCTCGACGGACAGGGGGACGAGGTCGCGCGCTGCGAGCGCGGCGCGTTCCGCACGCTCGGCATGCAGAACCGTGCTGTCCATGTGAACGGTTGGCGGCCGGACGGCAGCCTCTGGGTGGCGCGGCGCAGCGCCTTGAAGCGCGCCGACCCCGGCAAGCTCGACAACATGGCGGCGGGCGGCGTCGGCGCGGGCGAGACGCCGCGTGCCTGCGCGCTGCGCGAGGCCTGGGAGGAGGCGGGCGTGCCGCGACGCCTTGCGCGCGCCATCGACTTCCCGGGCATGGTGATCCGTTCCTTGCGCGAGACGCGCTTCGGCGTGCATGACGAGCTCGTGATCGTCGCCGACCTCGCGTTGCCCGAGGGTTTCGAGCCGGTGGGGCGCGACGGCGAGGTGGAGTCGTTCCACTGCATGCGCCTGGACGAGGTGGAGGCGGCGCTCGCCGCCGGTGAGTTCACGGTCGAGGCGGCGCTCGCCACCCGCGAGTCCATCGCGCGGCGCGGTTGAGGTCGAGGCGCGGCGTCAGCCGCGTGCTTCGCGCGCGAGCGCCGTCAGCGCCTCGCCGGTGACGCGGTGCGGGATCCAGGCCTTCATGGCGCGCGCGCCCAGCGAGCGGTAGAAGTCGAGCGCGGGCTCGTTCCAGTCGAGCACCGACCACTCGAGGCGCGCGAGGTCCTCGCGCACGCAGCGCGCGGCGAGCCCGGCGAGCAGCGACCGGCCGATGCCGCGGCCGCGGAAAGCCGGCCGTACGAAGAGGTCCTCGAGATAGATGCCGTGGCGGCCGCGGAAGGTGGAGAAGTTGTAGAACCACAGCGCGAAGCCCGCCACCGCGGGCGCGCCGCCCGCATCGCCCGCGGCCTCGGCGCCGTCCGCGGAGCCGTGCCATTCGGCGATGTCGCAGAACACGCGCGGCGCGGGGCCGAAGAGCGCGGCGCGCAAGCCGTCCTCGGTGGCGTCGACCTCATCGAGCAGGCGCTCGTAGTCGGCGAGCTCGCGGATGAGCGCGAGCACTTCAGCTGCGTCCCGCGCCGCCGCGGGACGCAGCGTCAGCATGCGATGGTCCTGCGCCGCGGCTCGGTCACAGACCGCCCGGGCCGCAGTCGTTGGCGAGGTAGGTCTCGAGGATCTCGAGCACCTTGCCCTGCTGCACGGGCGAGAGCGAGGGGCCGTGGCCGTAGTCCTTGATCTCGACGTACTGCGTGTTCTTGCCCGCCGCCTTGAGCGCCGCGTGGTACTTCTCGGACTGCTCGATGGGGACGATCTGATCGCGGTCGCCGTGGAAGATCATGATCGGGATCGAGGCGTCCTGGACCTTGTCGAGCGGCGAGAGGCCGGCGATGGTCGGGTTCTGGAACTGCCGCCCGAAGCGGCTGCCGAAGGTCATCTTGTCGAAGGTGCGCAGCTCCGCGAGCCCGGCGCCGGCGATGGCGCACTGGTAGGGCGGGTTCGGCCGCACGATGGCGGCCATCGCCGCGTAGCCGCCGTACGAGAAGCCGTACATCGCGATGCGGTCCTTGACGGCGATGCCCTGCTCGACGAGCCAGGCCGCGCCGTCGTCCTTGTCGTCCTGCATCTTCTGGCCCCACTCGCGGTCGCCCGCGCGCCAGAGCTTCTGGCCCCAACCGTCGGAGCCGCGGTACTGCGGCTGCAGCACCGCATAGCCGCGGTTGGCGAGGAACTGCACCCAGGTGTCGTAGCCCATGTCGTCGCGCGCCCAGGGACCGCCGTGCGGCATGACGACGGTGGGGTGGGGCTTGCTGCCGCCCCTCGGCACCGTGAGATAGGCCGGGACGGTCATGCCGTCGCGCGCTTTGTAGGTGACGAACTTCGTCTCGGCGAGCTGCGCCGGATCGAGGAGCGGGCGCACCTTGCCGAGCAGCTTCAGGCCCTTGGCGGCGTCGTAGAGGTAGTAGGCACCGGGGTCGTTGCTGCCGAACACATAGACGATCGAGCGGCGACCGTCATCCGACGAGCCGATGTCGGTGCCGATGCGCACCTGCTTGCCCGGGAAGGTCTTGCTGAGCGAGGCATGGATGCGCGCGAGATCCTCGTCGACCCAGTAGGTCATGCCCTGATAGAGCCCGTCGTAGCGGAAACCGAGCAGCTCGCCCAGCCGCTTGCCGCGGCCGAGCACCACGCCGGTCGCCTCGAAGCGCGGATGCTCGAAGAGCGGTTCCGACATCTCTCCCGTCGACACGCGGTACTCGTGGATGCGCTGAAACTCGCGGCCGGTGTTGTCGGTGACATAGAGCACATCGGGGTCCTTGGAGGCCGAGATCGGCTGGATGCCCTCGCGCGCCTTGGCGGTGAAGGGCGGCAGCGTCTTCCATTGGTCGGTGTCGCCGACGCGCGCCTCGGCGGCGATCTGCGCGTTGCCGTCCTTCTCGACGAAGTAGGTGCGCAGGCGCGGCTGGCCCTTCAGGTCGGTCTGCAGCGAATCACCCGGCCGGCCGCGGTAGACACGGCGGCTGGAATAATCTTTGAGGCTGAACTCGTAGAGGTCGGTGCCGCCGTCGAAGTTGCTGACGCGCAGGATGACCTTGGTGGGATCGTCCGGCACGGGCTTGTCGAGCGACACGCCGGCGTTGCGGCCGCCGCGGCGGTTGGCGATGAGGCTCTCGAACGGCTCGACCAGCTTGTTCCGTGCCGGGTTGTCGAACGAGTTGAACTCATAGACGAAGGTGTTGCCGTTGAAGGTCTTGATCATGCGGCCGCCGAAGCTCGCGTCGAGCGTCTGGCTGCCCGTGGTGAGCAGCCGCTCGTCGTTGAGCCAGCGCACGCTGCTCGGCTTCCAGCGCGACCCGTTCGACGCCGTCAGGTCGAAGCGCAGCGGCGGCTTCGAGAGGTCGTCCGCCGACCAGATGGTGACCTGCGGGATGCCGTCGATGGACGGCAGCGAGATGCCGGCGATGTGCTTGCCGTTGGGAGACATCGCCAAACCGCTCAGCACCTGATCGTGCACGAAGGCTTGGATGGGCAGGCGGGGCGGGACATCGGTGGCGGTGCTGGTCGTGACCGCGGTGGCGGTCGCGGGCGCGGCGCCTTGCGCGTGGCCGAGCGTCAGCGCGACGAGCGTTGCGGCGAACGCGAAGAGGGAAGCGTGGATCGGGCGGGCGGTGCGGATGGGCATCGTCGTCCTCGTGGGAGTGGGTCGGAAAAAGAGGTTCGGGGAACCCGATGCTACCGAGCCGGCTGCACGGCCGAAAGGGGCTGTGGCAACGATCCCGTGTGGCATCGCCACCCATTGTCGCTTAAATGCAACAGCAGGGCAGTAGGCGAAGGCCGTCAGGGCCGTTTGACGGGGTAACCCCACCGTCCGTAGAATCCGGTGAAATTTGGACCAAGCCCTTCTGGACTTCGGCCAAGACGACCAACGCTGAGGGAGTTCGAGAATGAATCGCAAGCTGCAAGCCTGGCTGAGCCTGTTCGCTTCTGCCGCCATCGTCGCTATCGCGCCACAGGCGGCGCGCGCCCAGTCGACGACCGCTGCGCCGGCACAGCCGGCCCAGCCGGCCCAGTCGGAGCCCGCGAAAAAGGATGAGACCGAAGCGACGACCGACGAGTCGACCGCTGAAGAGGTCGTCGTCACGGGTTCGCGCATCCGCCGCACCAATTTCGATTCGGCTGCGCCGGTCGAGATCATCACCTCGGAGCGTGCGGCCCTCGCCGGCCTCGTCAGCACCGAGGAGATCCTGCGCGGCTCGACCGCCGCCTCCGGTGAGCAGATCAACGACGCCTTCCAGGGCTTCCTGCTCGACGGCGGTCCGGGTGCCCAGCAGGTCTCGCTGCGTGGTCTCGGCGCCCAGCGCACGCTCGTGCTCGTCAACGGCCGCCGCTGGTCGCCGTCGGGCGTGCAGGGTTCGACCAACTCCGTCGACCTCTCCGCGATTCCGAGCTCGCTGATCCAGCGCGCCGAGATCCTGAAGGACGGCGCGTCCTCGGTGTACGGCGCCGATGCGGTCGCCGGCGTCATCAACGTCATCACCAAGGAGGCCTTCGACGGTTTCCAGATCAACTACTCCGGCTTCACGACCCAGCGCGCCGACGGCACCCAGAACGTGATCGACGCGACTTGGGGCCGGGTGGGTGAGCGCGGCGCGTTCTCCATCGGCGCCCAGTACTCGAAGCGCGAGCAGGTGGTCGCCGCCGACCGTGACTGGTCGCGCTGCGCCATCGACCCGCGCATCACCGACCAGGACAACGACGGCGTCTACGACAACCGCGCGCCGGTGACCGGTGAGCCGCTGTGCTTCGGCTTCATCTACGGCCTCGCCTCCTCTGCGCTCGGCTTCCTGCGCTACGAGCCGGGTGCGGTGCCGGGCGCCACCACCAACCAGTACTACGATCCGCGCGTCAACGGCGTGTTCCGCGTCAGCGGCTACACCCGCCTGCCGGTCCGTGGCCTGAGCCGCGTGTCGCCGGTGCCGGGCCCCGGCAGCGCCACCTTGGACGCGCTGTGGGACAACGACGGCGCCTTCTACCGCGACGAGCGCAGCCCGACGGTGCAGATGTTGGTCACGCCCAGCACCCTCAAGTCGGTCACCTCTTTCGGCAACTACGACCTCGATCTTTTCGGCGGCAGCAGCCAGCTGTACTACGAGGCCTACTACAACAACCGCGAGACCCGCAGTTCGTTCGGTTACCGGCAGTTCTTCCCGTTCGTCAACCCGGTCACCTTCGACGGCCGCGCGCTGCACCCGTACAATCCGTTCGCGGCGCCCTTCGCCTCGCTCGGCTTGCTCGGCAACGCCGGCTTCCAGCCGGTGCTACCGAGTTACAACCTCCAGAACCCGGAGACCCGGGTCGAGGTTGAGCGCTACAACATCTTCGCCGGTCTCAAGGGCGACCTGACCACCGCTTGGAACTACGACTTCACGGTGGGCTACGGTCACTCCAAGGGCACCTACGCGGCGCAGCAGTGGCTGGACGATCGCGTCGAGGCGGCCGTCAACGGCATCGTCGTGAACCCCACCACCGGCGCCGTCACCTGCGCCCCGGCGGTGCTGGCCCAGTTCCCGACCTGCGTCCCCGCGAACCTGACCACCGCTGATGCCATGCTGCGCGGCATCCTGCCGAAGAACGTCGTCGACTTCATCAGCAAGGACACGCTCGGCACCACGGTCTACAAGGGCAAGTCGGCGTCGCTCTACCTCGACGGTCCGCTGTTCACCCTGCCCGCGGGTAAGGTGCAGGCGGTGCTCGGCGCCGAGTGGCGCGAGGAGAGCATCGACGACGTGCCGGACATCGAGGCGCAGAACAACAACTTCTGGGGCTTCTCGACCGCCGGCATCACCCGCGGCAAGGACACGGTGACCGAGGCGTTCTTCGAACTCGAGACGCCGATCGTGCGCGACCTGCCCTACGCCAAGGACATCACGCTGAACGTCTCCGCGCGTTGGAGCGATTACGACTCCTACGGCAGCGACACCACCTACCGTGGCAGCCTGCAGTATGTCGTCAATCCGACCCTGTCGTTCCGTGCGACCGTCGGCACCTCGTTCCGTCCGCCTGACCTCTACGAGCAGTTCCTGGGCGACCAGATCGGCTTCGTTTCTAACTTGAACGATCCCTGCAACAACTTCGGTTCGAGCGGGCTCCGTCCGGGCGATCCGGTCTACGACAACTGCTTGTCGCAGGGCCTCCCGCTCGACTACCGCGCGACGACCTCGATCAGCTCGATCGTCGGTGGCGCGTCGGACCTCGCAGCTGAGACCTCCAAGTCGAAGACCTTCGGCGTAGTGTTCAAGCCGGGCGACCTCGGCGTGTCGATGGCCGTCGACTACTTCGACATCACCATCAACGACACCGTGGCCTCGCCGAGCGTCGGCTTCATCCTGTCCGAGTGCTACGGTACCCGTGGCTTTACGAGCCCGTTCTGCACCCGCGTCGGTCCCCGCAGCAACCCGGGCAGCCAGCTCGCCTTCGTCGACGCGTCCTTTGTCAACATCGGTGAGCAGAACTCGGTGGGCGTCGACACCAACATCGTGTACGACATGGACACCGAGTCCGGCCGCTTCACGCTCGATATGACGGCCACCTACCTGATCGAGCAGAACCAGGAGCTGTTCGGCCAGGTCTCGCGTCTCGCCGGCCGTTGGGGCTTCCCGCGCTGGTCGGCGGAGGCCCAGGCCCGCTACAACTGGCGCGACTACACCGTCGCGTGGTCGGTGGACTACATCGGCGAGAGCAAGGAGCGTCCGGTGGTGGATCCGGGCACGACCAACATCGACCGCATCTTCCGCACGCCGAACTACCTCTCGCATGCCGTGTCGCTCCGCTACGCGGCCGACGACTGGGAGCTGATCGGCACTGTTCGCAACGTGTTCGACAAGGACCCGCCGTTCGTCAGCGGCGGTCAGGGCAACGAGGGCGCAAGCCGCGTCCTCAACACCCTCCCGGGCGTCGGCTACGACCTGCTCGGCCGGTCGTTCACGGTCCGCTTCGCCAAGCGGTTCGGTAAGTGACCGACCCCACCGGCGCCGTCCGCGGCGCCGGTGAGGGACGATGAAGAGATGACGACACGGGCCCTCCTCGGAGGGCCCGTTTCTTTTGTGGAAGGGCCCTCCTCGGAGGGCCCGATTCGTTTATGGGAGCGCGCGCAGCAGCTCGAGCGGATGGCCCAGCCCGCCCGCGGCAGCGGTGCCGTAGCCCCACGCGGCGCCGAAGAAGCGCAGCCCGTTGGTCTCTGCGGCACGACGGTCCTCCGCCGAATCACCGACCATCCAGCAGCGCGCCGCCGCCAAGGCCTCGCGGTGCAGGACTTCGGTTACGAGCGCAGGCTTGTGGGGCGCCGCCGGATCGAGGGCGTCGAGGGCATAGACGCCGGTGAACCGCGGCGTCCAACCGAGATGCTCGAGGATGCGCCGCGTGGGCGCGATGCGCTTGTTGGTGACGATGTGGAGCGCGATGCCGGCGCCCTGCAGCGCCGACAGCATCTCCGGCACGCCCTCGTACACGGCGGTCGCGCGGTAGCCGGCGGTGTCGTAGTCCGCGCGGAACGCGGCCACCAAAGCCTGCACGGCGGCAGGGTCGTCGCCGCCGAGCAGCGTGGCGGCGGTCTTCGCGAGCGGCGGTCCGATCAGCGCGGAGGAAAGCGGCACGGCGGGCGTGAGCCCCGTCGCGCGCAGCGCCGCCTCGAACGAGGCGAGGATGCCGGGCGCCGAGTCGATGAGCGTGCCGTCGAAGTCGAACAGCACCGCGGCCGGCGTCGGGGCGACGGAGGGCGGGGTGGTCACGGCCGCCTCATGCGCCGCGGTCGTTGAACTGCAGCGCGGCGAGCCGCGCGTAGAGCGGGTTGGAGGCCACGAGCTCGTCGTGGCGGCCGCTGGCGACGATCCGGCCCTGGTCCATCACCACGATGCGGTCCGCCTTGAGCACCGTGGCGAGCCGGTGGGCGATGATGATGGTCGTGCGTGACAGCATGAGCTCCTCGAGCGCCCGCTGCACCACGCGCTCGCTCTCGGCGTCGAGCGCGCTCGTCGCTTCGTCGAGCAGCAGCAGCGGCGGGTTGCGCAGGATGGCGCGCGCGATGGCGATGCGCTGGCGCTGGCCGCCGGAGAGCCGGGTGCCCTTCTCGCCGAGGAAGGTGTCGAAGCCCTCGGGCAGCGCGCGGATGAAGTCCTCGGCGTACGCGGCGCGCGCCGCGGCCTCGACCTCGGCATCGCTCGCGTCGGGGCGGCCGTAGCGGATGTTCTCGCGCGCGCTGGTGCCGAACAGCACCGTGTCCTGCGGCACGAGACCGATGCGGCCGCGCACCTCGCGCGGGTCGGCCGTGGCGATGTCGATGCCGTCCAGCAGCACGCGGCCCTGCTGCGGGTCGTAGAAGCGCAGCAGCAGCTGGAAGGTGGTGCTCTTGCCGGCGCCCGAGGGTCCGACGAAGGCCACGGTCTCGCCGGGCGCGATGTCGAGCGTGAAGCCGTCGAGGGCGGGCGTGTCCGGACGCGAGGGGTAGTTGAACCGGACATCCTCGAAGCGCACACGACCGGCCGCGGCGCCCGGCGCGAGCGCCGGCAGCGGCACGGGCGAGGGCGGGGCGACGATGGCCGGGGTGGCCTGCTGCAGCTCGACGAGACGCTCCATGGCGCCCGCGGCGCGCTGGACCTCGCTCCACATCTCGCTGAGCGAGGCCGCCGCCACGCCGGCGTAGACGGCGAACAGCAGGAACTGCACGAGCTCGCCGCCGCTCATCCTGTCCGCGAGCACCTGGTGGGCGCCGAACCAGAGCACGAGCGTGATCGCGGCCACCACCAGCGTGGTCGAGAGCGCCGTGAGCCAGGCGCGCACGCGGGTGCGGACCACCGCGATGTCGAACGAGGCCTCGACCGCATCACCGTAGCGCTTGGTGTTGAGGTCCTCGAGCGTGTAGGCCTGCACCGTCTGGATGGCGTTCAGCGTCTCGCCGGCGAGGCCGCTGGTGTCGGCGATGCGGTCCTGCGAGCTGCGCGAGAGCGTGCGCAGCTTACGGCCGAGCGCGATCACCGGCACGATCACCGTGGGCATGGCGATGATGATGAGCCCGAGCAGCTTCAGGTTCGTCACGCCCATCATGACGATGGAACCGGCGAGGTTGATGGTCGAGCGCAGCGCGATCGAGATGCCGACGCCCGAGATCGACTGCACGAGCGTGGTGTCGGTGGTGAGGCGCGAGAGCACCTCGCCGGTGCGCGTCACCTCGAAGAACTGCGGGTCCATGCGCACGACATTGCGGTAGGTGGCCGAGCGGATGTCGGCGACCACGCGCTCGCCGAGCCAGGTCACGAGGTAGAAGCGCATCGCAGCGAAGGCGCCGAACAGCACCGCGACGCCGAGGAAGGCGATGAAGTAGATGTTGATGGTGTCGGCGTTGCCGGCCGACATGCCGCGGTCGATGAGCTGCTTGAGCGCCACCGGCAGCGCCAGCATCGACCCCGAGGCGAGCAGCAGGGCGACCATCGCCCAGGCCAGCACGCCGCGGTAGGGCTTGAGGAAGGGCCACAGGGCGGCCAGCGGGCGTACCGACTTGGCCTTGGGGCGGTCGGCCGAGGAGGCGTCGGACATGCGCCATTCTAGCGCGGCGGTCCCGGGCGCGCGGCGGCGTCAGGCGTCGATGCGCAGCACGAGCTTGCCCGTGGTCTCCCCCGACTGCAGCGCGGCCAGCGCGGCATGCGCATCGGCGAACGCCCACACGCCGCCGCTACGGGGGCGCTCGGGGATCAGCGCCAGCGTCGCCTGCATCGCCGCGGGCAGACGCGCCGCCTCGCCCCACAGCCAGATCAGGTTGAAGGCGAGCAGACCGCGGTTCTGCGAGATCATGGCGAGCGGGTCGAGCCGCGGCCGACGCAGCCAGCGCCAGGCGAGCCGCAGCGGGTTCGGGCGGCGACCATCGCCCATGAAATCCGCGGCGCCGTAGAGCACCAAGCGGCCCTCCGGCGCGAGGCGCTCGAAGGCCGGCCGGAACGCGGGTCCGTACACCGCGTCGAACACCACATCGAAACCGGGCGCGCCGAGGTGCGCCAGGGCGGCATCGAGGTTCGCAGCGTAATGTTCATCGCGCAGCACGATGGCGGCCGGGTCGAGGCCGTATTCCCGCGCGAGCCACTCGCGTTTGGCGGATCGGCCCACCACGGCCACCGGACGCGCACCGATCCGCCGCAATGCGTGCAGCGCGTTGAGGCCGACGCCTCCGGCCGCCGACTGCACCAGCACCACCGAGCCTTGCCGCGCGCGGCCGAGCTCGATGAGCCCGTACCAGGCGGTGAGCGCCTGCACGGGGTAGGCGGCGCCGTCCTCGAAGGACCAGCCCTCCGGCAGCGGCCAAAGATATTCTGCGCCGACGTTGAGGCGGCTCGCGTAGCCGCCGAAGCGGGTGAGCACGATGACCCGGTCGCCCGGCCGATGGGTCGTCACGCCCGTGCCGACCGCGCGGACCGTGCCCGCGGCCTCGAGGCCCGGTACGAAGGAGCCGGAGGGCGTCGCGGAGTAGAGGCCCTGACAGGCGAAGATGTCGGCGAAGTTCACACCCACCGCGGCGACATCGACCTGCACCTCGTCGGCCGCCGGCGGCGGCAGGGGTTCCTCGACGAGCGCCAGACGCGCGAGCGACCCGGCACGCGGGATGCGCCAGGCGCGACGGGTCAGGGCGGGTGCGGTCGACGCGGGATGGGGCGTCGGTGTGTCGGACCGCGGTGTGTCAGCCGTCGGAGCGGGTGGTGTCGTCACGCCGCGCAGCATACTGCGACGGCAGCACGCCCACATAGCGGCGGAACATGCGCGCGAAATACGAGCCGTCGTGGAACCCGACGGCGTAGGCGATGCCGGTGACCGACTGCTCGCCCGCCGCGAGCCGGCGGCAGGCCTCCCGGATGCGGAAGCGCAGCAGGTACTCACGGAAGGTGATGCCGAAGGTGGAGTGGAAGTTGCGGCTGAACTGGAAGCGGCTGAGCCCGCAATGCTCCGCGACGGCGCTGGCGGCGAACTTCTCGTGGTACCGATCGGTGACGAAGGCGATGGAACGGTGGACGGCGGACTGCACGGCGTCGCCGGAGGAAGCGAGAGCGGCCTCGGCGCGGTCGAGGGCCTCTGTCATCGCGATCTCGCGGGGCGATCCCGCCCCCTTGTCGTCAGCCACTTGGCGTCCCGCCGATGGGTCGGCAATTCGTCTCTAAGATGAGACGACTATGATGGTAATTCGACAATGCAAGTGACGGAGATTAAGAATCGTTCACACTCGATATCCGTTCCGCAACGGAATTGCCTCAAGAGCGGGGGGCAGCATCGGCTAAAATCGCCGCATGGAACGCGAACAGGACCCCGCCGCCAGCTTCGACGCCGCCTTCACCAAGGCCGTCGACCTCGGCAACAAGCTGGCCGACAAGGACAAGCAGGCCGACCTCTGGGACATCGCCGACGGCCTGCTCGCCGGGGCGCTGCAGTACTGGCTCTATTCGCGTCAGCCCTGCGCCGACCCCCGCTGCACGGAGTGTCTGCCGGTGAGCACCGCGGAGGGCCGCATGGCGGAGCTGCAGAAGCTCATCCGCGAGCTCTCCGAAGAGAGCGAGTACTTCCACAGCCCCAACGACGCGAACGCCGGCCGCGCCTGAGCGCGCGCATCGCAGCGGCGCCGCACGCGCCGGTCCGGCCACCGTTCATCGCGCCTTGGCGGCGTCCTCCAGCGCGGCTTCGAGGATCGCCAGACCCTCTGCGAGCTGGGCATCCGGCAGGGTGAGCGGCGCCAGGAAGCGGATCACATTGCCGTAGACGCCGCAGGACAGCAGCACCAGACCGCGTCGTCCCGCAGCCTGCACCAGAGCCCGCGTGAGCTCGGCATCGGGCGCGTCGGCACGGCGGTCGCGCACCAGCTCCATCGCCACCATCGCGCCGAGGCCGCGCACATCGCCGATGCATGACCAGCGCGATCGCAGGTCCTCGAGCCGGGCGCGCAGCACCGAGCCCTGGCGCTCCGCGCGTGCGCACAGCTCCTCCGACTCGATGACATCGAGCACGGCGAGGCCCGCTGCGCAGCCGAGCGGCGAGCCGGCGTAGGTGCCGCCAAGACCGCCCGCGGGCGGTGCGTCCATGATGTCGGCGCGGCCGATCACGCCCGACAGCGGCACGCCGCCGGCGAGGCTCTTGGCGACCGTGATGAGGTCGGGCACCACGCCGGCATGCTCGATGGCGAACATGCGTCCGGTGCGCGCGAAACCGCTCTGGATCTCATCGGCGATGAACACGATGCCGTGGCGGTCGCAGAGCTCGCGCAGCGCGCGCAGGAACGCCGGCGGCGCCGGGTAGAAACCGCCTTCGCCCTGCACCGGCTCGATGATGACCGCGGCGACGCGCTGCGGATCGACATCGGCCTTGAAGAGCTGCTCGATCGCGGCGAGCGACTGTGCGACCGATATGCCGTGGTACTCGACCGGGAACGGCGCGTGGTAGACATCGGGCAGCATCGGGCCGAAGCCGGCCTTGTAGGGCTGCACCTTGCCGGTGAGGCTCATGCAGGCGAGGGTGCGGCCATGGAAGCCGCCGCCGAAGGCGATCACCGCCGGGCGACCGGTGTGGTAGCGGGCGATCTTGACCGCGTTCTCCACCGCCTCGGCGCCGGTCGTGAGGAAGATCGTCTTCCAGGGACCGGGCCCCGGTGCGAGCGCGTTCAGGCGCTCGGCGAGCGCGACGTAGTTCTCGTAGGGCGTCACCTGGAAGCACGCGTGCGAGAGCCGCGAGAGCTGCGCCGCCACCGCGCCCTGCACCCGCGGGTGCAGATGACCGGTGTTGAGCACGGCGATGCCGCTGGCGAAGTCGATGTAGCGTCGCCCCTCCACATCCCAGATCTCGCCGTTGGCCGCGCGGTCGGCGTACACCTGCAGCGAGTTGCCCACGCCGCGCGGGATGGCGGCCGCACGGCGGCGGGCGAGGTCGGCGTTGGTCGGCATGGGCGGCTCCGGAAAGGTGTCGACGGGGGGGGTCTGCTAATATTTACAGCAGGAATCTAACCGTATCTGCCGTCCCTTGGCGAGGTCCTGCGTGTCCGAGACCGTGAAGACAGAGGTTGTGATCATCGGTGCGGGGCCCTGCGGCCTGTTCCAGGTGTTCGAGCTCGGGCTGCTCGGCATGCGCGCCCATGTGCTCGACTCGCTCGCCGCACCCGGCGGGCAGTGCACCGAGCTCTACCCCGACAAACCCATCTACGACATCCCCGCGCTGCCGGTGTGCGGTGCCCAGGAGCTCGTCGACCGCCTGATGCAGCAGATCAAGCCCTTCGAGCCGCAGTTCCACCTCGGCCAGGAGGTGATGCAGGTGACGCCGCGCGCCGACCGTCGCTTCGATGTGGTGACGAACACCGGCACGCGCTTCGACGCGGGGGCCATCGTGATCGCCGCGGGGGTCGGCTCGTTCCAGCCGCGCCGGCTCGGCGTGCCGGGCTGCGAGGCCTTCGAGGGCCGGCAGCTGCACTACCGCGTCAAGGGCGCCGACGACTACCGCCGGCAGCGCCTGGTCATCTTCGGCGGCGGCGACTCCGCGCTCGATTGGGTCAATGAATTCGCGCCCACCGCGCCTGCGTTGACGCTGGTGCACCGTCGGCAGGAGTTCCGCGCCGCGCCGGCCTCGGTGGCGCGCATGCGCGAGCTCGAGGCCGCAGGTCGCCTGCGCTTCATCGAGGGCCTCGCCGACGGCATCCTCGCCGACGGCGACCGTCTCACCGGGGTGCGCGTCAAGGGCGCCGACGGCACGATGCACGACCTCGCCGCCGATCATGTGTTCGCGTTCTTCGGTCTGCACCCGAAGCTCGGCCCGGTCGCCGAGTGGGGCCTCGAGCTCGAGCGCAAGGCGCTCAAGGTCGACACCGAGAAGTTCCAGACCAGCG
>DAIMYL010000032.1:0-17306 GCA_036734505.1 Steroidobacteraceae bacterium | reverse complement strand
TACGGCCTGCTGCTCGGCTTCGCCGTGATGTTCCCGAAACGGCGCGTACTTCTGCTGATCCCGCCGATCCCGATGCCGGCCTGGGTGTTCGCGCTGCTGTTCGCCGTGCTGGAGCTCGTGCTGGGCGTGACCGGAACGGCGAGCGGCATCGCCCACTTCGCGCATCTCGGCGGGATGTTGGGCGGCGGCTGGATGCTCTGGCGCTGGGCGCGTCACGCGCCGCGGGACCCCTGACCGCCCCAGAGATCGATGCGCCGCCAGCGTTCGCTGCGCCAACGCCGGTACATGAACGTACCGAGCAGCATCGCGTAGGCCATCAGCGCCAGCCAGCCGCCGAGCGCGCCGAGCCCCGCCTGAGGCAGCCCGGGCACCCAGGCCTGCTCGGCGGTGAACACGAGGGTGTGCGCGAGCGGCAGGAAGAACAGCCAGGACAACAGCAGCGCGGTACGGGCCGGCACGGCCGTGTCGCCCGTCGCCCGCAGCGCGAAGCTCGAGCCGAAGAAGAGCCCATCGAAGAACTGGTACGCCGCCGCAGGCCAGAGCAGCAACAGCGCCAAGGCCACCGCCTCGCCCGCTGCAGCATCGCCGCCGGCCAGGAATCCCGGCAGCAACCAAGGCGAGCAGATCAACAGCAGCAGCGCCATGCCCAGCATGAGTCCCGCGCAACAACGCGTCACGAAGGTCCCGATCTGTGCCGCCCAGTCGCGGTCACCAGCGCCGATGGATTGACCTACGACGGTGGTCCCCGCCGACGCGAGTCCGAGCGTCGGCATGTAGGCGATGGATGTGAGCATCATGACGACTTGGGTCGCGGCGGCCCCGACACTGCCGCCCTGCGTCACCATCATCTGCATCAGCGCCACTCCGAGCACATCGACGGCGTAGCCGACGCCCACGGGCAGCCCGACCGTCAGTTGCCGGCGGATGATCGCCATCCGCGGTCGCCACGCAAGCCTGGTCCGGTAGCGCATAGCCAGACGCGGACCGATGAAGAACCCGAGGGCGACCAGGAGGCCCGTCGCCTGCGCGAGGTTCGTGCCGTGCGCGGCGCCCGCCATCCCCATGCCGAGCTCGAACATGAAGAACTGGTTGGCGGGGATGTTGGCGAGCAGGGTCACCACGGCGACGATGAGCGTCAGGCGCGTGGCGCCGATGCCGTTGAAGAAGCTCATCATCGCCCAGCCGAGCGTGCCCAGCACCGCACCGGACATGCGCGGCTCCCAGTAGGCGAGCGCCTGGGATTCGATCGCCGCGTCCAAAGAGAACGGCCGCAGGAGCGCGGCGCCGATCAGGGCCACGACAACGAACAGCGGCCAGCAGGCGAGACCCGCCCAGATGCCGTTCCAAGCGGCCTGCGCCGCGCGCACCCGTCGACCGCCCCCTTCGGCCTGCGACACGAAGGACTGCACGGCGAAACCGACGCCACCGAGCAGGAAGATCGCACCGGTCATCAACCAGTAGATCGTCCCCATCGCCGCCAGCGCGTCGGTGGACAGGCGACCGATGAACCAGGTGTCGGTGAGGTTGAGCGCCGCCTGGATGGCGTTGGTGACCATCAACGGCGCGGCGAGGCGCAGCACCGCGCGCGCATCCACGCGCCTGCGGCCGTCGGCCCCGTACCGGACCGCCGGCAGCGTCGTCGTCGTCTCGCTCATGTCCCGGGCGTGCTGCCGACGCCTTCACGACGGCTGAACACCGCGGCGAGCCACAACGCCACGGCCAACATGAGCAGGCTGACGCCGGCGAGGCTCCACGCCACGCCCGCCAGACCGAGACCGGCCACCATCGGATAGGACAACTGGCTGAGGCTGTCGCCACCGCGCTGCAGGACGGTGTCGATGAGGCTCTTGCTCTTGAACTTGCTCTCCGGGTTCAGGACCGTGAACAGCATCTCGCGTGTCGGCTTGAAGAGCCCGTAGTCGATGGCGCGGCGCAGCACCTGCGTCGCGATCAGCACGGCACCGACCGGCGCCAGCGCGAGCAGCAGGAAGGACCCCAGCAGCAGCACGGGCACGGCGCCTAGCGCTGCGCGCAATCCGCCACGGGCCGCGAGCCATCCCACGATGCCCGCTTGGAACAGCAGCGCAAGACCGTTCGTCGCCCAGTCGATCCTCGCGAACAGCGCCGCCCGGGACTCGAGCGTGGTGTACGCCGCCTCGACGTACTTCGCCTGCTCCTGGTACATGAAGCCGCCGATGATCTGCCCGAGCACCACGATGCCGGCGATGGCGAGCAGATACGGCGAGGTGACGAGACGCTTGATGTCGTCGATGGCGCGGCCGCCGACCGGCAGCGCGAGCCGCGCGTCGGGGTCGACCCCTTCGCTGCGCGCCTCGGCGGCCTGCGCACGGTGCCCGAGCGCAGCGGCGACCAACAGCAGCGTCACCGCGACCACGATGACCACGGTCGCGCCGACCCTTTCGACGAACAGGCTGTTGAACATCGGGCCGAGGATGGCGCCGAGACTGCCGCCTGCGGCGATGAAGCCGAAGACCCGCTTGGCCGAGCCGGACCGCCAGGCATCGACCATGACGCTCCAGAACACCGAGACGATGAAGAGGTTGAGCGAGGTCACAGACACCCAGAAGACCGCCGGCAGCAGCCTTCCGCCGGGCGCCGCCTGCATGCCGAGGGCGAGACAGAGGAACAGCAGCGCCACGGCCGAGTACACCGCCGGGAACATCAGCCGGCGCGGCAGACGCGCCACCACGAACCAGTAGAGCGGCAGCACCACCACCATCACGCCCAACGCGACATAGAACAGCGTGTCGATGTGCTCGCGGCCGACCTCGAGCGCGTAGGCCTCGCGGAGGCTCCGCAGCATGTAGTAGCCGCAGAGCAGGAAGAGATACGCGGCACCGGAGGCCAGCACGGCGCGACCCTCGCCGGGACGCAGCAGCCAGGCCGCATCGATCTTCAGGTCGGCGCGCGACCCGCCGAGCCGCGCGTCGCGCTCGAGCGGGTCCGGCCCGCTCACGGCGTCAGACCGTCGATGACGAGCGTGATCGTGCCACCCTTGCCGACCGTATGGCTGACGCGACCGATCGGGTCACCCGCCTTGGGCGTCGCGCTGCCGTCGGCCGACACCTTGGCGGACACCTCGACCGTCTGGCCGTCCGCGAACGCCAGACCGGGCACCATGCTGTCCGCCGCCGTCAAGGTGACCGATGCCGGCAGCACCGCAGGCAGACGCTTCACAGCGAGCGGCGGCCCGGGACGATCCGGTGCACGCACGAACACGAACAGGGTCGCGCCCGCCGTCACCCGCGGCGCCAACGCCGGCGCCACAGACACCGTCATGCTGATCATCGGGCCGCCCGCGAGCGCCTCGGCAGGCGCAGCGGCCGATGCCGCCGCGGCGGCGGTCGTCGGCGCGGACGATGCGGCCTCCGGACTCTGCGGCGTCGCCTTCAACACGGCGATCTGTTCCTCGATGACGCGACGGACGTCCTCGGGGGGCTGCGCCGCGAGCATCGATTCGAAGCGCGAGACCGCGAGCGGCACATCGCCGCGACGCTGCGCGGCGAGCGCACCGAAGAACTGCGCCTTGCCCCAAGCGGGATCGAGCTCCAGCGCTCGTTCGAAGAGACGCGCGGTACGGTCGTCCATCTTGCCGTCGGCCTGCAGCAACATCGCCTCGGCCATGCCGAGCACGGCCTCGGCGTTCCGACCGCCCTCGAGACGGTCCGCGCGCTGGTACGCGCGCACCGCGAGCGGATACTGGCCGAGCGCGGTCTGCGACCGTCCGAGCATCAACCATCCGGCGAGGTCATCCGGTTCCTTCTCGAGGCGGCGCGCAAGCTTCGAGACCATGGCTGCGGGGGTGTCGCCCTGCGGCGTCTCCGGCCAATCCCATCGGCTGGACCACAGGTAGATGGCCGAGCCGCCGACGATGACGAACGCCGCCGTGACCGCTGCCGCGGTCCGACCTGCACCCGGTCCGACGCCGCGTCCCGGATCGCGCCACAAGGGCCAGATGATCGCGATCGCGGCGACCACGGCGAGCATCAGCGCCAGCACCCAGAAAAGGATCATGTCCGTCGGTCCTCGCGTCGTCCTGCGCCCATATCCGGGCCTGCATCCGGTTCGGTGGGGTCGACATCGGCGAGCGAGGCCCGCCCGCGGATGATGCGCAGCGCGACGAAGAGCCCGACGAGCAGCAGCAGCACCGGCGTGACCCAGAGCCACGCCGTCTGGGCCGTGAACCGCGGCCGGAACAGGATGAAGTCGCCGTAGCGTGAGGCCAGATGTTCGCGGATCTCGGCGTCGGTCTTGCCCGCAGCCAACAGTTCACGCACCTCGCGACGCAGGTCGCCGGCGAGGCTCACCGGCGAATCGGCGATGGACTGGTTCTGGCACTGCATGCAGCGCAGTTCGTGGGTCAGCGCCCTGTAGCGCTCCTGCAGGACGGGGTCCGGCAGCTCGACGGGGTCGATGGCCCACGCGACCGGCGGAAGCGCGAGCCAGAACGCGAGCAGGACCGCGGCGATGCGACGGCTCATCCGACGGCCCCCGCCGGCTTGGGGATGCGGGACAAGAACTGCCGCACCCACACCTCGCGCGTCATCGCGCCGACATGGCGGTAGACGACGATGCCGCGCTCGTCGATGAGAAAGGTCTCCGGCGCGCCGTAGACGCCCCAGTCGATGGCCACCCGCCCCTCACGGTCGGCCGGGAT
Organism: Steroidobacteraceae bacterium; assembly: GCA_036734505.1. Classification (GTDB taxonomy): domain Bacteria; phylum Pseudomonadota; class Gammaproteobacteria; order Steroidobacterales; family Steroidobacteraceae; genus UBA964. Next base: position 12,628 of record DAIMYL010000032.1, on the reverse strand, counting down.
CGCGTCGTAAGGGTCGCCGAGGTCGCGCAGCCAGGCTTGAGCGGCGATGTCGTCATCCTTCCAGTTCAGGCCGACCATCGGGACGACCTCGCTGCGCGCGATCTCGAGCAGCATGTCGTGCTCGACGCGGCACTCGGGACACCAGGTCCCCCAGACGTTGAGCACCCACCAACGACCGCGCAGCGACGCGGAGTCGAACTCGCCTTCACCGCCGAGCACGGGCAACCGGATCGCGGGCGCGGGCTTGCCGATGAGCGCCGAAGGGATGATGTTCTTCTGCGGGGCGCGTTGGATGCCGACGAAGAGCACCGCCACCAGCAACGCGAACAGGCCCGCCGGCAGCAGGAAACGGTTCACGACAGCTCACCCTCCCGCGCCCGGGCGTCCGGTGCCTCGCGGCGATACCGCCGGTCGCAGGCGGCGATGACGCCGCCGATCGCCATCAGCAACGCCGCGAGCCAGACATAGTTGATCAGCGGCCGCACCTGCGCGCGGACGCTCCAGCGGCCGGCGCCGAGGTCCTCGCCGAGCGCCGCGAAGATGTCCCGGGTCAGCTGCATGTCGATGCCGGCCTCGGTCATCTGTTGGCGCTGCACCCAATAGTTCCGCTTCTCGGGATGCAACAGCCCGATGGGCCGGCCGCCCTCGCTCACCACGATCTCGCCGCGCAGGGCGTCGTAGTTCGGCCCCTCGCGCATCTCGAGACCGGTGAGGCGGTACTCGTACTCGCCGACCGTACCGGCCTCGCCCACCGCGAGCGCGAGGTCGCGCTCACGCGTGTAGGACTCGACCGCGGTGATGGAGACCACGAAAAGGCCGAGCGAGGCGTGCGCGATCGCCATCCCCACGACGGCGGGTGTCATGGCGAGCTTGCGACGCATGCGGTCGATCGGATCCACGAGCGCGGAACCGATGAGCCACAGACCGAGCGCAAAACCGATCGGCGTGAGCACCTTCGCGCCGCTCCAGGCGCCGAACACGAGCGCGAGCGTGATCAGCACGCCCATCACCAATGTCACCAGGATGGGCCCGCGCCGCTGCGAGATGCGGCCGCGCTTCCAGCCCGCATGCAGGCCGACCGCTGCGAGAGCGATCAGCGGCAGGGTCGGCAGCAGGAAGGTGGGATCGAAGTACTGGCGGCCGACCGAGAGCGTCCCAAGTCCGAGCGCGTCCGAGATCAGCGGGGCCATCGTGCCGGCGAACACCGCCGCGGTCGCCACCACGAGCAGGATGTTGTTGAAGAGCAGGAAGGACTCACGCGAGGTGAACTCGAACCCCGCTTCGCTGCGCAGCCGCGGCGCGCGCCACGCGTAGAGCGCGAGCGCACCGCCCACGATGACCACCAGGAACGCGAGGATGAACATGCCGCGCGCGGGGTCCGCCGCGAACGAATGCACCGAGACCAGCACGCCGGAGCGGACGAGGAAGGCGCCGAGCAACGACAGCGAGAACCCGAGTATGGCGAGCAACAGCGTCCAACTCTTGAAGAGGCCGCGTTTCTCGGTGACCGCCAGCGAATGGATGAGCGCGGTGGCGATGAGCCAAGGCATGAAGGAGGCGTTCTCGACCGGGTCCCAGAACCAGTAGCCGCCCCATCCGAGCTCGTAGTACGCCCACCACGAACCGAGCGCGATGCCGACGGTGAGGAAAGCCCAGGCCACGGTGGTCCAGGGCCGCATCCAGCGTGCCCAAGCCTGGTCGAGCCGCCCCTCGATCATCGCGGCACAAGCGAAAGCGAACGCCACCGCCAGACCGACATAGCCCGCGTAGAGCATCGGCGGGTGGGCTGCGAGCGCAGGGTCCTGCAGCAAGGGGTTGAGGTCGCGACCATCCGGCGGCGCCGGGTCGAGACGCGCGAACGGGTTCGAGGTGGCGATGGTGAACAGCAGGAACCCGATGCTGACGATGCCGAGGACCCCGAGCACCCTGCCCGCGAACTCCGGCGGCAGACGCCGGGAGAGCAACGCCACGGCGAGGATCCACGCGCAGAGGATCCAGCACCAGAGCAGGAGCGAACCTTCATGGGCGCCCCACACCGCGGCGACGCGGTAGCCGACGGGCAGCGCGCTGTTGCTGTTCGCCGCGACGTACTCGACCGTGAAGTCGTTCTGCACGAAGACCGTGACCAACGCGGCGAGCGACAAGGTCACCAAGATGAACTGCACGATGGCCGCCGGGCGCACCGCCGCGAGCCAGTGCCCGCGCCCGGCGGTCGGGCCCAGCAGGCCGAACACCGTCTGGACCGCCGCAGCGACCAAGGCCAGCACCATCGCGTAATGACCGAGTTCGGCGATCATGTGCGCGGGACGCCCTTGTGGTCGGGGTTCACCGGCATCACGCCGCCGTGCTTCTCCTTGATGGCGCGCGCCACCTCGGGGGGCATGTAGTTCTCGTCGTGCTTGGCGAGGATCTCGTCGGCGACGAAGGTGCCGTCCTGGCCGAGACGACCGTGCGCGACGACGCCCTGGTTCTCGCGGAAGAGATCGGGCACCACGCCCTCGTAGCGCACCGGCACATCGCGCTTGAAATCGGTGACGATGAAGCTCATCTCGAGGCTGCCCGGGGTGCGCTGCACCGTGCCGGGCCGCACCATGCCGCCCAGGCGGAAACGCTTGTCGACCGGCGCCTCGCCGGTCGCCACCTGCGACGGGTCGAAGAAGAACATCACGTTGTCCTCGAAGGCGCGCATCGCGAGCAGCGCTGCGACGGACACGCCGGCGAGGATGCCGACGACGAGGGTGAGACGCCGCTGACGAGGGGTCATGTCCCGTCCTCCCGATCGGCGGCGAGACGGCGTCGGGCCTCCGCCCGCGCCTCGCGCAGCGCGCGTCTTGCTGAGAGCACGTTCCAGCCCAGCACGGCGAAGGTCAGCAGGTAGGCTGGCCAAAGATAGGCGGCGTACCCGCCCATATGGAAGAACTCGCTCAAGACACGACCTCCTTGACCCAGGCGGCGCCGCGCTCGCGGCGCAGCACCTCGGCGCGCAGACGCACCAGCAGCACAGCACCGAAGAACAGCGTGAAGCCGAGCAACATCATCAACAGCGGCGCCAGCATGTCCATCGGCATCGAGGGCCGGTCCATCTTCATCACCGAGGGCGCCTGGTGGATGGAGTTCCACCACTCCACCGAGTAGCGGATGATCGGCAGGTTGACCACGCCCACGATGGCGAGCACGGCGCTCGCGCGGTCCGCGCGACCGAGGTCGTCGATGGCCGAGCGCAGGCCGATGTAGCCGAGGAACAGGAACAGCAGCACGAGCTGCGCCACGAGCCGCGGGTCCCACACCCACCAGGTGCCCCACATCGGCTCGCCCCACAGCATGCCGGTGACGAGCGAGGCGGCGGTGAACGAGGCGCCGATGCCGGCGCAGCTAGCGGCCACCGCGTGCGCGACCTTCATGCGCCAGATGAGGCCGACCGCGGCGGCGGTGGCCATCACCGCGTAGACCATGGTGGAGAGCCACGCGGAGGGCGCGTGGACATAGATGATGCGGAACCCGTCGCCCTGCTGGTAGTCGGGCGGCGCGAGGACGAGACCACCGTACAGGGCCGCGATGATGAGGATGCCGGCCGGCCACGCGAACCAGGGCGTGAGCGTACCGGCCAACCGGTAGACATGCGGCGGCGAGCCGAATTTGTGGAACCAGGTCCAGTCCATGCCGTCGTCACTCCGATCCGATGCGCAGGGCGGCCGCCACAGCGAGCGGCGCCAACGTCACCGCCAACACCGCGAGCGCGCCCAGCAGGTAGAGCGCACCGCTCAGACCCTCGCCCGCGATCGCGAGTTCCGTCGCGCGTGCGCCGAACACGAGGGTCGGGACGGTGAGCGGCAGCGTCAGCAGCCCGAGCAGCACCCCACCCCGCCGGACGCCCAGCGTCAGCGCCGCACCGACCGCGCCCACGAGGCTCAGCGTCACGGTACCGAGCGCCAATGATGACAGAATGCCGGGCATCGCGGAGCCGGGCACGCCGAGCGCGATGCCGAGGACAGGCGCCATCAGCGTGAGCGGCAAGCCGGTCAACAGCCAATGTGCCAGCGTCTTGGCGAAGGCCAGCGCGGCGAGGGGCTGCCCCGACAGCACAAGCTGCTCCAAGGTCCCATCCTGTGCGTCTTCGCGGAAGAGCCCCTCCAACGACAGGAGGCTGGCCAGCAACGCCGCGACCCACAGCACGCCCGGCGCGATCTGCCGCAGCTTGTCGAGCTCCGGGGTGTAGCCGAGCGGGAACAGCACGGTCACCACCGCGAAGAACGCGAGCGGCTGGAGGACCTGGCCCGGACGGCGCACCGCGAGTCGAAGGTCGCGGACGAGCACCGCGAAGGCGGCGCGGATCATCGGCACGGCTCCAGCGCGAGCTCCGCGCGACGGGTCGGCGGCAGGCCGAGGTCCTGGTGGGTAGCCGCGACGACGAGGCCACCCGCCTCGAGCTGCGCGGCCACCAGGCCGGCGACCAGCCCCTGCCCTGCCGCGTCGAGATTGGTCACGGGCTCATCGAGCAGCCATATCCGGGCCCCAGCCAGGCGCAATGCAGCCAATGCGATGCGTCGCCGTTGACCGGTCGACAGGCTCCGTACCGGCCGGTCCGCGAACGCGGCCGCACCGACCTCCTGCACCGCCGCGTCGATGTCGGCGCCGCCGTGCGCCTGCACGCCCACCGACCGCAGCGCGACGCCGAACTGCAGGTTCTCCCGGCCGGTGAGGTCGTCCTTCAACGGTGGGTTGTGCCCCAGATAGACGAACTGCTGCTGGAACTCCGGCGAGCGCACCCGCACAGGCGCGCCCTGCCATCGGATCTCGCCCTCATCGGGCTCGAGCAGGCCGCTGAGCACGCGCAACAGCGTGGTCTTGCCCGCGCCGTTGGCGCCCACGACCTGCAGACAGGTCGACGGTCCGACGACGAAGCTCAGCCCGGCGAGCACTCGCCGTTCCCCTCGATGGACGGTCAGATCGATGACTTCGAGCACTGTGCTTGGCCGACGGCGTCGAGGCTCCGGCGGTCGACCGGACCGCCCCGCTGAACCCCGCATGGACGCGTCGGCAGACTAACATAGTGTATCGTCCGTCCCGCGGGCGGCCGGTCCGCGTCTGACAGACCAGGAGATCGAACGAATGATCACCACACGCATCCGGGGCCTCGTCGCCCTGTCCTCCATCGCCCTCGCCGTCACGCTCGGCGGCTGTGCGGCCGCAGCGGTGACGGGCGGCGCGGTCGCGGTCGCCGGTGTCGGCGTCAAGGCGGCCGCGACGGTCGTGGAGACCGGTGCCGCCGTGATCGCACCGGGGCGCTCGGACTACTCGAACAAGTGGCGGCTCGAGTGCAGCGGCAACGCCGAGTCCGACGGGCAGGTGGTGCTGCACATCACTCCGGAACGCGCCGAGCGCCAGGTGGTGACCATCGCCATCAAGAAGGGCACGGGCGAGAACGCCGTCGCGCGCGCCATCCGTGATGGCCTGCGGGCGCAGTTGGACAAGAAGGGCTTCAAGGTCGAGACCGACGACGGCGAGGATGTGCTCGTGAAGCGCAAGGGTCGCACCCCTGACTTCGCCCTCGCGGTCGCGGAGAACACGGTCAAGGGACTGCGTCTGAACCCCGACAAGGAGTGATACTCTCGCGCATCGCCGGTCGGGTCCGGCGGGCGCCCCGGTGGCGAAACTGGTAGACGCAGCGGACTTAAAATCCGTTGGCCGCAAGGCCGTGCTGGTTCGATTCCGGCCCGGGGCACCAGCGACCCGCCGTCCCGCGCGTGCGTCGAAGCCGTCGGGGTCATCGGAGTCAGACCATGTCGACCAAGCCTTTCCGTCCCGCGCTGTGGGCGATCTGTGCACTCGGCCTTTGGGCCGTCGTCGCGGTCGGCTGCAGCAACACCCCCAAGCCCAGGTCGGACGCCACCCCCGGCGACCGAGAGACACTGCTCGCGATCGACGCCGGCACCGTGCAGGGCTACGCCAACCCGTTCGGCGGCCACACCTGGCTCGGTATCCCGTTCGCGGCACCGCCGGTCGGTGATCTGCGTTGGCGTCCACCCCAGCCGGTGAAGCCCTGGGACGGGGTCCGCAACACCCTGCTGCCGGGCGAGCCCTGCATCCAGTTCGGCTCGCCGCTGGGCGGCGTAGGTGAAGCGGGCACGCGCCAAGGCAGCGAGGACTGCCTCTACCTCAACGTCTACGCGCCGAAGCTCGATGCGGCGCAGCGCGCGCAACGGCGGCTGCCGGTGATGGTCTGGATCCACGGCGGCGGCAATACGGTCGGACACGCCGCGTTCTACGAGGGCGGCGTGCTCGCCGCGCGTGAGAACGTGCTGGTGGTCATGGTCAACTACCGGCTCGGCCCTTTCGGTTGGTTCGTGCCGCCGGAGGGGTCCACCGATGACCCGCTCGAACGCTCGGGCAACTTCGGCAACCTGGACAACCTCGCGGCCCTGCGCTGGGTGCAGCGCAACGCGGCGGCGTTCGGCGGCGACCCGGGCAACGTCACCGTGTTCGGCGAATCGGCCGGCGCGACCAACACGCTCGCGCTGCTCGTCTCGCCGCTCGCCGAGGGCCTCTTCCATCGCATCATCGTCCAGAGCAACGCCTACGGGCTCGCGCCGCCGCCGCAGCCCGACGCGCTGACCGGTCACGCCACCGTGCTGCGCCGGTTGCTGGTGAGCACCGGCAAGGCCGCGGACGCTGCCGCCGCGGACACGATGGCGCGCGACATGGAGCCCGCGGCCGCGGCGGCGTTCCTGCGCAGCCTCGACCCTTGGACGGTGTACTCCGCGTTCCGTCGCGACGACGGCGACTGGCAGGCCTTCCCCACGGTGTTCGGCGACGGCGCGGTGCTGCGCGCCGGCGAACTGCGCGATCTGCTCGCGGATCCCGCGACCCACATCGATGTACCGGTGGTCGTCGGCTCCAACCGCGACGAGAACAAGATCTTCATGGCCTTCGATCCGCGCCATGTGCGCAGGGTCGGCGGCATCCCGGTAGGACTGCGCGACGCGGAGGCCTACGACCGGGAAGCGCGTTACCGGGCGCTGCTCTGGAAGGCGGACGGCGTCGACGACCTCGCGAGCATCCTCGCCCGCAACGGCGCACCCGCGTACGCCTACCGATGGGATTGGGACGAGCAAGGCAAGGCCTACGGCATGGTCGACCTGTCGCGCATCATCGGTGCGGCGCACGGCCTCGAGATCCCGTTCGTGCTCGGTCACTTCGACCTCGGCGCGCAGTCCTCGCTCCTCTTCGACGAGGACAACGAACCGCCGCGGCTCGCGCTCAGCCGACAGATGATGGGCTACTGGGCGGCGTTCGCGCGCGGCGGCCGCCCCGGCGACGCCGGGCAGCCGGGCAGCCCCGAGTGGCAGCCCTGGCGGGACGAAGCAGGTGCGGCGCGGCTGATGGTGTTCGACACGCCTGCGGGCGGCGGGACCCGCATGGTAGACGAGCGGGTCTCGCGCGATGAGATCCTCGCGCGGCTGGACGCCGAACCGCTCCCTGCGGCCGCTCGTTGCGACCTTTTCCGCAGCATCTTCCGCATGCGTCGGGATGCTTGGGCGGACGACGCCTGGACGCGCCTCGCGGACGGTCGGTGTGCGGGCGAGCGGATCAGGTCGCAGGCGTCGGTGGCGGCAGCGGCGGCGGAGTGACGCGGTAGATCACTCCGGCATAATCGTCGGACACATACACCGCGCCCTCCGGCCCCTCGACCACGTCGACCGGCCGTCCGATCAGCCCGTTCGCGCCGCGGAATCCCGTCAAGAACGGCCGCTCCGTGACCTTGCCGTCCGCGTCCCAATGCAGCGACACCACCGCGTAGCCGTCGGGGACGCTGCGGTTCCAGGAGCCGTGCAGCGCCGCCAGCGCCGCGCGTCCGTAGGCGGCGCCGCGCGCCGGATGCCGCAGGAAGCGCACACCGAGCGGCGCGTTGTGCGCGCGGAAGTTGTGCACGGGCTTGCGCGAGGCGGCGATGCGCGTCTCCTGCCCCTTGCCGTACTCCGGGTCGACGATGCCGTCGCCGTGCACGAACGGCCAGCCGTAGAACGCGCCGTCCTCGATGCGGTTGAGCTCGTCCGGCGGGATGTCATCGCCCATGAGGTCACGCCCGTTCTCGGTGGCGTAGAGCGCATCGTCCCAAGGCGCCCAATCGAAACCGGTGGGGTTCCGCAGGCCCGTGGCGAACTCGCGTCCGCCGCTGCCGTCGGCCGCGTAGACCCGCATCGTCGCACGCTGTGGATCCTCTTCGATGCAGACATTGCAGGTGGACCCCAGCCCAACATAGAGCTGCCCATCGGGACCGACACGCGCCGTCTTGCGCCAATGATTGCCGTCGCCGCCGAGCCCCGTGACCACCGGCCGCAGCGCACCCTCGACGCTGCGGGTCGTCGGATCGAAACGCACCCGCGACACCCGGGTCGCCTCCGCCACATAGAGCCAGCCGTCGTGCAGATCGACGCCGTTCGGGCGTTCGAGACCTGAGAACAGCGTGCGCCTGCCGTCGGAGCGTCCGTCTCCGTCCGCGTCGCGTTCGAGCAGCACCACGAGACCGCCGCGCGGCTGCGCGACGACGACATCACCGGCCGCGCTGGCGGCCATCATGCGGGCGCTCGGCAGACCGGTGGCGAACATGCTCACGGTCCACCCGGGCGGCGCTTGCAGCTGCGCTGCCGCGACCTCGGGTGCGGGGGCTTCGATCCCTCCGTCGCGCATCATGCGCCAGATCATTCCGCGGTCCGAGAGCGCCACACCGCCGCCCCAGATGAGGTAGACGAAGAAAGCGATGGCGAAGGCCGCGAGGGCGAGCGCGACGGTGACGATCGTGCGGACGAGCCGCGAGCGGGGAATGAGTGGCATGGTCGGGATTATCCCTTAAACTCCGGCCCATGAACGCAACCGTCCGCCGCGCATCGCGCACGCCCGCCGGCCTCGCCGCCCTGCTCTGCCTTGCAGCGCTCGCGGCACCGCCGCTGTCCGCCTCGGCCAAGGGCATCCCCGGCGATGCCGACAAGCAGTTCGCGCAGCTCGAGACCTTGCTCCCCACCCCGGGCATCACCCGCAGCGCATCGGGAGCCCCTGGCCCGGGCTACTGGCAGCAGCGCGCCGACTACCGCATCAAGGCGCGGCTCGACGAGAAGCTGCACCGCATCACCGCTTCGCAGACGATCACCTACATCAACCGGTCGCCCGACACGCTGACCTACCTCTGGTTGCAGCTCGACCAGAACATCTTCAAGGACGGTTCCATCGCGCGCCGCACCGAACTCGCCGCGAACGCGGGCTCGAGGCGGGACCGCGCCGGGCCCGGGGACAGCCTGAGCTTCGCGGCGATGCGCCGCCATCAGGCCTTCGAGGACCGCCGATACGGCTACGAGATGGGCCCGGTGCGGGACGGCACGGGCCGCACGCTGCGCAGCACCGTCAACGACACCATGATGCGCATCGACCTCGCGCAGCCGTTGAAACCCGGACAGGCGGTGCAGCTGTCCTTCGACTTCGCGTTCAACATCGTCGACGAGGCGGCGGTCGGCGCCCGCAGCGGCTACGAACACTTCCCCAAGAACGACACCTACCAGCACTTCCTGGCGCAGTGGTTCCCCCGCCTCGCCGCCTACACCGACTACACCGGCTGGCAGCACAAGCAGTTCCTCGACCGCGGCGAGTTCACGCTCGAGTTCGGCGATTACGACGTCGAGCTCACCGTGCCCGCCGACCATGTGGTCGCCTCGACGGGCGTGCTGCAGAACCCGGGCGAGGTGCTCACCGCCGAGCAGCGCGCGCGCCTCAAGCGCGCCGAGACCGCGGACAAGCCCGTGTTCATCGTCACCCCCGCCGAGGCGCTCGAGAACGAGAAGCAGGGCACCACCGCGATGCGCACCTGGCGCTTCAAGGCCGAGAACGTCCGCGACTTCGCGTGGGCGAGCTCGCGCAAGTACATCTGGGATGCGATGGGCTACCGCCAGAAGGACGCCGGCCGCCCGTTCGTGATGGCGATGTCCTTCTACCCCAACGAGGGCGAACCGATCTGGTCGAAGTATTCGACCGAGGCCGTGGTGCACACCATGGAGGTGTATTCGCGCTTCTCCTTCCCGTACCCGTACCCGGTGGCCATCTCGGTCAACAGCTGGGAGCGCGGCGGGATGGAGTACCCGATGATCACCTTCAACGGGTACCGGCCGACCGCCGACGAGAAGACGGGCAAGGTCACCTACTCGCGCAACACCAAGTACGGCCTCATCGGCGTGATCATCCACGAGATCGGCCACATCTACTTCCCGATGATCGTCAACAGCGACGAACGGCAGTGGACCTGGATGGACGAGGGGCTCAACACCTTCCTCGAGTACCTCGCCGAGATAGAGTGGGATGCCCGCTTCCCGGCGTTCGGCGAGCACACCAACGTGCTCGACGACATCACCGCCTACATGCGCTCGGCGAACCAGGTGCCGATCATGACCAACTCCGATTCGGTCGTGCAGTTCGGCCCGAACGCCTACAGCAAGCCGGCCGCTGCGCTCGCCGTGCTGCGCGAGCTCGTCATGGGCCGCGAGCTCTTCGACCACGCCTTCCGCGAGTACGCGACCCGTTGGAAGTTCAAGCGACCGACGCCCGCCGATTTCTTCCGGACGATGGAGGACGCCTCGGCGGTCGACCTGGACTGGTTCTGGCGCGGTTGGTTCTACGGCACCGACCATGTCGATGTCGAGGTGGCCGGCATGCGCGAGTACCAGATCTCGGGCCAGGACCCGGATGTGGAGTTCCCGCTCAAGCGACAGGCCTACGCCGCGGAGTTCCCGCCCTCCGAGACCGCGCTGCGCAACGAGGCCGACGGCCTCGGCCCGACGCGCGTCGAGCGGCGTCCGCACCTCAAGGATTTCTACGACGAGAACGACCGCTTCACGCCGACCAACAAGGACCGCAACGAGTACAAGAGTTTCCGCGACGGGCTCGAGCCCTGGGAGCGCACCGCGCTCGACCGCGCCGTCAAGGCGGGGGAATTCGTCTACTTCGTCGACTTCCGCAACATCGGCGGGCTCGTCACCCCGCTGCCGCTCACGCTCACCTACGCCGACGGCAGCAGCCGCGACCACCTGATCCCCGCGGAGGTCTGGCGCTACAACACCGTCGAGGTCACCAAGCTCTTCATCGAGAAGAAGCGGCTGGTATCGATCGAACTCGACCGCAAGCACCTCACGGCCGACGCCGACTTCAGCAACAACGCGCTGCCGCGCCGGGTGCTGCCGAGCCGCATCGAGCTCTTCAAGGGCCGCGGCGGCGGCCGCAACCAGATGCTCGACGCGATGGCGGAGCTCAAGACCGAGGGCGCCGGCGCCGAGGACAAGGGCGCGCCGAAACAGCCCGGCACGGCCGTACCGTTGCAGCCGACGGGCGCGGCCGTACCGCCGGCCGCCGCACCACCGGTGGCGACCCCGCCCGGCACGTGACGCCGCGCCTGCCGCGTCGTCGCGTCGTCGCAGCCCTCGCCGCCGGGGTCGGCGCGATGGCCATCGGCGGGTGGTCGCGCAGGGCGTGGGCGCACCGCTCGCATGTGAGCCTGACCCGCGTGCTGGCCAATCCCCGCGCCGGCACCTGGGAGTTCCTGCACTCCATCCACATCCACGATGCCATCGTGGCGCTGCCCAAGTGGCTGCCGGGCGAGGAACCGAACCCCGCCTCCGACCGCGCGCGAGCCCGCATCGCGTTGGAGGTCGAGCGCCGGTTCACCTGGACGGGACCTGACGGCGGGCCGCTCTCCCCGACCATGGTCGGCGCCGAACTCTCGGGTGACGATGTCGTCGTGTACCAGGAGCTGCCCGCGCCGCGAGCGGGCGGCGACTACACCGTCGCCTGCGGATTGCTCCACGAGGTGTTCGCCGACCAGCAGAACGTGGTCCAGTTCGGGGTCGTGACGCCGCCGGTGGTCGCGCGCCTCGACGCGAAGCGCAGCCGCGCGTCCTTCCGCTGGGCGCCCTGACGGGTCACCCGTGGGCGCCTGCAGGCGCCGGGATCAACGCAGTCCGGCGAGGATCCGCTCCGTGAGCCGCCAGATGAGGATGTTCCCCGCGTTGTCCGGCGAGTAGTCGATCGTCGGCATGTCATCGACCGTGATCGCGATGGCGATGCGCCCCTGCGGCGCCCAGATGATGCCGACATCGCTGCGCAGCGCATCGAGGGACCCGGACTTGCTGGCGACCCGCAGCTCGCCCGCACGGCGGCCGATGCCGTCCTTGTACTGCTGCCGCTCGAGCGTCGCGAGGATGTCGCGCGAGGCGGCCTCGTCAACCACCTTGCCCGCGGCGAGCAGCTCGAGCAGACGCACCATCTCGCGCGGCGTCGACGAACCGATGCCGAACCGCTGGTTCTCGGGCATGAGCCCTGCCCGGCTCCAGCCCGTCGCGGCCTTGAGCTGCGTGCCGTCGCCGCGGATCTTGCGCATCGAGCGCGTGCGCTCGAGCCCCAGCGTATCGAGGTAGTCGTTGACGGCATCGGCACCGAACCGGTCGAGGATGAGGTTGGTGGCGGTGTTGTCGCTGACGACGATCATGAGGCGCACCGCATCGCGCAGCGATACGGTCTCACCATCGCCGAACTCGCGCAGCACGCCGGAGCCGGAGACCCTGGTCGCCTCGCGCAGCGTCAGGCGCTCGTCCCA
>DAIMYL010000031.1:0-17893 GCA_036734505.1 Steroidobacteraceae bacterium | reverse complement strand
TGCGCGGTCTCGAGTTCGCCGCGGCGCAGCGGCGTGGCGGTGATGCGTACCTCCTCGAGGCGCTCGACCTGCGCGCGGTCGTCGGCGGTCGTCGGTTGGGCGACGGCGAGCGGCGCGAGGGCGGCGAGCACGGCGGCCGAAACACGCGTGGCGGCGGTGCGGCGGGCGGGGGTTGCAGAGCGGGCGGCATCGGAGCGCAGGCGCATGTCAGGGGGTCTCCATCGTGGGTCAGTGCCATTACATTATAACAAAACGATACTGTATAACACTTCGTTGCGCCGGTCAGCGCGGTGTGCAGGTCCGGACGGGTCGCGGATAATCGACCGGTGCGACTTTCCCTCGACAGTCTCGGCGCCCACCTGAAGCCCGGTCGGCTCGCGCCCGCCTATCTGATCTCCGGCGACGAGGACCTCCTGGTCGGCGAGGCGGCCGACGCGATCCGCGCCGCGGCGCGGGCGGCCGGCTACACCGAGCGCGAGGTGCACTTCCCGCAGCGCGCCGACGACTGGGCCGACCTGGTGGCTGCCGGCGGTTCGATGTCGCTGTTCGGCGACCGCAAGATCCTCGAGGTGCGCTTCTCGGGCAAAGGCGGCAAGGACGGCAGCGCCACGCTGGTGCGGCTGCTCGAGACCGCAGGGTCCGACACGCTGCTGCTCGTGATCACGCCGCGGCTCGATCCGGCGACCGCATCCACCGCTTGGGTGAAGGCGATCGAGTCGCAGGGCGCCTGGTTGCCGATCTGGGAGGTCGGGCCGCGCGAACTCGAGGGATGGCTCGCGCAGCGCTGCCGACGCGCCGGACTCGAACCCACCCAGGATGCGCTCGCGCTGCTCGCGGCGCGCGTCGAGGGCAATCTGCTCGCGGCGCAGCAGGAGATCGAGAAGCTGCGGCTGCTGCTGCCGCCGGGACGCGTCGATGCGGCGGCCATCCTCGAAGCGGTCGCGCCGAGCGCGCGCTACGACGTGTTCGGGCTCGGCGAGGCCGTGCTCGCGGGCGAAGCGGCGCGCGCGCAGCGCATCGTCGCGGGGCTGCGCGGCGAGGGCGTCGAGCCGACGCTCGTGCTGTGGTCGGTGACGCGCGAACTGCGTGAACTTTGGGGTCTGCGACGCGGCGACGACCCGTCGCGCCGTGCGGGGCCGAGGTTGCCGCCGCAACGGCTCGCGGCGCTCGAGCGGGCGCGGCCGCGCGCCGCCCGCGTCCCCTACGCACGGCTCGCCTCGCGGGCGCTGCGCGCCGACCGCATGATCAAGGGACGGCTCGCGGGCGACCCGTGGGACGAGATCGCGCTGCTCTGCGCCGAGGCCTGCGGGCTGCGGCCGCTGCGGTGATCCCATGAGCGCGACCGCATCGTCCGGGCCGGTCGGCATCTTCGGCGGCACCTTCGACCCCATCCACCTCGGGCATCTGCGCACCGGCTTCGAGCTGCTGCAGCTGCTGTCGCTCGCCGAGCTGCGCTGGATCCCGGTGGGTGATCCCGGTCACCGCGAAGCGCCGCTCGCCTCGGCGGAGCTGCGGCTCGCGATGCTGCGCGCCGCGGTCGCCGATCAACCCGGCTTCGTGGTCGACGACCGCGAGATGCGCCGCGCCGGCGCGTCGTTCACCATCGATACGCTCGAGGAGCTGCGCGCGGAGCTGCCCGGCCGCCCGCTCTGTCTCGTGCTCGGCATGGACGCTTTCCTCGGCTTCACGCGCTGGCGGCGTTGGCAGGACATCCTCGTGCTCGCGCACCTCGTGGTCGCCCATCGTCCGGGTTGGGAGCGGCCGATGGAGGGCGAGCTCGGCGGTCTGCTCGCCGCGCGCGGCACGACGCTCGCCGCCGATCTGCACGCGGCGACGGCCGGGCGCATCTATGTGCACGCCGTGACGCAGCTCGAGATCTCCTCGACGGGGCTGCGCGACATCATCACCTCGGGCCGTGATCCGCGGTTCCTCGTGCCCGAGCCGGTCCGCACCATCATCCTGGAGACGGGATGTTATGCTCGCGCCCCATGACCGCGCCCCGTAAGCCTGCTCCGCGCCGCCGCGCCGCCCCCAAGGGCCCGCGTCCCAAGACCACCCGCGCCGCCCGAGGCGGCAACGCCGCGAAAGGCCCGGGTCCCGTCAAGCGCGCGCGTCCTGCGAAGGCCAAGGCCGCCGCTGCGCCGCAGCGCGGCGCTCTGCCGCCCGCATTGCCGGTGGTGCAGGCGGCGCTCGCCGACATGAAGGCGGTCGATGTGCGCGTCATCGATGTGCGCGGCGCGAACGATGTCGCGGACTTCATGGTGGTGGCGAGCGGCACCTCGGACCGTCATCTGCGCGCGATCGCCGACCGGGTGGTGCAGATGTGCAAGGCCTCCGGACAACGGCCGCTCGGCGTCGAGGGTGAAGGCCAGGGCGAGTGGGTGCTCGTCGACCTGCCCGATGTCATGGTGCATGTGATGCTGCCGCGGACCCGCGAGTTCTACCAGCTCGAGCAGCTGTGGGAGCCGACGCGCGCCGCGCCGCGCCGTCCGTCGCCCGCGGGCGCCTGACGCCCGGCACCATCGCGCGGAGCGCGCGCTCCAAGGCCGGCACGCCGACCATCCCGTCGACCACAACCGCGGACGACCCATGCGACTCCGTCTCATCGCCGTCGGCACGCGCCAACCCGACTGGGTGGACGACGCCACCCAAGAATATCTCCGACGCCTGCGTCCGCCCTGGCGCTGCGAGCTCATCGAGGTCGAGGCCGCGACCCGCGGCACGCGTGGCGCCGAGGATGCGGTCCGTCGCGAAGGCGAGCGGGTGCTGGCGGCGCTGCGCGACCGCGAACGCGTGGTGCTGCTCGATGAGACCGGCAAGACGCTGGCCACCCGTGAACTCGCCGCACGCCTCGGCGTGCTGGCCGGCGAGTCGCCCGACCTCGCGCTGCTGATCGGCGGTCCGGACGGCCATTCGCCGGCGGTGCGTGCCCGTGCCGCCGAGTCCTGGTCGCTGTCGCGCCTCACTTTGCCGCACGGCCTCGCGCGCGTGCTCCTCGCCGAGCAGCTCTACCGGGCACAGACGGTGCTGCTCGGGCATCCTTACCACCGTGACTGACATGACCGACGCCGCATCGCCCGTGCTCTGTCTCGGTTCCGCTTCGCCGCGGCGCAGCGAACTCCTGCGCCAGATCGGCGTCCCGCACTGCGTGCGCTCCGTGGAGCTCGACGAGACGGCGCAGCCGGGCGAGACGCCTGCCGACTATGTGCTGCGCCTCGCCGCGGCCAAGGCGCTCGCGGTGCAGGCGGCGCGCACCGCCGCCGGCGCGCAGTCCTTGCCGGTGCTCGGCGCGGACACCACCGTGACCATCGATGGTGCGGTGCTCGGCAAGCCGCGCGATTCCGCCGACCTCGCCGCGATGTTCGGGACGCTCAGCGGGCGCGAGCATGAGGTGCTGACGGCGGTCGCCGTGGCGACGCGCGACGCCGATGGCGCACCGCAGGTCAGGACGCGGCTGTCGCGCACGCGGGTGCGCTTCCGTGCCATCGCCCCGGGCGAAGCCGAGACCTACTGGGCGACCGGCGAGCCGCGCGACAAGGCGGGCGGCTACGGCATCCAGGGCCTCGGCGCGGTGTTCGTGGAATCGATCGTGGGCAGCTACTCGGGCGTGGTGGGTCTGCCGCTCGCCGAGACCGCCGCGCTGCTGCGCGGGGCGGGCGTGCCGGTGTGGCACGGCGCGGCATGAGCGTCGAGATCTTCATCAACATCGCGCCGCGTGAATCGCGGGCTGCGCTGCTCGAGGGCGGCGTGCTGCAGGAGATCCACATCGAGCGTGCCAGCCGGCGCGGGATCGTCGGCAACCTGTACAAGGGCCGCGTGACCCGCGTGCTGCCGGGGATGCAGGCGGCGTTCGTCGAGGTGGGTCTCGCACGCACCGCGTTCCTGCATGCGCATGACATCGCAGTGGACGGCACGCGGCTCGATGCCGAGCGTGTGGCGCGCGAGGGCGGGTCCGGCGGGCCGCCGGGTGCGCCCACATCGGCCTCCGGTGCCGGTGCTGCCGCGCCGACCGCGCCGGAGCTGGACATAGGGCGGCTGGTGAACCCCGGCGATGACCTCCTCGTGCAGGTGGTCAAGGATCCGATGGGCGCGAAAGGCGCGCGGCTCACGACCTTCATCTCGCTGCCTTCGCGCTACCTCGTGTTCATGCCGCGCGGCCGCGGCATCGGCGTCTCGACCCGGATCGAGGACGAGGCCGAGCGGCTGCGGCTGCGGGAGGCGATGCAGGCGCTGGTCGCCGAGGGGCATCCCGGCGGGTACATCGTGCGCACCGCCGCCGAGGGCGTGGATGCGGCGCGGCTCGCCGCCGACCTCGATTATCTCGAACGCCTTTGGGCGCAGGTGCGCGAGCGCAGTCTCCGCGCGGCGCCGGGAGAGCTGGTGCACGAGGATCTGCCGCTGGCGCGGCGCGTGCTGCGTGATGAGCTCGCGCGCGGCGTCGAGCGCGTGCTGGTGGACGACCCCGTGGAGCTCGCGCAGCTCGAGTCCTTCGTCCGCGACTTCCTGCCGCAGCAGGCGCCGCGTCTGGAGCTGCACGCCGCGGCGCGGCCGATCTTCGACCTGCACGGCATCGAGGAGGAGATCGATCGCGCGCTCGAGCGCGAGGTGCCGCTCAAGTCGGGCGGCTACCTCGTCATCGACCAGACCGAGGCGATGACCACCGTCGACGTCAACACCGGCGGTTTCGTGGGGCATCGCAACCTCGACGACACCATCCTGCGCACCAACCTCGAGGCGGCGGTCGCGCTCGCGCGCCAGCTGCGGCTGCGCAACCTCGGCGGCATCATCATCATCGACTTCATCGACATGAAGGACGCCTCGCACCGCGAGCGCGTGCTCGCCGCGCTGCGTCAGGCGCTGGCGGCGGACCACGCGCAGACCGGGGTCGCGCCGATCTCGCCGTTCGGGCTGGTCGAGATGACCCGCAAGCGCACGCGCGAGAGCCTCGAGCGCCAGCTCTGCGATCCCTGCCCGACCTGCGAGGGACGCGGGCGCCTGCGCTCGGTCGAGACGGTCTGCCAGGACATCCTGCGCGAGGTGCTGCGCCAGTCGCGGCAGTTCGAGAGCCGCGAGCTCCTGGTGCTCGCCCACCGCGATGTCGTCGAGCGCCTGCTCGGCGAGGAGTCGGGCGCGCTGGCCGAGCTCGAATCGGCCGCCGGTCGCCCGGTGCGTCTGCAGGCCGAGACGCTGTACGCCATCGACCGTTACGATGTGGTACCGGCATGACCGTCGCGGCCATCCAGATGACCTCGGGCGCGGAGGTGGCGGGGAACCTCGCCACTGCGCGCCGCCTGTTGACGGAGGCCGCCGCCGCCGGTGCGCAGGTGGCGGTGCTGCCCGAGAACTTCGCGCTGATGGCCCGGCGCGACGCGGATCGTCAGGCGGCGGCCGAGGTCCACGGCGACGGCCCCATCCAGGCCATGCTCGCGGCCGTGGCGCGCGAACTCGGGATGTGGGTGGTCGGCGGCACGATCCCGGTGAAGGTGCCGGGCGAGCCCCGTGTGGCGGCGGCGTCGCTCGTCTACGACGCGACGGGGCGCGAAGCGGCGCGCTACGACAAGATCCACCTCTTCGATGTCGATGTGCCGGGGCGCAGCGAGAGCCATCGCGAGTCCTCGGGCATCCGTCCGGGCCGCGATGTGGTGACGGTCGACACCCCCGCGGGACGGCTCGGGCTCGCGGTCTGCTACGACATGCGCTTCCCGGAGCTCTTCCGGCGCATGGTGGCCGAGGGCGCGACCTGGTTCACGCTGCCCTCCGCGTTCACCGTGCCGACCGGCCGCGCCCATTGGGAGGTGCTGCTGCGCGCGCGCGCGGTGGAGAACCTGTGCGGCGTGGTCGCCGCCGCGCAGTCCGGCTTCCACCCGAACGGTCGCGAGACCTGGGGCGACAGCCTCATCGTCGACCATTGGGGTCGTGTGTTGGCGCGTCTGCCCCGTGGCGAGGGCGTGGTCACCGCGGTTTTCGACCACGCGGCGCAGCGCGCTGCGCGTGCGGCCTTCCCGGCGCTCGCGCACCGGGTGCTGTGATTGCCGTAGGATAAGCAGCGACATGACCACCCCGACGCCCGCTTCCGCACCCGCCGCGCCGGCCGACGCGCTCGCCCTTGCCGAGCAGCTGATCCTGCGATCGGCGGGGCTCGACCTGCCGCAGCTCGAGCGCGCGCTCGGCGCGGCGATGTCGGGCGGCATCGACGCCGCCGACCTCTATTTCCAGTTCTCGCGCGACGAGGGCTGGTCGCTGGAGGACGGCATCGTCAAGGAAGGCAGCTCGAGCATCGAGCAGGGCGTCGGCGTGCGCGCGCTCGCCGGCGAGAAGACCGGCTTCGCCTACTCCGACGAGATCCTCCCGGAGGCGCTGCTCGACGCCGCGCGCGCCGCTCGGGCCATCGCCGCCGGCGGCCGTGAGGGCCGCACCCCCGTGCTGCGCCGCAGCGCCGGGCATGCGCTCTATCCCGCCGTCGACCCGATCGGCTCGCTGAGCGACGACGAGAAGGTGCGCTGGCTCGAGCGCGTCGACCGCGAGACGCGCCGCGTCGACCCGCGCATCGTGCAGGTGATGGCCTCGGTCGCGATGTCCTACGAGGTGGTGCTCATCGCCGACGGCGAGGGCACGCTCGCCGCCGACGTGCGACCGCTGGTGCGCTTCAACGTGTCGGTGATCGCCGAACAGGACGGGCGGCGCGAGACCGGCTTCGCCGGCATGGGCGGCCGGCATTCGCTGCGCGAGCTGGTCGCCGACGCCCGGCCGCTCGCGCTCGGGCGCGAGGCGGCGCGGCAGGCGCTCGTCAACCTCGCCGCGGTCCCGGCGCCCGCCGGCGCGATGACGGTGGTGCTCGGCGCGGG
Organism: Steroidobacteraceae bacterium; assembly: GCA_036734505.1. GTDB lineage: Bacteria > Pseudomonadota > Gammaproteobacteria > Steroidobacterales > Steroidobacteraceae > UBA964. The sequence continues at coordinate 11,048 of DAIMYL010000031.1, read as the reverse complement.
CTGGCCGGGCATCCTGCTGCACGAGGCGATCGGACACGGCCTGGAGGGCGACTTCAACCGCAAGGGCACCTCGGCCTTCAGCGGCCGCGTCGGCGAGCGCGTCGCCTCGCCGCACTGCACGGTGGTCGACGACGGCACGCTCGCCGCGCGCCGCGGTTCGCTCAACATCGACGACGAGGGCACGCCGACGCGCTGCACCACGCTCATCGAGGACGGCGTGCTGAAGGGCTACCTGCAGGACAAGCTCAACGCGCGCCTCATGGGCACGGCCTCGACCGGCAACGGCCGCCGCGAGTCGTTCGCGCACATGACGCTGCCGCGCATGACCAACACCTACATGCGCCCCGGTCCGCACGACCCGCAGGAGATCATCGCCTCGGTCGAGAAGGGCATCTACGCCGTCAACTTCGGCGGCGGGCAGGTGGACATCACCTCGGGCAAGTTCGTGTTCTCGGCGGCCGAGGCCTATCTGATCGAGGACGGCCGCATCGGCGCGCCGATCAAGGGCGCGACGCTGATCGGCAACGGCCCGGATGTGCTGACGCGGGTCTCGATGGTCGGCAACGACCTGAAGCTCGACCCCGGCATCGGCACCTGCGGCAAGGAAGGACAGAGCGTGCCGGTGGGCGTCGGCCAGCCGACGCTGCGTGTCGACGGGCTCACGGTCGGCGGCACGGGCTGAGCCCGGCCGGACCTCAAAGACCGGCGGACGGCAGGCTCGCCGGATCGATGGCGCGCAGCAGCAGCCGCGCCGCGCGGTCGCGCCGCGCCGCATCCGGCGCCAGCAAGGTCACATGCCCGAGCTTGCGCCCCGGCCGCGGGGATTTCCCGTAATCGTGCCAGTGCGCCTCGGGCAGCGCGAGCACCGCGTCGCGCAGCGGCAGCGCGCCGATCAGGTTGACCATCGCCGCATGGCCGCGCGCCGTGGTGGCGCCGAGCGGCAGGCCTAGGATGGCGCGCAGGTGGTTCTCGAACTGGCTGGTGGCCGCGCCCTCGATGGTCCAATGCCCGGAGTTGTGGACGCGCGGCGCGGTCTCGTTGGCGATCAGCCGGCTGCCGCGCACGAAGAACTCGATGTTGAGCACGCCCTCGTAGTCGTAGTGCGCGAGCACGCGGCGCAGGTGCGCCGCGGCGCGGCGCTGCATCGCCGGCGCGTCCCAGGGCGCGCGCGTCAGCCGCAGGATGCCCTCGCGGTGCAGGTTGCGGTTGAGCGGGTAGACGGCGACCTCGCCGCGGCGGCTGCGCGCGCCGAGGATCGAGACCTCGAAGTCGAACGGCACGAACTCCTCGTAGATGAGCGGCGCGCCCTGCATCGCTTCGAACGCGCGGACGGCGTCATCGGCGCTGCGCACCACGGCCTGGCCCTTGCCGTCGTAGCCCAGGCGGCGCGTCTTGAGGACGCCCGGGAGACCGACGCTGCGCAGGGCGCGCGCGAGCGAGGCGGGCGAGTCGACGGCGGCATGGCGCGTGGTCGGGATCCCGAGCTTCGCGAACAGGCGCTTCTCCTCGAGCCTGTCCTGCGACATGGCGAGCGCGTCGAGCGGCGGCGCGATGCGCACCTCGCGGCCGAGCGCGCGCAGGCTGTCGAGCGAGATGTTCTCCCAGTCGAAGGTGAGCACCTCGGAGCGCCGCGCGAGCTCGCGCAGGAGCTTGCGGTCGGTGAACCCGCCGACGAGCGAGGGCGCGACGCGCGCGGCCGGGGTGTCGGCGCTGCCGTCGAGGAACAGGAAGTCGAGGCCGAGCGGATAGCCCGCCAGCGCCAGCATGCGACCGAGCTGGCCTGCGCCGACGATGCCGACGGTCATGATGCGCGCGGGTCGGGCTGCTCGAGCACCGCGGCCGTCTGGCGCGCGCGGAAGGCCTTGAGCGCCGCATCGACCTTGGCGTCGCCGCGGGCGAGGATGGCGGCGGCGGTCAGCGCGGCGTTGGTCGCGCCCGCGACGCCGATGGCGAAGGTGGCCACCGGCACGCCGGCCGGCATCTGCACGATGGAGAGCAGCGAGTCGAGGCCGTTGAGCGCCTTCGACTGCACGGGCACGCCGAGCACCGGCAGGGTGGTCTTGGCGGCCAGCATGCCGGGCAGGTGGGCCGCGCCGCCCGCGCCCGCGATGATGGCGTGCAGGCCGCGCGCTTCAGCGCCGGCGGCGTACTCGAAGAGGAGGTCGGGGGTGCGGTGCGCGGAGACGACGCGCACCTCGTGGGGCACACCGAGGCTCTCGAGGGTCTCGGCGGCGGCGCGCATCGTGTCCCAGTCGGAGCGCGAGCCCATGACGATGCCGACCACGGCTTTCATCGCGGGATTCTAGCGCATCCGGCCGGGCTTGGCGCGCCGCGGCCGGGGCGGGGCTGCGACCGGCCCCAAAACCTTCTCCAGCGGCGCGAGGTCGATGTCGCGCATCAGCTTGCCGATGTACTGCTTCTGGCGGGCGAGGCCGCCACGGGCACGGATGCCCCGCGCCTCGCGGACGGCCGCGAGCAGCGGCTCCGGCAGCCCGAGTCCTACCAGATCCGCCTCGCGCAGCGTGATCAGCTTCTCGCCGAAGGCCTGGGCAGCATGGGCTGCGCGTTTGCGCGCGCTCTTGCTCGGGCGCTCGTCGGCCTCGTCCGTGTCGATGTCGAGGTCCGGGTCCGTCGTCTGCATCGCTGCGCCCCCGCGGCTGACCGGCCGCGACTGCTATCATTCTGCCATGTCGCAGCAGGTCGATCCTACGCGGATCCCGGGGCTGCAGGCGGTGGTCGCGGATGCGCTCGCCGAGGCGCGCCGCCTCGGCGCCTCGCAGGCCGAGGCCGATGCGAGCCTGCAGCAGGGTCTTTCGGTCACGGTGCGTCTCGGCGAGGTCGAGACGGTCGAGTACCAGCGCGACCGCGGGCTCGGCGTCACCGTCTACTTCGGCCAGCGCAAAGGTTCCGCGAGCACCGCCGACCTGTCGCCCGAGGCCGTGCGCCACACCGTCGCCAAGGCCTGCGCGTTCGCGCGCCACACCGCGGAGGACGACTGCGCGGGCCTCGCCGACCCCGCGCTGCTCGCGCAGGATCCGCCCGACCCCGGGCTCGATTTCCCCTGGGACATCACGCCCGAGGCGGCCGTGGCGCTGGCCCTCGAGTGCGAGGCCGCCGGGCGCGCGGTCGATGCGCGCATCGGCAACTCCGAGGGCGCGAGCGTGGGTTCGCAGCGCGGCGTGCGCGTCTACGGCAACAGCCACGGCTTCCTCGCCGGCGACTGCGCCACCAGCCATTCTTTGAGCTGCGTGCTGCTGGCCGGCGAGGGCGACGACATGCAGCGCGACTACTGGTACGACACGGCGCGCGATCCGCGCGACCTCGCGGCGGCGGCGCACATCGGCCGCACCGCCGGCGAGCGCACCGTGGCGCGGCTCGGCGCGCGGCGCCTGCCCACCGGCAAGGCGCCGGTGATCTTCGCGCCCGAGGTCGCGCGCGGCTTCATCGGCCACTTCGTGTCGGCGATCCGCGGCGGCGCGCAGTACCGCAAGGCGACCTTCCTGCTGGATGCCGCCGGGCAGCGCATCTTCCCGGACTGGGTGCACATGGACGAGCGGCCGCACCTGCCCAAGGGGCTCTCGACGACCTGGTGGGACGGCGAGGGCGTGCGCACGCGCGACCGCGCGCTGGTGCAGGGCGGCGTGCTGGAGGGCTACCTGCTCGGCTCCTACGCGGCGCGCAAGCTCGGGCTGGCGAGCACCGGCAACGCGGGCGGCGTGCACAACCTGTTGGTGGAGCCCTCGGCGGGCGCGCCCACGCAGGGCGAACTGCTGCGTCGCATGGGCCGCGGCCTGCTCGTCACCGAGCTCATGGGCCAGGGCGTGAACGGCGTCACCGGCGACTACTCGCGCGGCGCCACGGGCTATTGGATCGAGGACGGCGCGATCGCCTACCCGGTGCAGGAGATCACCATCGCCGGCAACCTCAAGGACCTGTACCGCGACCTCGTCGCGATCGGCGGCGACATCGACCCGCGCGGCGGGATCCGCACCGGATCGGTGTGGGTCGGCGAGATGACCATCGCCGGCGAGTGACCCGCGGGCGACCGGCGGTCGACCGACCGGGGCCCGTGCGTACCGCGGGCCGTCAGTCGGGCTGCGCGGCGACCAATTGGCCCAAGGTGCGCTCGCCGAGCGCGCTGTCCGACGCGGCCTGCAGTTCGGCCTGCAGCGCATCGACCGCCGGCAGCGGCTTCGCCTGCTGGTGGTCCACCAGCGTGCTGCGCGGGTTGCGCACCACACGCAGCACCTCGCGCAGCGTGATGTGGTCGATGTCGCGGCCCGGCAGCCAAGCCTCGGTCTCATCGGCGGCCAAGAGCTTCGCCTGCTCGAGGATGCCCGCCACCTGCGCCACGGCGATGCCCGGCACGCGCAGCGCGCGGGCGAGCCCTTCGTTGTCCCAGCGGCGCGCGCCCTGCACATGCGAGCGGCCGACCAGCAGCATGATGCGCAGCGCGAGGTCCTCGGTCTCCGCGGCCGACAGCCTGAGCTCGACGAGGCCGAGCCGCAGGTAGCCCGGGTTCTGCAGGTAGAACGACACCTGCACGCCGACCAGCAATATCAGCCAGCCCGCCCAGGTCCACACCAGCGCGGCGATGATGAGCGCGAAGCCCGCATAGACGATGGTGAGGCTGCGTGCGTGCGTGTAGAGGTCGGCGAAGACCTTGGAGAGCATCCACCACAGCAGGCCCGCGACCAGGCCGCCGCCGACGGCGGGCAGCCAACGGACCGTGGTGTTCGGCACGAAGCGGTACAGCGCGATGAAGAGCGCCGTGATCATCAGCGGCGGCGCGATGCCGAGCCCGTAGGCGAGCACCAGCAGCACCGGCCCCACGATCACCAGCACCAGGTACTCGGCGATGCGCCGGCCGAGGGTGCGCGGCTGCTCGACCCGCCAAAGATAGTTGAAGCTGTCCTCGACCTTCTGGATGGTGCCGAGCAGGGTCCACAGCAGCAGCGCGAAGCCGAGCGAGCCGACGAGGCCGCCCGACACGCCGTCGACGAAGGCCATGACGCGTGCGGTGAGATCGGCCGCCGCCTCGCCCACGGGGCGGAAGAACTCCAGCACCAGCGGCTCGAGGTCGCGTTGCGCGCCGAACACCTTGAGCACGGCGAAGCTGAAGGCGAGCAGCGGGATGAGCGCGAGCAGGGTGTTGTAGACGAGCCCCATCGCGCGCAGGTTGACGTCGCCCAGCGTGACATCGCGGACCACCGCGTAGGGGTAGCGCAGCAGCCGCAGCGCGCGCGCCGTCAGGCCGTCGCCCTGCGTATGGCGGCCCCAGAGCCAGCCGTCGAGCTGCCGCCAGGGGGTCTCGTGCACGCGCCGCGTCCTGTCAGCCCACGGCCGGGCCGGTCAGCCGCCGCAGCGCTTCGAGGTACTTCTCGCTGGTGCGGCGGAGGATGTCCGCCGGCAGGCGCGGCCCGGGCGCGGTCTTGTCCCAGTCGAGGGTCTCGAGGTAGTCGCGCACGAACTGCTTGTCGAAGGACGGCGGGCTGATGCCGGTGCGCCAGGTGTCGGCGGGCCAGAAGCGCGAGGAGTCGGGCGTGATCACCTCGTCGATGAGGGTCAGCCGACCGGCGGCATCGACCCCGAACTCGAACTTGGTGTCGGCGATGATGATGCCGCGCTCGAGCGCGTGCGCCGCCGCGAAGCCGTAGAGCGCGAGCGCGGTGTCGCGCATCTGCGCGGCGAGCGGCGCGCCGACGAGGCGTTCGACCTCGGCGTAGTCGATGTTCTCGTCGTGCTGGCCGGCGGGCGCCTTGCTGGCCGGGGTGAAGAGCGGCGCGGGCAGGCGCGCCGCCTGCTCGAGCCCGGGCGGCAGCACATGGCCGCAGACGGCGCCGGTGCGCTGGTAGTCCTTCCAGCCCGAGCCGATGAGATAGCCGCGCACCACGGCCTCCACCGGTAGCGCGCGCAGGCGCTTCACGACCACCGCACGGCCCGCGAGCATGGCGCGCTCGTCCGGGTCGAGCCGCAGCGCCTCGAGGCCCATGTCCGACAACTGGTTCGGCACGATGTGGGTGGTACGGCGGAACCAGAAGTCCGAGATCTCGGTGAGCACACGGCCCTTGTGCGGGATCGGGTCGGGCAGCACCACATCGAACGCGGACAGGCGGTCCGTCGTGACGATCAGCATGTGGTCGGCGTCGACCTCGTAGATGTCGCGCACCTTGCCGGTGTGCAGCCGGTGCAGATGGCGCAGTGCGGTGGTGTGCACGGTGGGCACTGGGTCGATGTCAGCCACGCGGTCTCCCGTTCTGCCGGCCGTCCGCCGGTGGTCGCCCGGCGGTGCGCCGGGGATTGCTAGTATTGCAGCATGAAGTGGGGTGGGAAACTCGTGGGCGGTGCGTTCGGGGCGCTGGCCGGCGGCCCGGTGGGGGCCATCCTGGGCCTCATCGCCGGCCATCTGGTCGACGACAAGCTCGAGGGCGATGCCGGCGCCCGCGAGGCGCTGCGCCGCCGCCCCCTGCACCGGGTCGAGGACGCCGGTGTCGTGGAGGACGAGTCCGACGACGAGGGCGAGGCGGTCGGCGACCCCAAGGCGGTCAACGCGCTCTTCTTCCAGGTCACCTTCGAGGTGATGGGCCATGTGGCCAAGGCCGATGGTCGGGTGTCGGACGAGGACATCCGTGCGGCGCGCTCGGTGATGACCGAGTTCCGTCTGCGCGAGGCGCACATCGCCGAGGCGATCGCGCATTTCACCGTCGGCAAGGATCCGGACTACGAGCTCTCGCGCGCGGTGATGGCGCTGCGCCGGGTGTGCGCCGGACGCCCCGACCTGCTGCGCAACTTCCTCGAGATCCAGCTGCGCACCGCGCTCGCGGCCGACGACCTGCGCGGGCCGGCGCGTCCGATGTTGATGCGCGTCGCGGCCATGCTCGGCGTCGGCGGGCTGGAGTTCGCGCGGATCGAGACCGTGCTGCGCCAGCGCCAGCGCTCGCGCGGCGGCGCCCGACCCTCCGCGGGTGCGGCAGGGGGCGCGGCGGGTTCGGCAGGCGCGTCGGGTGCAGCGGGTGCACGCCCGGGCGGCGGCAGCCGCAGCGGCGCGCGCGCGGAGGGCGCGGGACGGTCGCCGGGCGCCGTGCCGCGCATGTCGCTGACCGAGGCCTACGAGGTGATCGGCGTGCGCGCCGGCGCGGGCGACGAGGCCGTGGTCAAGGCCTACCGCCGTCAGCTGTCGCGGCACCATCCTGATAAGCTGCGCGCCAACGGCCTGCCTGAGTCCATGCTCGAGCACGCCAAGCAGCGCACGCAGCAGATCATCGAAGCCTGGGACATCATCCGCGCCGCGCGAGGGATCAAGCCGTGAACGTCGACCGCAGACCCGCCTGCAATGCGCCCTGGATCGCGCCGTCCATCCTGTCGGCGGACTTCGCCCGGCTCGGCGCCGAGGTCGAGGCGGTGCTCACCGCCGGCGCCGACCTCATCCACTTCGACGTCATGGACAACCACTACGTGCCCAACCTCACGGTCGGGCCGCTGGTCTGCGAGGCGTTGCGCAAGCACGGCATCACGGCGCCCATCGACGTGCACCTGATGGTGCGTCCGGTCGACCGGTTGATCGCGGATTTCGCCAAGGCGGGCGCGACCTGGATCAGCTTCCATCCCGAGGCCAGCGACCACATCGACCGCAGCATCGCGCTGATCCGCGAGCACGGCTGCAAGCCGGGCCTGGTGCTGAACCCCGCGACCCCGCTGTCCTGGCTGGACCATACGCTGCCGCAGCTCGACCTCGTGCTCTTGATGTCCGTGAACCCCGGCTTCGGCGGTCAGGCGTTCATCCCGTCCACGCTCGACAAGATCCGCGCGGTGCGCGAGCGCATCGAGGCCTCGGGACGCGCGGTGCGGCTCGAGGTGGACGGCGGCATCAAGGTGGACAACATCGGCGCGGTGGCCGCGGCGGGCGCGGACACCTTCGTCGCCGGCTCGGCGATCTTCGGCAGCCGCGATTACGCGGCGACGGTGCGCGCGATGCGCTCGGCGATCGCCGCCGCCGGCTGAGCGGCCGACGAGCGCACCGCCCCCGGCCGCACGCCGAAGACCACGACGGTCTTGCCGTGGGCGCGCAGCAGGCCCTGCTCCTCGAGCGACTTCAGCACCCGGCCCGCCATCTCGCGCGAGCAACCGACGAGCCGCGAGAGCTCCTGCCGCGACACGCGGATCTGCATGCCCTCGGGATGCGTCAAGGCCTCGGGCTCGCCGCAGAGGTCGATGAGCGCATGAGCGATGCGACCGCTGACATCCACGAACGCCAGGTCGCCCAGCTTGCGGTTGGTGCGCTCGAGCCGCAGTGCGAGCTGCGCGGCGATCTCGGCCATCAACGACGGCGCCTCCTGGGCCAAGGCACGGAAACGCGCGTAGGGCATCTCGGCGATCTCGCTGCGGCCGCGGGCGCGGACGAAGGCGCTGCGGCCGTGGCCGAGCCCGAACAGCCCCATCTCGCCGAAGAACTGCCCCTTGCCGAGGTAGGCGAGGACCATGTCGTTGCCCTCGTCGTCCTCGATCAGCACCTCGACCGAACCCGACACCACGAGGAACAGCGACTCGGGCGGTTCGCCGGCGCTGATGAGCAAGGTCCGGGACGGCACGACGCGGCGCCGCGCGTGCTCGATGAAGCGCTGCACGCCCGGCGAAGGGGCGGTCGAGGCGCGCGCCGGCAGCGCTCGGGGGGCGACGGTGCGGGGCGGTGGTGTCATAGCCAGCGGCTCGTGGTGGTCATGACCTTGGCGGTGGCGCGCATCGCTTCGCGCACCGGCACCGGCAGCTCCTGACCGCCGGCCGCACGCGCGGCGGCGCCGTGCGCGGCCTCGTCGTCGCGCATCACCTGCAGGACCGCGCGGCTGCGTGCATCGGCGGCGGGCAAGCGCTCGAGATGCGAATCGATGTGGCCTTCGACCTGACGCTCCGTCTCGCTGACGAAGCCGAGGCTGGTGCGATCGCCCGCGAGCGCCGCCGCGGCGCCGATCGCGAACGATCCGGCGTACCACAAGGGGCCGAGCAGGCTCGGGCGCGAGCCGAGCTCGCGCAACCGCTGGTCGCACCAGGCGAGGTGGTCGGCCTCCTCGCGTGCGGCCTGCAGCAGCCAGTCACGGACCTCGGGACGCGAGGCGAAGGCGGCCTGACCGTGATAGAGCGCCTGCGCAGCCACCTCCCCGGCATGGTTGACCCGCATCAGGCCGGCCGCGTCGCGCCGTTCGGCGTCGGACAGCGGAGCCTCGGGCAGGGTCGGATCGCCCTTGGGGCGGGGCATCGGCCGGGTCGCGAGGGGAGGCGCGAACACGGCGCGGAGCGCCCGATCAAGGGAGCCGAGGACAGGGTCGAGGAGGTGGCTTTCGCGCATGGCACATTATAGGTCGGCCGCCCGAGGGTCTTTCTTGAGGCCTGCGCGGCCGCCATCCGTCTTGTTTTACATATCAAATCCACTGGGTGGACGGCCCGAGGGGGTGTCCGTACCGGATCCGGGTGTCCGGCCCCGGGTAGGGGTGCCTTGCGGGAGGTTTTGCAAACACCTCGCGGCTTGAGTACACTTCCGGCCCTTTTTCGGGACTCGCGACCCGTGGGTTTTGGACTGTCCGTCGCGAGCGGAGACACTTAATGAGCACCGTTTTTGCCAAGCCCGCCACCGTCCGTGGCGACTGGTTCGTCGTCGATGCCTCGGGCAAGACCCTCGGTCGCCTGGCCAGCCAGATCGCGCTGCGCCTCAAGGGCAAGCACAAGGCCGACTACAGCCCGCATGTCGATATGGGCGACCACATCGTCGTGCTGAACGCCGACAAGGTCCGCGTCACCGGCGCGAAGATCACCGACAAGATCTACTACCACCACACCGGCGCCATCGGCGGCATCAAGTCGATCGCCCTCGGGAAGCTCCTCAAGGAGCACCCCGAGCGTGTGATCCAGTTCGCCGTCAAGGGCATGCTGCCGAAGACCACGCTCGGCCGCAGCATGTACCGCAAGCTGCACGTGTTCGCGGGCGACAAGCACCCGCACGCCGCGCAGCAGCCGAAGCCCCTCAACATCTGATACGCCAGGAACCCCGAATGCCCGCCACCAACTACGGCACCGGCCGCCGCAAGACCGCCACGGCCCGTGTGTTCCTCAAGCCCGGCTCCGGCCGCATCACCATCAACGCCCGCAGCATCGACAACTTCTTCGGTCGCGAGACGGGTCGCATGATCGTGCGCCAGCCGCTCGAGCTGACCGAGACCCTCGCCCGCTTCGATGTGGATGTGACGGTCGCCGGCGGCGGCATCACCGGCCAGGCCGGCGCCATCCGTCAGGGCATCACCCGCGCGCTCATCGAGTATGATGAGACGCTGCGCCGTCCGCTGCGTGTCGCCGGGTTCGTCACCCGTGATGCGCGCGAGGTGGAACGCAAGAAGGTCGGCCGTCGCAAGGCCCGCCGCGGTCCGCAGTACTCGAAGCGCTGATCGCGGGGTCGCCTGCGCCGTCCGCACTCGATTCTTGGGGGATCGTCTAGCGGTAGGACAACGGACTCTGACTCCGTTTACCTAGGTTCGAATCCTAGTCCCCCAGCCAAAAAGAAGGCCCGCACCGTGCGAACGGTGCGGGCCTTTCTCTTGGGACGCGCCGCTCGGATCAGGCGGCGGGCGGCGTGTCGAGGTCGGCGGACGCGTGCCGTTCGGGCAGCTGCGTGGCGGCATCACCCCATGCGCGGTTGACGCGGCGCCCGCGCTCCACCGCCGGGCGTGCGGCGATGCGTTCGGCCCAACGGCAAAGATTGCCGTACGACCGGACCTGCAGGAATTCGCCCGCGCCGTAGAGCTCGCCCATCGCGAGCACGCCATACCAGGGCCAGACCGCGATGTCGGCGATGGAATAGGCGTCACCCGCGAGCCAAGGCGTTCCGCCCAGGCGTCGGTCGAGCACATCCATCTGGCGCTTGGCCTCCATGGCGAAGCGGTCGATGGCGTACTCGATCTTCTGGGGCGCATAGGCATAGAAATGCCCGAACCCGCCGCCGAGGTAGGGCGCGCTCGCCATCTGCCAGAAGAGCCAGTTGAGGCACTCGGTGCGGCCGGCGCCCG